>CAXNDN010000118.1:0-3051 GCA_964201295.1 Candidatus Planktophila sp. | reverse complement strand
CTGGCTTCCTCGGCCCGCTTCCCCTGACTCAACAACCAAAGTCGAGACCGTTCACCCCCATGGGTGTGGAAAGCTATTTCCACTATTAAGTTGTGGGCTAAGTGTAACGCTGCCCACCGACGCTTTAAAAATCGCTAAATATTAAGCGTGTGTTACTGGTCTTTGCCCGAACGGCGCCGAGAAATCTCGCGCTCGATTTCACGATTGGATTGACGCTCCATCAAAGAGTCACGTTTATCGTGCGCTTTCTTACCGCGTGCGACTGCAATCTCAATCTTCGCCTTGCCATTATTGAAGTAAAGCTGCAACGGGATAAGAGTGACTCCACCTTCTTTAATCTTTATATGCAATTTCTTTATCTCTTGCAGGTGCACCAGTAACTTACGTTTGCGTCGAGTCTCGTGATTGGTCCAAGTTCCTTGGGTGTATTCCGGGATATGTACGCCAGCTAGCCAGAGTTCACCATTTTCAACGGTTGCATATCCATCAATCAGGGAAGCGCGACCGGCGCGCAAAGATTTAACTTCAGTACCAGTTAAGACAATTCCACACTCGAAAACATCTTCAATTGAATAATCGTGGCGTGCTTTCTTATTCTGCGCGATGAGTTTGCGACCAACCTCTTTCACCACGGCATCACTCGTTTAGACCTTAAGATAACGGCGCAGCGTTACAGCAGATGCGACCGTTGAAACACCTAAGCCAGCTAGCAATAGCCAAGCAGATGCGATCCAAACTTCGTTCCAACCAAAGAAGTTGGTAAAGGTAAGTAGCGGTGCAACCTTCGAATCAATCACGCTCTTAAGCCCCGCCAATAAACCTGTTGCAAATACCCAACCAATTAACGCCGAGATAATTCCTTCAAGTAAGAATGGAAGTTGAATAGACCAAGACGACGCTCCTACCAACTTCATTACACCAGTTTCGCGGCGCCGGTTAAATGCGGCGATACGTAAAGTATTTGAGATCAATAATCCAGCTGTTAATACCGAGAAGAGCCCGACTAGAAGTGCGCCATTGCGGAGCACATTTAATAGCTTAAAGAACTTCTCTAAAATGCTGCGTTGATCCTGCACCACGTCAACGCCGGGGCGACCAGAGAATGCGCTGACCACAACTGCATACTGGGTCGGATCCTTTAACTTAACGCGGAAAGATTCGGGTAGTTGATCTGCAGTCACATTTTGTGCGATTGCAGAATCTTTAAAGCGCTCTTGGAATCGCGAATATGCCTCGGATTGTGATTCATAGAAAACGCTCTGCACGACAGGCAAAGCTTCAAGATCGCTCTTAATACCAAGACGCTGTTCTTCATTAACTACTCCGCCAGCACAACTTGGTGATTCTGAAAGTGAACCGCAGAGATAGACCGAAACTTCGATCTTGTCATACCAATAATCTTTCATCGCATTTACTTGCGAATTCGATAGCAAACCTACGCCCAGAAGTGAGAGCGAGATTGCGGTAGTAACGATGACCGCAAAGGTCATCGTTAGGTTACGACGAAGCCCGATTCGAACTTCGCTAAATAAAAATCCTGCACGCATGTATTTACCCTATCCCGTGATTCCGCTAGCCCGTGTAACCGTAGACGCCACGAACCTGGTCGCGAATAACGTGGCCGCTATCTAACTCAATAACGCGCTTGCGCATCTGGTCAACGATTCCCGCATCGTGGGTCGCCATCAATACCGTGGTGCCTTCGCGGTTGATTCGATCAAGTAACTTCATAATTCCAACAGATGTGGCAGGGTCAAGGTTTCCGGTTGGTTCATCGGCGATGATGATCGCGGGGCGGCTGACATAAGCGCGAGCAATTGCCACACGTTGTTGCTCTCCACCTGAGATTTCATTTGGCATGCGATCGCCTTTATCTTCCAAACCGACTAACTCTAATACTTCAGGAACTTCGCGTTCAATCTCGCGCTTTGAATATCCAAGTACGTGCAATGTAAAGGCGACGTTCTCAGCGATAGTTTTATTCTGTAGCAAACGGAAATCTTGAAAGACTGTTCCAACTTGGCGACGCAGTTCAGGAACTTTATGGTTTGCCAATTTACCAAGATCTTTTCCAGCCACGTGAATAATTCCTGCTGTTGGTCGCTCTTCGCGCAAGATCAAGCGAAGGAAAGTTGATTTACCAGAACCTGAAAGTCCAACAAGGAAGACGAATTCACCTTTAACAATTTCTAAAGTAACTGCCTCTAGCGCCGGGTGGTCTTGACCCGAGTAAAGCTTCGTCACATTCTCAAAGCGAATCACACGAACTCCTTCGTTCCTCTTGGGCAGCAAAGATATGGGCTGCCGTACTGAGGGATAGTTTAGGTATAGAAGACGGAAAAGCGCCCGATATCGGCACAAATTGCGCAGATTCATAGGTTTTTTCACTGATTATTTACGCGTGAATTACGCTCAATGTGAAAAGAATTACTCAATCAAATAGTTTGGCGAACTCGTGCAATAACGAGCACAATAGAGAGCACAATTAAGAGAACGGTTAAGAAGCGCTGGAACGTCGCCAGCGAATTCCCGCTTCAATGAAATCATCGATTTCGCCATTTAATACCGCAGATGTATTTCCAGTCTCATGGTTATTACGCAGATCTTTAACCATTTGATATGGCGCCAATACATAAGAACGCATCTGGTTTCCCCAGGAGCCTGAATTATCGCCCTTTAGCGCATTTATCTTGGCTTGTTCTTCTTGACGCCGGCGTTCCAATAACTTTGATTGCAACACAGCCATTGCCGTTGCCTTATTTTGAATCTGCGAACGCTCGTTCTGACAAGAGACAACAATGCCGGTTGGAATATGAGTCAGGCGCACAGCAGAGTCAGTTGTGTTCACACCTTGTCCACCAGGACCAGATGAGCGATAAACATCAACGCGAATCTCTTTCTCATCAATTTCAATGTGATCACTCTGTTCGACAACTGGCACAACTTCAACTCCTGCAAATGATGTGTGGCGACGAGATTGCGAATCAAATGGTGAGATACGAACCAAGCGATGTGTTCCTTGTTCTACAGAGATAGTTCCATATGCATAAG
>CAXNDN010000117.1:0-3086 GCA_964201295.1 Candidatus Planktophila sp. | reverse complement strand
GATTGGATTGAATATAAAGATCGTATTCAGCCTGAAGATATTCAACCTGGAATTATTGTGCCAAGTGTTTTGGATGACACTCGTTTAGTTCCGGGCGCGAATGCGTTGGCTCAAGATGAAGGCCTAGATGCAACTGAGGTCTTTGATCTTGGTCTAATGCGCCCACGTGTACTTTCTATTGAAGGCCGCGATCAAGCAAGTAAGCGTTGGTACACCGGCGATCGTGGACCAAATACGCCACTGGCACAGAACGCGCCAAAGCCATGCGCATCTTGCGGATTCTTTATTCCAATCGCGGGCTCACTCCGCGCATCCTTCGGCGTTTGCGCCAATGCGATCGCACCTGATGATGCACGCGTTGTCTCAGTCGATCACGGCTGCGGCGCGCACTCCGAGGCTACGCTCAACAACTAGCTTTAATCCGGGTTCACGCTGCCCTTTGCTTGCGATAAACTTGATCCCTGCCCGCACCCCAGCGGCTACACGAGTACCGAAATTCTTATAAGGAGCACCCCATGCCTTCAGGCCGCGTTAAATGGTTTAGCCTCGAAAAAGGTTTTGGATTTATCTCAAATGATGAGGGCGAAGATGTTTATCTCGCAGCGACATCACTTCCAGAAGGTGTAGCAACAGTTAAGCCTGGAACAAAAATCGAATTTAGCATTATCGATAGCCGCAAAGGCCCACAGGCAATGTCGGTACATATCATTGATGCACCAGTTTCTTTGGCCGAAAATTCACGCGTTAATAGCGATGATTTAGCGGCGATGATCGAAGATACAATTAAAATTCTAGATAAGGTCGGAAACGGCCTGCGCCATGGTCGTCATCCATCAGGAGCTGAAGCAGAACGTTTGGGACGAGTGCTGCGCGGCATTGCCGGTCAACTCGAAGCTTAAATACTTTACTTATATTCCGCTACGCGCTGCGCGGCGCTTTGAGTATCGAATCCCCCAAGCACCTAGCGCTGCTCCTGCTACGCAAGTCCAGATCACTTTCGCTTCAGCGCCAGTAATTGCTAAAACTATTCCTGCAATAATCCATGCAGCGGTACCAAAAGAGATTAGAGTTACCACAGATTTAATTTCTGTACTCATGAAAGAAGCATACTCGTAATGGCGGTAAAGGCAGATGGTAACTGGCGCTCCTTCCGCCATCGCAATTACCGAATTCTCTTTCCGGCAAATGCTGCATCAAATATTGGCACTTGGGCCCAACGCGTTGCCCAGGATTGGTTGATACTTCAACTCACCGATAACAGTGGCATCTACCTTGGTTTGGTAACCGCAGTTCAATTTGCACCTGTTCTTTTATTTTCGCTGCAGGGTGGCGCGCTCGCTGATCGTGTAAATAAGAGAAAGCTATTAATTTTTACCAATTTTATCGGCGCCCTCTCATCTCTTGGGCTTGGATTTTTAGTTCTGGCAGGTGATGTGCAGGTTTGGCATGTATTTTTCTTCGCCGCAACTCTCGGAATCTCATCGGCAATTGATGCACCAATCCGCCAATCATTTACCTCAGAAATAGTTGGCCATTCCGATATTGCAAATGCGGTTAGCCTTAACTCAGCCAATTTCAACGCTGGTCGCTTAGTCGGTCCTGCGCTATCGGGATTTCTTATCGCACGCTTTGATACTGGTCCTTCATTTCTAATAAATGCCTTTACCTACCTCTTTGTTATCTTGGCGCTACTTCGAATGCGCGAATCTGATTTCTTTATCCAAGAGAAGAAAGTCACTCAAGGCACGGTGCGTGAAGGTTTGGAATACGCCCTGGCTCGCCCGGATTTATATGTTGTGATGCTAGTTGTCTTCTTTGTCGCCACCTTTGGCTTAAATATGCAGATCTTTAATGCGCTAATGGCAACTAAAGAATTTGGTAAAGGACCGGCTTCTTATGGCTTATTAGGAAGTTATGTTGCAATCGGTTCGTTGACCGGTGCTCTCATATCTGCACGGCTAGAAAGATTTCGACGAACTATTTTTGTTATAAAAGGTGGGGTCATATTTTCGCTAGCAATTACTTTGCTTTCGATTGCACCGACCTACACCTGGTACTCACTCTGGTTACCGCTTTGTGGGTTAAGCGCGCTAACAATGTTGATCACTGCTAATTCTTTGATTCAAGTAAATTCTGACCCAGCAATCCGCGGACGAGTTTCTGGAATTTACTTACTTATCTTTATGGGGGGTACGCCCTTTGGCTCACCATTGATCGGTTGGTTAGTTGAGGTGATCGGTGTTCGCCAAACGATAGCTTTATGTGGACTGATCTCACTCGGTGCTTGTTTAACTATCTGGGCAGTCTTTCGTAACAAGGTAAATTTGCCACACGATATAACCGTCGAAGGGGTTTTACCCGCCGCCTACGATGATCAGCGCTAACAAGCCGATCAGCGTTAAAACGGTAATTAAACGGCGAGTGCGGTAATCCATTTAAATCTTATTCACGCCGAGGTGTTTAGATGGCGATAGCAAAACCATCGTAAAACAGAGCAAAATTAAGACCGGCACCATTATGTAAGCGCGTGATATTCCAAAGTTATCTCCCAATATACCGAGCAAAAGTGGTGAGCTGGCGATTGCAATACCCGCAGCGATAGAACTCTTACCGATTGCTAAATCAGGACGACCTTCGCTAAATGCCACCATACGCAGAGTAAAGAGCGGGAATTGCACTGCAATACCTAGTCCAACCATAAATAAGGTAATTAGGCATAAAACTAAATTGTGAGATGACCAGAAGAGCCAAAAGGCGATAAATTGCAAAACTAGCGCCATCTTTAACTGCTCATCGGAGTGGAAACGTTTTAATAAACGTCCGGCATACCAACGTCCCGTACCAACGCCGGTGCCAAAGGCGATTACTGCAAGCACGGAAATTGCAGCGCTAGCATCAGTGCGATCGCTAATCAGTGAAGCTGACCAGAACGATGTAGCAAACTCCGCGCAAATGGAGAGAAAGAATCCAACAAAAGAGAACCAGAAGCCTTTAGATAGTTTTCCGCGTTGTGGACCGGATTCATCTGGAATATGTGAATCAGGTTCAAACTTTCGCCCCTTGATAAATAAGATCAAAATAAATGG
>CAXNDN010000116.1:0-3115 GCA_964201295.1 Candidatus Planktophila sp. | reverse complement strand
CTTCTATTGTTGATCGGATCAATCTGAACCTCACCAATGAAATAGCCACGCTCGCGTAATAAGACTGCAAATTGCTGAGCGATGAATTGATGGCCAAATTTGCTGGGATGCATTCGATCTACGTGCCACTTTTCACGCTCGTAGATTCCAGAAAGTGTTCGCGTTGGCAAGGTTACTGCGCCAAACTCTTTACTGAGCCTATGCGTGGCTTCGTTAATTGCTCTTACTCGTCTCCGGCAAATACGCCCAACCAGGTAAGGCATTGGGACTATGACAGTTGGATCGTGTAGTTCAAGCAACATAATTGTCGATCCATTGGAGACAAGATCAACCATAGTTTGCCGCAAATTCTTTTCGAAGGTATCTGGCGAAAAGGTGCTACGCAGTAAATCATTACCACCGACTATTACAGCAGCGAGTTCGGGTGAGTGATCAAGGACCTTTGGCAATTGCACATTTAATACTTCTCCTGAACGAGCGCCGGGTCGTGATGCATTTATATAGACCAACGGTTCTTGAAAGGCTTTTGCGAGATGGTAGGTCCAACCAAAGTAATTACCTTGGTCATCTGAGTCACCAACACCAGATGCTGCGCTATCGCCAACTACAGCAAAGGTAATTGGAGTAAACATTTAAGCTACCCGTAGCGTTCTCTGCGGAGAAAGTGAGAGCATCTGGGAGATTGTGGAAGACCATGGAAAGTTCTCCGCCTGGTGGTGGCAGCGAGATCGCAGAGTTTGTTCTGAGTCCAGGCGAGTGAGCAAGGTTTTAATTGCTTCAGCAAAAGCTAGCCCGTTATTGGCGGCGGCAAATCCGACAGATTCATTGCTTTGCAGGAGTAAAAATTCACCAACTGCGCTGGTTTCAGAACAGACAACCGGGGTACCGCTGGCAAGAGATTCCAACGCTGCTAAGCAAAATGTTTCAATTGGACCAGGTGCAATTGAGATATCGGCAGAAGCAATGATTCGAGCCAGATATTTCTTGTCAGAGATATAGCCAAGGAAGGTGACTGGAATATCTTTGGAATTTTCGTATAACTTCTTATGAAGTGGTCCGGTGCCGACGTAAATCAGGCGAGCGTTAACTCCTTGCTTCAGTAATTCACGCAGCGCTTCAATCGATCTCTCAGGCTTCTTCTCTGGCGAAAGACGTCCGCAATGCACAAGCAGGACATCACCGTTCTTCAGTAATTTGGTGCGCAGTTCTTCATCTCTATTCTTTGGAGAAAAAGTCGCTAGGTCTACGCCAAGTGGGATTTGAATTAAGTTATCGATACCGATCTCGCGAAATTCTGATGCGGCAAAGTTTGTTGTGGTGACAACGTGATCAAAACTTGCTGCTAGTCGTGTGTTATGCCAACGCACAAATTTATTTAGAGACAGGGGCTGGTAGCTCTTGATTAGCCCACGTAGCGTTTCGTGGCTAAATACTAGAGTTGGTATTTTATGAGAACGCGCCCATCTGCCAACGCCAGATAAAGTAAATCGATCTGATATCTCTAACCGATCAGGGGCCAGGGCAAGCAAGATACTTTTAATTTGGCGATTAGATCTAATTACTCGGTAGCCACCACTTAGCGGAATCGACCAAGATGGAACTGTTATGCGATTTCCGTGTGGCGTTTTCTCTTGGTAAAAGCCAACGCCCGGAACGATATATGTGAAATCGTGTCCCCGATTGGTATATCCAGTGCCTAAATTATGAAGCGTTGTCTTTATTCCGCCAGATTTTGGGCCATAGAAATTGGCGACATGAATGATTTTCATGCGACCAACTCTTTCCGCGAAGCCACAAATTCGATAACGTCGCGATAATGTTCGATAAGGCTCTCGTTTATATAGTCCCAGGTTCGGTGTTCAACTGATTTTCGCGCAGCTATTTGCATTAAATCCAACGATGGATGTTCAAGTAGCGTATATATCGAGTGAAGAAGCAGGTGTGAATCAGCGGTATCAATCAGCAGCCCAGTTTTGCCGTGATCGATTAGATCAGTCGGGCCGCCAGTATCCGGGCCAACCACGACTGTTCCCGAAGCAAGTGATTCCTGGATTGCTTGGCAGAAAGTCTCGTGTTTACCAGTATGCACAAATGCATCAAAGGATGCGACGTGTTCGGCAAGTTCGTGACCAGATTTGTAACCAACAAAGATCGCATTTGAAAGTTCACGCTTTAAGCGCACTTCGGCGGGACCATGTCCAACAATCACCAACTGAATATTCGGCTGGCTATCTAATATAGCTAAATCATCAATCCGCTTCTCATTAGCCAGGCGTCCAACATAGCCAACAACGTATTTTGCACCACGCTTATTTAAGAAGTCATTTCTTAAAAATTCATTTCGCTTCTCTGGAGTAAAATTAACTAGATCTACGCCGCGCTGCCAGAGCTTGACATTAGTTACACCAGATTTTTCTAAGTCGCGACAAGCCCAACCAGAAGGTGCAAGAGTTAGATCAGTCGCAGAATGGATTCGTGCGACCCATCGCTTTAAGGTGTTGTGCGCAACAGTTAAACCGTAATGTCTCGCAAATCCTGCAATATCTGTTTGATATACCGAAACAGTTGGGATATTTGCTTTGCGGGCTAGACGCGCTACGTAATGGCCTAGGAAAATTGGAGACGCTAAGTGAATTACATCAGGGCTAAATCCTTCAATAAATGGTTCGAGGTATTTCTTGGGAAGGCCCATAGGAATTAACTTTTTCATTGCAATACTCGGAACATATTTAATTTTGTAGCCTAAATAATCTTGCGGAGAGTTAACGCTCTCTGGAGCAATTACTAGAACTTCATGCCCTTCGCGCTTGCAATACTCAAGCAGGCGAAGCACCGAGTTCGTAACCCCATTTACTTGTGGCAAAAACGCTTCGGTGACGACGAGGATGCGCAATGGCGAGTTGCTCGGGTTCGCGATCATAGGTTGAGAATGAAGGCAGGTGCTGAACTGATCCCTGGTAGAAAGGTGAAGTGTTGGCAAAGGCAAGATGAAGTATTGGTTGAGGGTTTTGCCCTAGCGGAAATTGCTACTGGCGAGTAACATCTGCTCTATGAAGATCGCCGTGTGCGTAAAGCAGGTTCCGGATTCGTGGGCCGAGAAGAAGATGGTCAATGG
>CAXNDN010000115.1:0-3163 GCA_964201295.1 Candidatus Planktophila sp. | reverse complement strand
CCTGTTTCGATTGTTGGAACAGTTGATTCATCAACAACCATCCGAATCAAAGCCGCGCTTCCGCGAGGGATTACCAAATCAACTTTGCCGCGTGCATTGAGTAACGCCTTAACGGTTGCGCGATCATCAGATGGCACAAGTTGAATTACCTCTGGAGAGATCTTGGTATTAGCCAGCGCATCGCGCATGACAGTCACGAGTATTTGATTACTGGCTGCGGCAGTGGATGATCCACGTAATAGGGCGGCATTACCAGACATCAACAAGATCACTGCGGCATCCACCGTCACATTTGGGCGCGCTTCATACACCATACCGATTACACCAAACGGAACTGATATCTGTTTTAGATCTAATCCATTCGGCAAGGTTGAATTGCGGAGAACTTGGCCGAGTGGATCTGGAAGATCAGCCACCAAGCGCGCTCCGTTTGCAATTCCCGCTACCCGAGATTCATTAAGCAATAATCGATCTTGCATCTGTGGATGCATATCTTCAGCTTGTGCCCGCGCAATATCTTCGCCATTAGCTTTTATAATCTCTGCGCTGCGCGACTCGATCGCCTCGGCGATTTTATATAACGCTGCTTTACGTTCGGCGCCTGAAGCCGCCGACAAAGTGCGGGCAGCCGTACGCGCTTTGATCGCTAACTCGGAAACTATTTCGACTGCGCTCATAGGAAAAGGTTATCGGTTTCTAATTAACCAAGGAGTACTAAATCATCACGATGAACGAGTTCGCGCTCGTATTCTGCCCCCAACGATGCGGCAAGTTCTTTAGTAGAGCGACCCAACATTTGTGGAATTTCATCTGAGTCAAAGGCAACTAACCCGCGGGCGATAACTTTATTATCTTCACTGACTAGTTCTACGGTATCGCCAGAAATAAATTCACCTTCCACTGCAGTAACACCAGCAGGAAGAAGTGAGACCCCACGTTCCTGAATTGCCGTAACCGCTCCGGCGTCAAGAATTAAACGTCCCCGCGGAGTGGAAGCGTGAGCTAGCCAAAGTAAACGAGATGTTGACCGTGTTCCGTGAGCGGCAAAGAAGGTTCCAACTTCTTCTCCAGTTAGCGCAAGAGCTGACTTTCCAAGTGAAGTGAGCAACATTGGAATGCCAGCACTGGTCGAAATTCGTGCCGCCTCAATCTTTGTGACCATTCCCCCGCTGCCGACACCCGATAATCCAACTCCACCGATTTCAATTTTTTCAATATTGCTGATTTGATCAATAAAGTGAATTGCTTTTGCGCCAGCCTGTGTTGGTGGGGCATCGTATAAAGCATCCACATCTGAAATAAGAATTAATAAATCTGCTCCAACTAGCAATGAAACTAGCGCGGCCAAGCGATCGTTATCGCCAAAGCGGATCTCTTGGGTTCCAACTGAATCGTTCTCGTTGATGGTTGGAACCACACCAAGAGAGAGTAATTTATTGAGAGTTTGCTGTGCATTTTGATAATGCGAACGGCGGACCACATCTTCAGTAGTAAGCAAAACTTGCGACGAGACCAAATTGTGGCGCGAGAAATTTTCGTTATATTTTGCAATCAGTAAACCTTGGCCAACTGAGGCAGCAGCCTGTTGCGTGGCAAGATCCTTTGGGCGTGCGCTAAGGCCAAGTGGAGCAAGGCCGGCAGCAATTGCACCCGATGAAACCAAGATTACTTCTGATCCACGTGCACGAAGTGAGGCAACTAAATCTGCAATCTTGGAGACTGAATCAGAATCTAACTTCGAGCCTGCGGTTCCGGTAAGTGATGAGGAGCCAATTTTTATGACAACGCGTTTCGCGGTAGTGACTGCGCTGCGGCTCATTTACTTATCCTCGCTGGGCGTTGGCTCTATGAGGCGTGGAGTTTTTGGGTCCTCCACGTTGTACTCCCATTGTTGCGCAATTTCATCGTCAGATAGTTGATCGACAACCTTTTCTTCTACAACCCAGGCACCTTCCAAGCGCGAATCTTCGCCGCGACGGTGTAAGTGCCCAGCTAATTGTTCTGCGCCAGCTTCAATGGTTGGCTCCCATTCAAAGACAACTTCATTATCACCAGAGCCGATTCGGACTTCACTTCCAGCAACAGCTCCTTTTTTAAACAATTCTTTTTCCACACCAAGTTGCGCCAGACGATCTGCGAGATAACCAATTGCCTCAGCATTTTTAAAGTTTGTTTGGCGCACCCAGCGAACGACTTTCTGTCCGCGCACGCTAAATGAGCCATCGGCATTTGCTTGCACTGTATATCCAGAATCGTCTACCGCTATTGGGCGCAAGATAATACGTGTGCGTTCTTCAGTTGCTGCAGCAGCACGCTCTCTCTGAACTAGTCGCGCCATGGCATAGAGAAGTTCTTGCAAACCCTCACGGCTAGCAGCCGAGACTGGATAAACCTCATAGCCCTTATCGCGCAGTGATTGCGCAACCATATCTGCCATTGCTTTGCCATCAGGTAGATCAATTTTATTTAGCGCAATGATGCGGACGCGATCTTCTAGGCCACCATATAACGCGAGCTCGGCTTCAATGATTCCTAAATCACTTACTGGATCACGGTCAGTTTCTAAAGTTCCGCAATCGAGTACATGCACAAGTGCAACGCAACGTTCGACGTGACGCAAGAATTCGAGCCCAAGCCCCTTACCTTGTGATGCACCTGGAATTAAACCTGGCACGTCAGCAACTGTGAAACGCGTTTCACCGGCTTGAACAACGCCTAAGTTAGGAACCAAAGTTGTAAATGGATAATCAGCAATCTTCGGACGAGCCGCAGAAATCGCTGCGATCAGCGATGACTTGCCGGCGCTTGGATATCCGACGAGTGCAATATCAGCAACCGATTTAAGTTCTAAGTAAAGGGTGCGCTCTTCGCCTGGTTCGCCAAGGAGTGCAAAACCTGGTGCGCGGCGCTTAGATGATGAGAGAGCTAAGTTGCCGAGCCCACCGTGCCCACCTTGTGCCGCAAGAAATGTTGTACCTGTTCCGATTAGATCGGCGAGTTGATTACCTTTTGCATCGAGCACAACTGTTCCGTTTGGAACAGGCAGGATTAAATCTTCGCCAAAAGTTCCATCTTTACGGTCGCCATAACCTTGTGAGCCAGAAGTCGCCTTGCGGTGTGGCGAATGATGGAAGTCGAGAAGAGTAGTAACGCTGGAATCGAC
>CAXNDN010000114.1:0-3229 GCA_964201295.1 Candidatus Planktophila sp. | reverse complement strand
TTGAAGAAAACGTGCGACATATGCTTGGCCAATAAAGCCTGATGCACCTGTAATCAGAATGCTCTTGCCGGTAAGGCTCATTTGAGAGGTTCCAGCGCCTTTACTCGCACGTTCACGCGGTTGATTAAATCAGTTAAATCAATTTTGGTGCTCAAGCGTTTTGCAACGACTTGATCACCGGCTACCCAAACATCTGTTACATCACCGCGCCCGGCCGCAAATACCATCAGCGCATTTACATCGTGTACCGGCGTTAAATTTGCGGCGCGTAAGTCAAGGGCAATTAAATCTGCCTCCTTGCCGATTTCGATACTACCAACGCGATCACCCAGACCAACTGCTTTGGCTGCCTCAATAGTTGCGGCGCGAACTATGGAAGTTAGATCAACATCTGCGGGGGATTGGCGAAGGGCAACGACGTGGGCTGCCATTCGCATTACTGAGAACATATCTAAGTCATTTGAAGAAGAACAAGAATCTGTGCCAAGGCCTACGGTGATGCCGGCTTTGCGCATATCGTTAAAGCGCGCTAAACCTGAACCAAGTTTTAAATTACTTCCGGGGCAATGACCGACTGAAGTTCCTTTGCTTGCAGCGATCTTCATATCTGAATCAGATAAATGCACGCCGTGTCCAAAGATTGTTGGCACATCTAAGATGCCAGTATCGCGACAGACTTCAGTGGGGGATTTGCCGTAGCGCGATTGCACATCCGTATTCTCTGCCTCAGTTTCAGAAACATGTAGGTGAATTCGCGCGCCAAGTTCTTTGGCGATCGCCGCAACTTCACTTAAATTCTCTGGTGAATCTGTATAAGTTGAGTGCGGCATAAAGTAAGTCGGAATATACGGACCGCCAATCTTGGCAAGCTCTGCTGGCCACTGGTGTGCTCGTTCGATTCTCTGATGCCATTGCAGGCCGTCTAAGCCAGGGAAGTCGAAGAAAATTGGACCCGCGATATGGCGCAGACCAACGCGAACTGCGCCGCGATGGGTGGCAACTGGATTTAAATACATATCCATTGTTGTGGTTGTGCCAGAAAGCAAGGCCTCCAAAGCGCCAAGTTCGGTGCCGAGTTCGCAAGTTGCCTCATCCATGATCGCTCCTTCTGCAGCCCAAACACGTTCCAGAAACCCTTGCAGATTTACGCCTTCGGCCCAGCCGCGCAGTAAAGACATTCCTAGGTGAGTGTGGCTATTTATCAGACCTGGAGAAATTAACTTATCTGTTGCATCATAAATTGCTTTAGCCTCAGGTGAATCTGTTCCGATATAAGAAATCTTGCGATCTGTAATTCCAATGGAAACGCCCTCGAGAATTTCATTCTTAGCATTTGAAGTAACGGCATAACGCGCATTTTTTATAAGTAAATCCAGCATTAGGCAAAGGCCTTGATGGTGCCATCAATAATTGTGATTACCTTTTCGCTGGCCGCTTTGAGGGCGGCGTTGATATCTTCCATTGTGATTGGAGCATCGCTGATACCGGCTGCGGGATTAACAACTAGTGCGATCGCGGCATAACGAAGTCCTGCTTCTTTAGCCAGCGAAACTTCTGGCACACCAGTCATTCCGACCACGGTCGCACCAGCCAAAGCGGCCATACGAATTTCTGCTGGCGTTTCAAAGCGCGGACCATTAAAGCCAGCGTAAATGCCACCGGTATTTAAGGTGATACCCGCATCTTTTGCTGATTTAGCCATTGCAGTCTTTACTTGCGCATCATAAAGATGCGACATATCGATGTGTTGTACACCGCCAGGCTGGACGCCATCAAAGAAAGTATCGGCGCGACCGTGTGTGAAATCTACGAAATCATCAAGTAATTGCAGAGATCCAGCTGGCAACTTTGGATCTATTCCGCCAACAACGTTTACGGCGATGACAAAATCTACGCCTCCGTTCTTTAGCGCTGTGATATTTGCCCGATAGTTAACTGCGCTTGGCGGAACGCTGTGATCAACGCCGTGGCGCGTTAGAAATGCAATCTCGACGCCGTGCCAAGTTCCTGATGTGATCAGCGCTTTCCCATAAACAGTATCAACTGCTTGCGGTGTTGATCCTGCCAGCGCCGGCAAATTATAGAAACCAGTGCCTGCAATGATGCCAATCTTCATGCAGGTAACTTACTTATCGAGGCCGGCCATGAGGCGGCCTATGTAGTCACGATCTGCGCCTTCGGAATCAATTATTGCCACAATTTTTCCAGCAGACATAACCGCGATTCGATCAGAGAGTGAAATGATTTCATCTAGCTCGGCAGAAACCAGAAGAACTCCGGCCCCGTTATCACGAGCTGCAATCAGCTGCTTGTGGATGAATTCAATAGATCCAACATCAACACCACGAGTTGGTTGAGCCGCTATCAATACTTGCAGATCCTGACTTAACTCACGCGCGATTACCACCTTCTGCTTGTTGCCACCTGATAGCGATGAGGCAAGTGCGGCGGGTGAAGTAGTTCGAATATCAAATTTCTTTACAAGCAGATCAGCATTCTTGCGAATTTCCCCCATATTTCTAAACCAACCTCTAGCAAAAGGCTCCTGATCAAATTGGTTGAGAATTAAGTTATCTGATATTGAATAGGAAGAGACTAAACCGTGCTTTTCGCGATCTTCAGGAATATGGGAAACGCCAGCCTCGTGAACGGCATGTGGGTGCATATCCTTTGTTGCTGCGCCGCTGACCAGTACTTCACCCTTTGCTCGCAGGCGCATTCCACAAATTGCTTCCACTAACTCTCTTTGACCATTTCCCTCAACGCCGGCTATACCAAAGATTTCACCAGATCTAACCTCGAGATCGACTCCTTTTACCGCGAGCAAATTTCTATCATCAAAAACTTCTAAACCCTTGACGGTTAATACCAGCTTTCCTGGGTTTGCTACACCCTTATCTACTTCTAATACAACGCTTCTGCCAACCATCATTTGTGCCAAGCCGGCTTCATTACTCTCTTTCGGAGTAGTCGTACCAACTACTTTGCCATCGCGCAATACAACAACTCGATCAGCAAGGGCCATAACCTCACGAAGTTTATGGGTAATCACAATTACCCCAACGCCTAAACGCGCTAGGTTTTTAATAACAAGAATCAACTCATCGGTCTCTTGTGGAGTTAAAACTGCTGTTGGTTCATCAAAAATTAGAAGACGTACATCTTTACTGAGCGCCTTTAAGATCTCAACTCGCTGTTGAGTGCCAACTGGAAGGTCTTCAATATTGGC
>CAXNDN010000113.1:0-3260 GCA_964201295.1 Candidatus Planktophila sp. | reverse complement strand
GGAGTATCCAGAGATTTCCAGCGACGATCGCCATCGAAGACAGTTGCATAATCTTTCTTAAACATCTCTGAGGAAATTGATGAGTCGATTACATCTTGGATCTCTTGCGCACTTGGCCAGATTTCTGCCAAGAGGACATCCTTGCCATCCTTATCTTTTCCAAGAGAATCTTTCTCAAAGTCATGGTCCATCGTGCCGGCCAGCGCATATGCAACTACTAGCGGAGGTGATGCCAGATAGTTCATCTTCACATCTGGGCTAATGCGCCCTTCGAAGTTGCGGTTTCCGGAGAGCACAGCTGTAACCGCTAAATCATTATCGTTAATTGATTTACTGATCTCGATAGGCAGCGGACCAGAGTTTCCAATACAAGT
The DNA here is from genome assembly GCA_964201295.1 of Candidatus Planktophila sp. GTDB lineage: Bacteria > Actinomycetota > Actinomycetes > Nanopelagicales > Nanopelagicaceae > Planktophila. The sequence goes on along the minus strand of CAXNDN010000113.1, from coordinate 2,886 downwards.
TACACAGCCATAGCCAACCAGGTTAAAACCGAGCGCATCCATATATTTTGTAAGGTCTGCGCGATCGTAATAATCAGTAACTACCTTTGATCCCGGAGCCAAAGTTGTCTTAACCCAAGGCTTGGTAGTTAAGCCGCGTTCTACCGCTTTTTTTGCCAGGAGCGCCGCACCAATCATTACCGATGGATTAGAGGTATTTGTGCAAGAAGTAATTGATGCAATGACTACATCGCCATTTTTAATTGTTGTGGCTTTAGCGCCAACCTTTACTGGGTAAGACTCTCTACCTGTTTTCTCGGTGAAATATGTTGGAAGTATCTTCTCGAATGCGTTTTTAGAGTCACTGAGTGAGATGCGATCTTGCGGACGTTTAGGTCCGGAAATAGATGGAACAACGGTAGATAGATCTAACTCGATATGTTCAGAAAAGCGTGGGCTGACAGCTGGGTCATGCCACATTCCTTGCGCCTTCGCATACTTTTCAACAAGTTCTACCTGCTCAACACTGCGACCAGTTAGGCGCAAATAATGCAGCGTCTCATCATCAATTGGGAATATCGCACAAGTTGAACCATATTCCGGACTCATGTTGCCGATAGTTGTGCGATTGGCCATTGGCACTGAGACAACACCTGGGCCATAAAACTCTACAAACTTACCAACCACACCGTGCTTGCGAAGCATCTCGGTAATTGTCAGCGCCATATCGGTGGCGGTAGTTCCAATTGGAAGGGCGCCACTTAATTTAAAACCTAATACCCGTGGAATCAACATAGATACCGGTTGACCTAATAGCGCAGCTTCAGCCTCAATGCCACCAACGCCCCATCCAAGTACGCCTAAACCATTAACCATTGTGGTGTGTGAATCGGTGCCGACGACGGTATCTGGATAAGCGCGAAGTACGCCGTTTATGGTGCGAGTCATTACGACGCGCGCAAGAAATTCAATATTTACTTGGTGAACGATGCCGGTTCCTGGTGGCACAACTTTAAATTCATCAAAGGCGCCTTGTCCCCAACGCAAGAAGCGATAACGCTCGCGATTACGCTCATATTCAATATCAGTATTCTTTTCAAAAGCATCTTCAGTGCCGAAGACATCAGCGATAACTGAGTGGTCAATTACCAATTCAGCCGGGGCGAGCGGATTTACCTTTGCCGGATCTCCCCCTAGTTCAACAATCGCCTCACGCATGGTCGCAAGGTCAACAATGCAAGGAACGCCAGTGAAATCTTGCATAACCACGCGAGCTGGAGTGAATTGAATTTCAGTGTCAGGTTCTGCAGCAGGATCCCATTGGGCAAGAGATATAATATGATCGGCAGTTATGTTGGCGCCATCCTCGGTGCGCAAGAGATTTTCGAGAAGTATTTTGAGCGAGAACGGTAGATCGGCTGCGCCAGCGATAGTTGAGATATCAAAGATTTCAAAATCTTTACCTGCAACACTTAGATTCTTCTTGGCGCCCAACGAATTCTTGCTCATATATATCCTTAACTCAATTTATCTTGATGTCAAGATACCTTATCTCGACGAAATAGTGCAACTGTTTCGATGTGGTGTGTCATGGGAAAAAGGTCGAAGGCGCGAATTTTCGCGATTTCATATCCAGCATCGCTTAAATATGTAGTATCACGAGCAAGTGCTGCTGGATCACATGCGACGTAAACAATGGCGCGCGGCTTGAGTGCAACCATTGCCAGTACCACTTCTTTTCCAGCGCCTTCGCGCGGAGGATCTAAGACAATTACCTCAGCTTGGCTAAAGCGAGGCAATAACTTTGCAACATCGCCAGTATGCACTTTTACATTCGTTATCTCCGCAAAGTTACGAATCGCATCAGATGTAGCGCTCTTGCTTCCCTCCACCAAATCAATCTGCCCGCTCTCACCGATAGCTTCTAAAAATTGTGAGGTAAAGAGCCCCACTCCTCCATATAGATCCAAAACTCGATCTCCAACTTGAATCTCTGCAAACTCGCCTACAACTTGCGTCAGCACGGCTGGCGCTAATTTATGGCTCTGCCAAAAAGATCGCTGGGAGACTTCTAGGTTAAATCCATTGATTGAGTATTGGCCTATATCTGGACCTTCGCTGGTTCGAACTGGAGTTTCATCACGGGAGTATCCGGTAGCAATCGTTCGCTCCCCAGCAGAGGAGAGAGTTACTTCAACTCGCAAATCCCCTTTCCACTTACGAGAAGTTAACTCTTGATATTTAACCTCTGGTTGCAAGATTCGACAGTCACTTACCGGAACAACTTTATTACTTCTTGCCTGTTTAAATCCTAGATCCCCGTTGCGTGTAGTAACCGCGTTAAAGCGGGTTCGGTATCCGAGTGGTGCGCCAACTTCTTCTACCGTAACTTGTAAATCTCGCTTGGCGATTCGCGCAAATTGTTCTGTAATAACCTCTGATTTTAACTGGCGTTGTCGCTCGACTGAGATATGTTGGAAATCGCATCCACCACAACCTGCACGATGCGCAAATTGACAGGGTGCGCTAACACGATCTGGTGATGGGCTAATAACATTAACGACATCGGCGCGATTAAACGAACTACCCGTACCGGTTATTTCGATCTCCACTTCCTCGCCAGGAATTGCGTGTCTTACAAAGATGACTGCGCCAAGGTGGCGCGCGATGAAGTGACCGCCATGAGCGACTTTCTCAATGGTGGTGATAAAGCGATCCCCCACCGCCAATACAACGCGCTCTGCGGAATTTTCCTGGCTAGCCCCAGTTGTTGTCATAAAGATAAGAATAAGGGTGTAAGTTAAACCTTGTGCACGTCGTGATAATGGGATGCGGTCGAGTTGGTTCTTCTTTAGCCACCGAACTTGAAGCCGCTGGACACTCTGTGGCGATAATCGATCAATCTCG
>CAXNDN010000112.1:0-3303 GCA_964201295.1 Candidatus Planktophila sp. | reverse complement strand
CTTACTGAGTTTCTGCCAATCTCATCTAGCGCACATATTCGCTTCGCAGGAGAAATCTTTGGTACCAATCAGGATCCTGGGGCTACTTTTACCGCAATCACACAAATAGGTACTGAACTCGCAGTATTGATCTACTTTAGAAAAGACATCCTGCGAATTATTAAAGCTTGGCTAAATCAGATCAGCCGCAAGCACTTAGAAAGTTTAGAGAAGAGCGAAGCCCGAATAGGCTGGTTGATTATTATTGGTTCTCTTCCAATTGCCGTGCTTGGTTATCTGGGTCAAGATGTTATTAGGAATGACTTTCGCTCACTCTGGTTGATTGCATCGGTAATGATTATCTTTGGTGTAATTCTTGGAATCGCAGATAAATACGGAAAAGTCGAAAGAGAATTACATCAACTGACCCCGGTTCACGGAATCCTCTATGGGCTAGCCCAATCTTTAGCACTGGTGCCAGGAGTTTCAAGATCTGGTGCAACGATCGCAATGGGACGTTTCCTTGGTTATAGCCGAGAGGCGGCGCTCCGTTACTCATTTTTATTGGCACTTCCAGCAGTATTCGGCAGTGGATTTTATGAACTTAAAGGCGCAATTGGATCCGATGCAGCAGATCAAGCATTTAGCTTGCCGGAAACTTTGGTTGCAACTGCGGTCGCATTTATTATTGGTTATGCCGTGATCGCCTGGTTATTGAAATTTGTAATGACTCGAAGCTTTGCACCATTTATTTATTACCGAATTGGGCTTGGAACCCTGGTTTTACTAGCGTTGGCAACTGGAGTTATTGGTTAACAACCCTAAATCTCGAGTTTGTAACCCAGTCCGCGAATCGTGTGAATCAACGCTGGATTAGCCGGATCGGATTCGATCTTTGCCCGCAGGCGTTTGATGTGGACATCAAGGGTCTTGGTATCTCCGTAATAATCATTGCCCCATACGCGATCGATCAACTGACTACGGGTTAATACCCGCCCACTGTTGCGCATCAAATACTCGAGAAGTTCAAATTCCTTTAGCGGAAAAGAAATGGCGATCGAATTTACAGTCACTTGATGCTTATCAAGGTCCATCCGAATCGGACCGACTGCCAATTCGTGTCCATCTTCTGCTGGATGAGAATCAGTTGAGTTGCGGCGCATAACTGCCTTAATGCGAGCGAGAAGTTCGCGTGATGAGTAAGGCTTAGTTACATAATCATCTGCGCCGAGTTCTAGCCCAACAACCTTATCAATTTCAGAATCTTTTGCAGTCAGCATGATAATTGGCACCTGTGAGGTGGAACGTATAACTCTACAAACTTCGGTACCTGATACTTCGGGGATCATGAGATCAAGCAGAATCAAATCCGGTGAGAATGAGTTAAATGATTCGATCGCTTCCTTACCGTTTACCGCTACTTGCACCTCATAACTCTCTTTCTTCAAGAGATACGCAAGTGCATCTGAAAATGAGATTTCATCTTCTACGATTAGTACTTTTGTCATCTGTCATCCTCATTTTGCGATTGGATTGGAAGGCGAATGGAAAACGTGCTGCCTACATTTTCCGAACTCCATACTGAAATCTCACCACCGTGTTTGGTAATGATGTGCTTAACAATTGATAAACCAAGTCCGGTGCCACCAGTTTCGCGCGAACGCGCAGGATCAACACGATAGAAACGCTCAAAGATTCTTTCAACTTCCGCTTCCGGAATGCCAATTCCTTGATCTGCAACCGAGATAGTAATGATGCCATTTTCAACAGTAGTACTGACGGCGACTTTTGTATCTGCAGGGGAGTAGTTGATAGCATTTTCAATTAGATTGTGGATAGCCATAGTCAATTGATCACGATCGCCGAGGATCATTGCATCTTCAGAATCTTGAAAAGTTAAGCTGATCTGCCTTGAATCAGCCGTTGTATGGCATTGGTCGAGAGCTTCTTTGATTATGTCACCGGAAGGAAGTTGTTGCGCTTCCTTTAACGGATCAGAGTCTTGCACTCGAGATAACTGAATGATCTCTTGGACTAAGCCAGTCAGCCGCTTAGATTCCACTTGCATACGCTCTGCAAACCGAGATACCGCTTCTGCATCATCTTTTGCTCCAAGCACTGCTTCGCTAAGTAAAGAGAGCGCACCGATTGGAGTTTTTAACTCGTGAGAAATATTTGCCACAAAATCACGTCGCACATCGTGAACCCTTTGCGTTTCACTCTCATCGCGAAGTAAAACTAAAACCAACTCATCCTCAGTTAATGGAATTAAGGTGACGTTAATTTCCCGCTTACCTTCACCAATAGGTCCTCGTGCAATATCAATTGATCCGATCTGCTTGACTCGTGTTCGGCGGACGACGCGAATCGACGCGAGCAATTCTTCACTTTGTATTCGCCCATCACGTAAGATCCCTAATTTATCGGCCTCCAAATTGCTGAAAATAACTACTTCACCAGGGGCGATAATTAGGCTGGCTCCATCTAATTGGGCTAGGGCGCTGGTGAGCAACAGGGGTAATTCGCGCTCTTCATGAAGAGTGATGACCTTCTCGCGGCGCCACATACCCAAACTCTATAGCCACATTGGCCCAGTTCACCTTCCGTTCACACAACTGTGGGGCTCTGTTAATGCACTACGCCTAGCGTGCAGTCATGGCTTTAATCAGATCAGTATTCCAGGACGAACTCGATGGCGTTTCACAGACCCTCTTTGAATTAAGCGTGATGGTTTCTGATTCTATGGCAAGAGCAACTAAATCTGTTATGGCTAAAGATTTAAAACTTGCCGAGGATGTAATTTCATTTGACGAAAAAATTGACACGGTGCAGCACGATCTCGATGCACGCATCATCGACATTATTGCCAGACAACAACCGGTCGCCTCAGATCTTCGCGCACTTGTCACTGCACTTCGCATGTCTGCCGACCTTGAGCGAATGGGCGACTTAGGCCATCACGTTGCAAAGTTAGCGCGCTTGCGCCATCCCGAAAGTGCGGTTCCGGCAGAGCTTCTTCCTATGTTGGAGGCGATGGGGGAGACCGCTGAAAAGATTGCGACAAAAACGGGAGTAGTTATATCAACTAGAGATATTGTTTTAGCAGCGCAAGTTGAGAAAGATGATGATGAGATGGACCTGCTTCATCGCCAATTAATCTCAGCGTTGATCGCACCAACTTGGCAACACGGTGTTGAAACAGCGATTGATCTCACTTTGCTAGGACGTTATTACGAAAGATATGCAGATCACGCTGTTTCAGTTGCACGACGCGTTATTTTCTTAGTAACAGGAAAATTTGCTTAACATGACAACGACTTTGAT
>CAXNDN010000111.1:0-3356 GCA_964201295.1 Candidatus Planktophila sp. | reverse complement strand
TCAATCTTCTCCATCTCAGATTGCGCGCCCTTTACTGGAGTTACGTAGTTAACGTAAGCAGCAACTTCAGCGGCGATCGCTGGGTCGTAGTACCAGTTGATGAGTTTTTCAGCGCTGGCCTTAGCTTCAGCGCTGGCGGTAGATGGAATCATCATATTATCGCCAGAAATCGTTCCGCCTGATTCAGGAATTGCGAAATCAAACTTTCCTTCATTTTCGCTAGCGAGAATAAACATATCGCCAGACCAACCAATAACCGCTGTGGCATCGCCCGAGGTGAGATCTTCGGCGTATTCATTACCCTTAACGCCACGGATCCATCCATCAGAAATCTTGCCTGCCATGAAATCAACTGCGTTCATATATTGATCTTCAGTTACGGTTGCTGGATCTGCACCTTGAGCCAACAAAATAATTCCGATTGTGTCGCGCAGTTCAGAGAGAACAACGATCTTTCCCTTATTCGCTGGAGCAAAGAGATCATCGAGTGTGCGAACTCCCTTAGGGTTCTTTTCGGTATTCCAACCAAAGCCGCCCATGATTCCCTGCCAAGTAAGAGTTAGTTCGCGATTAGGATCGTAAGGAGGCGACGCAAGGGTGTCGAGAATATTTGTTTTATTTGGAATATTTGCTGCATCAAACTTTTGGGCATAACCCAAGCGAATCCAGCGTGCTGCCATCCAGTCAGTCGGGCAGACAAGGTCGTATCCGATATCTTCATTTAGCTTTAGCTGTGCTTGCACTTTGCCAAAGAATTCATCGTTATCGTTGTAATCTTCAAAATACTTAACATCAATTCCAGTTGATTCGGTGAACTTATCAATCGTTGGATAAGTCTTGGCATCTTCATCAAAATCTAAGTAGAGCGGCCAGTTTCCCCAACGGACTAAATCTCCGCCTGCTCCAGAATCACCACTTGAACCGCAAGCAGCGAGCGCACCAGCAGCGCCAACGCCACCGATACCCGCAAGAACTGCGCGGCGTGAAACACGCGCATTAATAATTGAACGAGCTTCTGGTGAGAGTGGTGATTTTTTAGCCATGTTGATGGGCTCCTTTTTCTCCGGAACAAGGGACGGTTGTGCAGGGCTTATTATGTAACTGATTTGCCTTCACACCAAACAATTTGAGTGTGATTTATCGAAAATTTCTCTAAATTTTTAGCCGTTGAGGTTGGTCATAACGTGCTTGATACGGGTGTAATCCTCAAATCCATAGGCAGAGAGATCCTTGCCATATCCAGAGCGCTTAAAGCCACCATGGGGCATCTCAGCGACGATTGGAATATGGGTATTGATCCAAACACAACCGAAGTCAAAGGCCTTGGCCATCCGCATCGCTGTGCCATGGTCTTTGGTCCAGACCGATGAGGCCAGGCCATACTCCACGCCATTTGAGAGCGCGATCGCTTCGGCTTCATCCTTAAATTTCTGAATAGTAATAACCGGTCCGAAGATCTCAGATTGGATATGTTCATCTTGCTGACGCAAATCAGCGATGACAGTTGGTGCAATGAAGTAGCCAGCGCGATCTAGCGCTGAACCTCCTGCAACAACGCGCGCATGGGATGGAACGCGGGCTAAGAGCCCCTTAACGCGTTCGAATTGCGCCGCATTATTTACTGGGCCAACCAAGACATCTTCATTTGGCATGCCGACAGCGATCTCATTTGTGGCTTGATGGGCGAGAAGTTTTACCATCTCTTCATACACACCTTCTTGTACCAAGACACGGGTTGCCGCGGTGCAATCCTGACCAGCGTTAAAGAATCCAGCGATAGCAATTCCGGCCGCTGCCGCTTCTAGATCGGCATCATTGAAGACAACAACTGGTGCTTTTCCACCAAGTTCTAAATGAACGCGCTTTAATTGCTTGGCTGCACTTGCTGCAACTTCCATTCCGGCGCGAACTGAACCAGTAATTGAAACCATCGCAGGTGTTGCATGTTCTACAACGGCCTTACCTGTTTCGCGTTCGCCACAAATCACATTTATTACGCCATCAGGCAGAAATTCACCCATTATCTCTGCCATAAAGACAGTTGATGCAGGTGTTGTATCGCTCGGTTTTAAAACCACCGCATTACCCGCGGCAATCGCCGGCGCCCATTTCCAGACCGCCATCATCATTGGATAGTTCCAAGGCGTTACTTGTCCGCACACACCAACTGGCTCACGGCGAATAAATGAAGTCATACCCTTCATATATTCGCCGGCAGATTTGCCTTCTAAATTACGAGCGGCACCTGCAAAGAAGCGGATCTGATCAATCATTGGTGGTACTTCCTCTGAAGCGGTTAGCCCCATTGGCTTGCCGCAGTTTTCAGATTCAATAGCGATGATTTCATCGGCGCGCGATTCGATAGCGTCGGCGATCTTTAAGAGAGCACGTTGGCGCTCAGACGGGGTTGAATCACGCCATTCGGTAAATGCGTTTGCGGCAGCAGCCATCGCCTTATCAACATCGGCGGCGTTGGAATTTGGGGCAGTTGCAAAGGCCTGGCCAGTAGCGGGATTAATAAGAGTTGTGGTTGCACCTGAAGTTGAATCGACCAACTTACCGTTTACGAAATTCTGCAACTTCTTCATGGTTAGCTCTTACCTTTCACTGCGCGAACCAATTGATCACCGTGATCTTTTGGATGATTTGTATAGCCGGTTAACCATCTAGCAATTGTGTATTGACCAATTTCAGAATGTACGCCAGATTTTTCAAGATCTGCTTCAGCAAGTCTTTTAACAATATCTAGTGATCCTGCACGAACTGAGGCGAAGATGGCGATGGAATTTTCAACGGGTGCAGATTCGTAGCCAAGTTGTGGAGCCGCAGCCCATAAATTTTCATCATAGCCTTGAATTACTGAACCTTCTGGTTCGGCAACTAAGCGACGTAAGCGTGCATATGACTGTGCTTCTGAATCCGCCAAGTGATGAATTATTTGACGCGCAGACCAACCTTCGGGATCTTTAATATCTAATTGATCTTTGGAAACGCCACGCGCCAGATTTAAAAAGAATTGGGTGGCTGATTCATAGGCTGCTGCCGATTCTTTGATGCTATTGCCTTGGATGCTCATACGGTTGAGTCTATTTACTCTTTTCCGCTGCTGCCAACTGTCCGCACGCACCGTCAATCTCGCGGCCGCGGGTATCGCGCACCGTAACGGGCACGCCGTAGCCCTCAAGGATGCGGACAAATGCTTCTTCATCTTCTCGGCGCGAGGCGGTCCACTTTGAGCCCGGAGTTGGATTTAGCGGAATCAGATTTACATGCGCATTACGGCTCTTGAGCAGGCGCCCAAGTAAATCCGCCCGCCAAGATTGGTCGTTGATATCACGAATTAGCGCATATTCAAT
>CAXNDN010000110.1:0-3416 GCA_964201295.1 Candidatus Planktophila sp. | reverse complement strand
AGCGATCCAAAAGCGGGGGGTTTCCCGAACCAGCGCAGTAGCCATAATTTTTATCTCCGTAATTGGCTTCGTGCTTTTCTTTGTCGCAGTTGTTATTCCTCCAGTGGTTTCACAAGGTACGCAATTGATCAATAGCGGGCCAACGCTGCTATCTGAATTGAAAAATAACTCAACTATCGCTGATTTAAATAATCAGTTTGGCATTATTGATACTCTTCAAAGCAAACTCAAAGAGATCACTGCAGATGGAACTTTGATTGTTTCGGCATTTGGTGGAGTCATCGGGGTTGGAAAGTCTGTACTCTCTGGAACTTTTACCGCTTTAACAGTCTTAATTCTTACTCTTTACTTCATTACTTCCTTGCCACAAATGGTTGAACTTGGTGTTCGCTTCGCACCTGCGAGCCGTCGTGATCGCATAAATCTTCTAACTAATGCTGTTATTTCGCGAGTGGGATCCTTTGTAGGAAGCCAGATAGTGATTGCGGCTATGGCCTCTATTTTTGTTCTCGCCCTATCTTTGGTGCTAGGCCTGCCATCTCCAATCGCTATCGCAATGATTGTTCTGGTCTGTGGGCTAATTCCGCTAATTGGTCACTTTATTGGCAGCTCAGTTGTCACAATCATTGCTTTGACGCAATCTGTATCAATCGGAGTGATCGCATTTATCGCATATGTGGTCTACGTTCAGGTGGAAAATTACATTGTTACTCCACGCATAATGAAACGCACCTTAGCCGTTCCTGGCGCGGTAACAATTATCGCGGCCCTAATCGGAACTTCTCTCCTCGGCTTAGTCGGTGGTTTGCTGGCAGTGCCAATTGCGGCATCAATTATTTTGATACTTGATGAAGTCGTCTTTCCGAGAGCAGATAATTCTTAAATCTCAACCGGTAAAGGCAATCTTGCTGGAGCAATAATTTTGGTTATCTCGCTCAGCACTCGAAGAACTGATGGTTCTCCGACCCACAGATGTTTAGCGCCATCGACGGCAATAATTTCGATTTGTGTCAGCGGTGCAAAACGTATTTCAGCTTCAGCCGGCTTTAGATAATCATCAAACTCCGGAACTAAGGCAATAACTGGGCGTCTATCTGCGGCCCAATATTGCATATCGCTAACTTCAGATGTTCGAAGCGGTGGGGAGAGAAGGATTAAACCTTTAACTCTTGGATCTTTCGCATGGCGAAGTGCGAGATCAGTTCCGAAAGACCAACCAACAACCCATAGATTCTCTAACTTTAAAGTATCCAAGCAATACGACATCATCGCTTCAACATCAAAGCCTTCAGCGCCACCGTTATCGAATACACCTGTACTTGTTCCGGCTTCACTCGTTGTGCCGCGCGTGTTAAAGCGAATTACTTCAATACCTGCCATCGCAGGTAATCGATTAGCCGCCTTTTTATAGATATGGCTATCCATCATTCCACCTGCTGTTGGCAGCGGATGCAAGCAGAGGATGGCACCGGTGTAATCGCTAATGGGTGCGGCGACTTCGCCGATTAAAGTTTCGCCATCTGATGTTGTTACCGTAAAAGGCGTGCGTTGCGCCGGCAAAATCGTGCTGGGGCGTACTGGCTGCAACATAAAGGAGAGTCTAGTAATTCTTAATTAAAACCGCGGCGCATTACGTGTGCGTTCGGTATTTGGTTTGCGATTATTGCGCTTTGCCCAACATGTATTGTGCCAATGGCGGCGCCCCTCTTCATCGCCCACCATCCATGCAACTGTATGTGGAGTTGCCATCGGAATTATCTGATCACAGCCCGGACAGCGATAAGGTTTATTAGAACTAGAACCTGTGATCTTGCGAACAATAAAATCACCATCTGCATGCTCTTCAGCACTTTGATTTGATGTAGAGATTTCGCGATCTTCAACCTTTGGCCGACGACCCTTTGGAAAATTGCGGCGTGGGCTCATAGCGGTATTTTCTCGCACTTTTGGCGACAATGTGGCATGGTTGCCATATGAGCGATTCGAGCAATGTGATTTCTGTCCGTGGCCTAAAGAAGAGCTATGGATCCACCCAGGCGGTCGCTGGAATTGATTTAACTATCCCCGCAGGTGAGATCTTCGCATTGCTCGGTCCAAATGGCGCTGGCAAGACAACTACCGTTGAAATTTTAGAAGGCTTTCGCACTCGCGATAGCGGTGAAATATCGGTTCTAAACACCGATCCCGCTGTAAGGGGGGAAGCCGGACGCATCTGGCGCAACCGGATTGGCATTGTTTTGCAATCCACATCAGATGCTGGCGATTTATCGGTGCAAGACACAGTTGCACATTTTGCTAAATATTATGCCAACCCCCGCAACGTTGATGAAGTTATTGCCGCGGTGGGTTTGACCGATAAATCGAGCGACTTGATTCGCACCCTATCTGGCGGGCAACGTCGTCGCTTAGATGTGGCACTCGGCATTATTGGATCGCCCGAGCTTCTCTTTCTTGATGAACCAACTACTGGCTTTGACCCCGAAGCCCGCCGCGCTTTTTGGGCGCTCATTAAAACTCTGCGCGATAGCGGAACCACAATTGTCTTAACAACTCATTACCTTGATGAGGCCGAAGCGTTAGCCGATCGTGTTGCAGTGATCAATCACGGACTGATCGTTGAGGTATCTACTCCTGCGCTCTTGGGTGGACGTGCCACATCGCTGGCCACGGTTTCCTGGCTCGGTGAAAGCGGGGCGAAATTTGAGCGCACCGATAATCCAACTGCCTTGATTCGCAAACTCACTGAAAGTTATCAAGGTGAAATCCCAGAGCTCACCGTAAGGCGCGCTTCACTTGAGGATATTTACTTAGAAATGATTGGAGGCGCAGATGCAGAAGAGTAAAGTCCCGAGTGCGCTGACGATCGGTTTGGCGCGTGGTGGGCTAGAAATCAAACAATTCTTGCGCCAGCGCGAGTCAGTTGTCTTCACCTTGGCATTTCCGATTATGTTGCTGGGCATTTTTGGCTCGGTTTTCACAAATGAGTTAAGTGACGGCGTAACTTTTAGCCAGTACTTTGTTGCTGGAATGATTGCATCTGGCCTTGTCAATACCGGATTTCAACAGCTGGCAATAATGATTCCGGTCGAACGTGACTTTGGGACTTTGAAAAGACTCCGCGGAACACCAATGCCAGCTTCGAGTTATTTCATTGGAAAAGTAATAGTTGTCTTCGCAACCATGGTTGTTCAAGTCTTCTTACTTTTGATTGCTGGAATCGCCTTCTTTGGCGTCAATCTGCCCACTGATCCCGCAAAATGGTTGACCTTTACTTGGTTAATTCTGCTCGGCAGCGCAGCTTCTACTTCACTTGGAATCGCTTTTTCAGTGGTTCCTAAGAGTGGTCGCGGTGCATCAGCGGTGGTTTCCCCCGTGGTGATCATCTTGCAATTCTTTAGCGGTGTTTTCTTTGTCTT
>CAXNDN010000109.1:0-3427 GCA_964201295.1 Candidatus Planktophila sp. | reverse complement strand
GACAAGATGTATTCGTTCACTACTCAGCAATCCAAGGAAACGGTTACAAGTCCCTTGAAGAGGGTCAGTCAGTTTCATTCGAGGTCGTACAGGGTCCAAAGGGTCCTCAGGCCGATGCAGTGAACGCTAACTAATAACACTTAGTTTACTAAAATCCCCCATCGCGAAAGCGGTGGGGGATTTTTTTATTTCTAACTTACTTCTTCGGCGGTTTTGGAATCTCGCCGTTCTTCTTCTTTGCCCCAGCCACTGCATTTACTGGCGATAAATCTTTCCCGGACTTCCACGCATCCAAATACTTAAAAGGCAGAACGACTCCGCGACGTACCCACCAAACATTTGGTTGCGTTGGGGTTGGCCAAGAAATTCCAAAGTGAAGATGCGGCGCTGTTCCCCGTGCACTGCCGGTTGAACCGATTTTTCCAAGTAACTGTCCAGCGGTGACAACAACTCCAGGTTGAATTTCTGCAGCTACTGAAATCAGGTGAGATCCGTAATAACGAACGCCATCTTCACCGATCACTGACACATATAACCCGCCGCGATCAACGCCTAAATTACTTTTGCCACTCCAGGCATCTTTGCGATTTACCTCATCGATCACGCCATTTACTGGCGAAACAAATTTGCAACCCTTCTTCGCTAAAATATCGGTGGCTGCATAATCATGATGTGCACGCGCGTAATCAACAGCACAATCGGCAACTGGAAAAATATATTTAGGCGCAGCGTTTGCGGGGACGATATTAATGAAGGCTAGAACGATTACTAGGAATAACTTCAAGAAAGCGCCTTTCGATCAAGTCGTGCTGTAATTGCCATATGCGGAACGGTTAGCGCCCAGACAATTACAAGGGTAATCCATAAGAACTGATCACTTACTGAACCGCCACGTAAGGCAATCACTATTCCAGCAACTACGAATGTCCCAATAAGCGCAGGGAGTCCGGGCCAGATAGCGCTAAGAAAGGCGTTCCAACTATTTCCTTCAGCAAAAGCTTTCTGTGATCGGGGAAGAACCAGAGTTAAACGAGCGGTATGGCGCATGGCATGCCAGCACCCAAAGTAGACGGCAAAGGCGACAAGCGGTGGAGCAGTCACTGCCAATAGAAAGAGAAGGGATAGATCTATTGCATCTGACATTCTGCGCTTTCGAAGCAAGAGCAGCAGCGCAATGACAAATACGGCCAGGGCAATTAGCAAAAGTTCCTCATTTAACCCTTGATGCCAGTTAACGAGCACAGGGTTGACTCGCTCGAGTGCAGCAGAACTCTTCTCACTTACAAGCGGAATTACCACTGGCAGCGCCCCACCAGCTGCGGCATATAAATATCGCGGAAACGGCTTTGGTTTAAATGACCTGCGATCGATTTCAGAGATAAATGCCGCATCGCCAATACCGAAGTGCACTGCACTCATAATCACGACGCCGACAAACCCGGCAACGTTCCAAGTTAAGAGCGCTACAACAGCGAGGATCGCAACTGCCACATAGATCGCAATAAATGCAGCCATCTTTAAAGGCGCACTCTTAGGAAGGGTGACTAAGTGATCAAGTGCGCCATGTGGGATTCCTACCGCTAGCGCGATGAGTGCGATCACCACCTGCCATGTGGTGTCGCTACTTTCAATAACCTGAGCAAAGATAAATGAGGCGAGGATTGCTATCCCAACCGCCCAGCGCGAGTACTTTCTAACCTTAAGAAATAGGGCCAACTCAATCTCTGCCATTAGCACCCCAAATCATACAAAATAAATCTGCGTTATATCTGTAACACTACCAAAGCGTAAGGCGCGAACTGGGTTCTTGCGTGAGAGGATCTACCTGTGCAAAGGTGGAATTACATGGCGATGTTGATCTTCACCGTCTTCGGTTCTTTTTGGCTAGAGATAGCCCTAAAAGTTGGAGTACTGCGCCGAATTAAAAGAGTTACCTTGAGCGTTCTGCCAATCAGTATTTTATTTCTGATTTGGGATGCTTATGCAATCTCACAAGGCCACTGGTTCTTTGACCGTGACCAGATACTAGGCATTTATGGTCCATTAGATATTCCACTTGAGGAATATCTCTTCTTCATAGTAATTCCGCTGGCTGCAATCATGACCATAGAAGGTGTAACCACCGTTAAACCTCACTGGCGCAAAGATGAATTCGGGCAATGAATTACAGCGATATCGCAATTACCGCCTTTGCCATTGCCGTAATGGCCGATCTCTTCCTATTTAAAAACTCTTTGTTAACTCGTCCCGCCTTCTGGACTTCATATGCAATCATTCTGCCCTTTCAATTTTTAACTAATTGGTGGCTAACCTCAAAAAATATTGTGATGTATAGCCCTGATGCCATCGTTGGTCTGCGCATCTTTTCCGCACCTGCTGAAGATTTACTCTTCGGGTTTGCGCTGGTCTTAAGCGTTATGGGAATGTGGGAATTCTGGGGCCGTCGCGGAATGCAACGTGATCCGCGTCCAAATAAAGATAAAGGAAAGATTTGAAAAAGATTGGTTTTCTCTTTGACCTAGATGGCACCTTGATTAATTCTCAAGCTGCGGTATTTAATTCTTGGGTAACAATGGCCAATGAAGCGGGCATTCCTCTGGAAGCACTCGCTGGCCATCACGGTGTTCCCGCAGAACAAACTTTAAGAAAAGTATTAGCTGGGCGTGAAGAGGCCGAGATCCAAAGATGGATTCGTAGAGTCACTGATTTAGAGATAGCCGATGTTGATGGCGTGCACGCAGTTCCTGGTGCACTAGAACTTCTTGCTGAGTTAACCGATCGCGAAATTCCTTGGACGATCGTTACCTCTTGCACAACCGATTTAGCGATTGCGCGCACGCGCGCCGGCAAGATACCGATGCCAGCGAATTCAGTCACCTTTGATCAAGTAAGTCGCGGTAAACCATTCCCAGAGCCATTTATATTGGGTGCAGATCGTTTGGGTCTACAAACAGATTTGTGTTGGGCAATTGAGGATGCACCTGGTGGAGTTACATCCGCTAAGGATGCTGGTTGCATCGTCGCCGGAGTATTAACTACCCATACACGTGAAGAGTTACCTCACGCAGATCATCATTTGGAGCATTTAAATCAATTGCTTGGCAAAGCCGGCCTGCAAGTACAGTAAAGTTCGCTTTAACCCCACCAGGGACGGTAGCTCAGTTGGTTAGAGCCCCGAACTCATAATTCGGTCGTCGTCGGTTCAAGTCCGACCCGTCCCACTTATAATTGCTTTACCAAAATGATATCTAGAAGTACATTGGCGTAATGAGACGTCTTTTGACAGCAACTATGACTGCCGTGGTCATACTCACTCTTGCGCCAACTCTCGTGCAAGGTGCACCTTCAACCAAAGATACCTCTTTGGCACGTACATATCAGATGCCAGTAAACGCGCTCCTGACTTATAGAAATCTGCATGCATCCC
>CAXNDN010000108.1:0-3447 GCA_964201295.1 Candidatus Planktophila sp. | reverse complement strand
GAGCGCGATGCGGTGATTTTGGATGAAGCCCACGAGTTTATGGATCGCACTACGCAAGCAGTGACTGAAGAACTCACCTCGGCCCGCGTTATTCGCGCGGCCGCAATGGCGCGCAAACATATGCCGGGCAAGTTATCTGATGCCCTCACCAAAGCAGCCGATAACTTCCACGATGCGATGGCAGATTATGGTGATCAAATCCGCGGTGATTTCAACGCCCAAGGTCGCCTAGAAGAAATTCCTTCATCGCTAGAAGCGCCAATTCGCAAGGTAAAAGAGGCAGCTGCTGCAATAGTGCAGATCATCAACGCCGATGACGACATTATCGATTCAGATGCAGTTGCCGAACGCGCACGTGTAAAAGGTGCGGTCAACGAGATCAATACAACGTGCAGCAAGTTACTGAAAATGGGCAATACCCACGTGCTCTGGTATGAACCAACATTTTCAACTCTGCATTTAGCACCGTTATCTGTCTCTGAAGTCTTGCGCGCAAATCTTTTGACCAAGACTCCGGTCATCGCAACATCTGCGACGTTGACAGTTGGCAATGGCTTTGATGCGATGGCGCGCAGCATTGGTTTTGTAGTTGGCTCTGATGCGGATTCTGAGAGCGATGGCGGCGACATTGATCCAGCAAATGTGCAGATGCTCGATGTTGGCTCTCCCTTTGATTTTGCTAATCAAGGCGTTCTATATATGCCAAAGCATCTGCCTGAGCCAGGTCGCGATGGTCCGAGCCAAGAAGTTTTAACTGAACTCGGTGAGTTAATTGATGCCGCAGGTGGGCGCACGCTCGCACTCTTTAGCTCATGGCGCGGGGTGGAAGCAGCCGATGCGCATTTACGTGAAGTGCTAAGGGAATTACCAATAACAATCATCACACAAAAGCGAGGGGATTCAGTTGGGCCGCTCGTTGAAAAATTTGCAAAAGATGAGACATCTATTTTGCTCGGCACAATGTCGCTCTGGCAGGGAGTAGATGTTCCAGGCAACTCTTGCATCTTGGTGGCCATCGATCGCATTCCATTTCCGCGCCCTGATGAACCTGTGATGTCAGCTCGCGCATCGCTGGCTGATGCCGCAGGTGGCAGTGGTTTTATGCAGGTTTCCTTGCCACGGGCAGCGCTGTTATTGGCGCAAGGCACCGGTCGCTTAATTCGCAGCGTGGATGATCGCGGTGTTGTGGCAATTTTAGATTCACGAATTGTGACTAAACGATATGGCAGCGTCTTACTTAACTCTATGCCACCGCTTTGGCGAACTTCCGATGGTGAAGTTGTTCGCGAATCACTGCGCAGATTGAATAAGGAAATCTAACTTTTCTCGTAAGAGCGGCCAAGATTTAGCAAAACTTGGGTGTAGTGGCAAGTGCGTTACATCGTCGAATAAGACCCATTTAACTTCGTGGGATTCATCATTTACCTCATGCGCTTCTAATTGCGCATCTGCTTCAGCGATCACTGTTTCATAGCTCCAGATACCGTGGTTATCGGTGTGGGTATCGCGTGGAGTTAAACACTGTGGATCAATCCCGGTCTCTTCAATAGCTTCGCGAATCGCACCTTCAATAACGCTCTCGTGAGAATCGCGCGCACCACCAGGAATACCCCAAGTGTCTCCGTTATGAACCCATGGTGCGCGATGTTGTAAAAGAATTGCACCGTCGCGATAAATCAATAGCCCGGCTGCGCCATTTAAGCCCCAATGTTTGCTGCCACAGGCGCATTCGACCCAGCCATCTCCATCGCGCGCTGCCATAACGCTACTTTCTCACACCTATCCACAGTTATCGACTTACAGCCCTTTTTTGACAGCGCAAACTCCTACCTTGCGCCAGATGAAAGCAAAAATTCTAATCTTAATCTCAGTAATAACCTTGACACCTTTAAGCCCACTAAAGGCGGCAGATTGCGAAGTTGCCTGCATTGATGTCTATACCCAAGATGGCCAGTTGATCTTCGAAGCTCGCAAAGGTAGTGGTCCTAAGGCGAGCGTTGCACCGAAACCAGTAACAAAACCAAAGCCAGTTGTTAAACCGAAAGTGATCGCCAAACCCACACCTGTTGCCAAACCCAAGGTGGTTGTGAAGCCAAAGGCTGCCGCACCAAAGAAGAGAACGGTGCCCAAGAAGAGTGCACCAGTTGCGGTCGCTGCAACTTCCCTTAGCGATCGCATCAGTAAAGCGCTGCCAACAACGGGAATTGCTTATCAACCAAACTTTCAACCACTGATTAATGTTCCGGTTTATTTCTGGTGTGATATGCCGCCGATCTTTCGCAGCAAAGTAGATCTAATTGGTGAGGTAATTGATGTGACGATGCGCCCTTCATTTGCTTGGGCTTTTGGCGATGGATCATTTAAATCCACAACAGATCCAGGTGCACCATTTCCTAACGGAAAAATAACTCATACGTACTCAAATCCTGGTACTTACCCCGTAGTTCTAGTTACTACTTGGGGCGGAACCTTCGCGCATAACGGCGTCGAACGCGCCATCACTGGCCAAATCAGAAAAGTAACTGCACTGACCATCACCGTGGTGGCAGCTCATACCCGCTTTATGAATTGAGATTAATGACAACTTTAACTTCGCCCCACGATTTAATAGCTGCGATTCCATTTCTAATTGGTTATCACCCAGTTGATTCGCTAGTTGTGGTTTCAATAAAAGATAACTGCATCGGAATGGCGATGCGCGTTGATTATCCAACTGATTTACCGGCATCGGCTTATGACTTGTTGGCATCTCATTTAGAACGTGAGGGCTCAACCGGTGCGCTCTTGGTTGCTTATCTTCCAACTGGGCGCAGCGATGGGGAAGTGGTTTTAAACGATCTGGGCGCAGCGATGGAGCGGATTGGCGTAAAAGTTGATGAATCACTTTTGATTGCAAATGGACGCTTTCGTTCAACGCTCTGTTCTGATCTGCAATGTTGTCCACCAAATGGGCGAGATTTGCCAGCGATTGATTCATCGCGAATTGCCATTGAGCACGTTGTTGCGGGTCGAGCCATGCCCTTTGCCAATATCGAAGCGTTGACTGAATCTATTTCGCCACTTGTTATCAGCGAAGATGAGAAGTGGATTTCACGCGTTGCCAAATTTAAAGTCTCAGATAAAGCTAAGAATCTAACGCAGCTACAACGCGATGGCGCGACTGCAGTCATTGATCTGGCTGGCGAATTCGCTCTTGGTCGTGGCGGTGAGGATTTAGAACTTGTGGCTCGTGTAATTGGTCGCCTCTCTGATATTCAGGTGCGCGATTTCGCACTCGGTAGTCATACCGATGAAGACATTGACACTCACTTTCTGATGTGGCGACAGTTGATGCGAATGGCACCGGTTGGCTATGTGGCGCCCATTGCATCGCTCTTTGCCGCACTTGCCTACGAAAGCGGTGATGGCGCACTGGCTCATCGGGCGCTGGATCGCGCACTGGCCGAT
>CAXNDN010000107.1:0-3470 GCA_964201295.1 Candidatus Planktophila sp. | reverse complement strand
TCCTTTGGTAATTACCAAACCAGCAGAGAGCTCGTCGCGAAATTTCGCAGGAAGGATTAAGCGGCCTTTTTCATCAAGACGCGGCTCGTGGGTGCCGAGAAACATTTTTCTGGCCCCCTTCCCCAGGTTCCAGCGCGGGAGATCCCGCTCAATCCCCCACTTTACTCCACTTTCCTCCTTTTTCAACCACCTTTCGCCACTTTTCTCCCATCACAGCCCCAGCGCTCCCCATCTAATTTCCAAGGGATTTGGGCATGAAAAAAGCCCCCGCCAGCGGCGAGGGCAAGGATTAGGTTGTGGCGCTAGCCGTTATTTCGTTGATCCCAACGATCTTCCATTCCCTTGGTAAAGCCCTGGGTGAATGAACGGCGAGCGCGCTTTGGTGAGCGACCTGCCTGGCCGAGCTTTGATTTACCAGTAGTCACACCGTTTATCAGCAGAATTACACCAACGAGGGCAACCAGGAAGCCGCCTACGCCAACCAGGGTCAGCTGAGCGACGAGGCCGGCAAAGAGAATGGCGAAGCCGCCGAGCAAGGCAGCGATGGCGATACCGATTGATGCGCTAAAACGCGAGGTTGTGCCGCTTAGCGTTGAGACAAGGCGTGGGTCATCAGCAGATAACGCCTCTTCCATCTCGGCAAGTAAGCGTTGTTCGCGATCAGAAAGTGCCATATCCCCACAATAGAACATCTTTGCGCCAAGGGCTAGTTGATTTCTGGCCCTTTCTAATCTCCCTTAATCTCCCTTAATCTCCGTGGTGATCTTCCTGATCACCTGGCTTGATCAGGCGCCCCGGGCGAACGCTGCCACGCCCAAAGCGCGCTTTCGCCTGATCTATCGCACTCTCCGCTTCGCGCCAACCCTTTTCGCGCGCCCCAAGGACTAATTGTTCTGGCGAATCTTCCTGCAGATTCTCAAGCGAGACTCCGACTAAACGCAGCCGCGCACGCTCGATCTTTAGCGCCAAATAGAGCGACTTAACTACTTCATATACCTCGTGCGTGCCATCGATTGGTAGCGGCAAAGTTTTCGAGCGATTGATAGTTGAAAAATCTGCAAAGCGAACCTTGATTGAGATCGTCTTGGCAAATAAACCTTTCTCGCGCAATCGCGCTGTTGATCTCTCCGTCATACGCAGAAACTCTTGCAAGATTTCAATTGGGTTATCTAGATCATTGGGAAAAGTTTCGGCGGAGGAAATACTTTTATCTGGTTCCTCGGGCGTTACATCACGATAGTCACGCCCCCAGGCAAGTTCATATAACGATGCACCAGCGGCATCACCGAGTGCGCGAATCAAAGTAGCGCGCGGAGTGTTTGCGATATCTGCCACCGTGTGAAGACCGAGTCTTTCCAGTTGTTCGGCGGTCTTTGGACCAACTCCCCAGATTGCACCTACAGGAAGTGGATGTAGAAAGGTAAGGATTCGATCTGCGGTGATTTCAAGCATGCCATTTGGTTTGCAGTGTTGCGAGGCTAACTTGGCAATGAACTTTGAAGGTGCGATTCCGACTGAACAGGTAATGCCCTCTTCTTTCTCAACGCGGGCGCGAATCGCAGTTGCGATCTCACGGCCAGTGCCGAGTAATTTACGGGCACCTGTTACATCTAGAAATGCTTCATCTAGTGATATCGGTTCAACTAGCGGCGTGTATGCGGCGAATATCTGCATGACGCGTTCTGAAATTTCTGAATATCGGTGATGATCAGGTGCGACAAAGATTGCTTGTGGTGCCATTCGTTGTGCGCGACCAACTGGCATAGCAGCACGAATTCCAAATTTACGGGCGGCGTAATTTGCCGATAAGACAACACCTCGTGCGCCAGCACCAACTACAACTGCTTTGCCGCGAAGTTCGGGGTGATCGAGTTCAGCAACAGATGCGTAAAAAGCATCCATATCTACATGCAAAATCGTGGACTGTGTCATCTCTGAATCGCTTGCTGTACTAATTGGCGCGACCATTTTTCATAAGCTGCGCGCAGATCCCAAGCCCCGTTGGCGTTGATAGAGATGCCGCGATCACCGGTTCTGCGAGTTTTGCCACGGACCAACAATATGGATGAACTGTAGAGAGTGGAAGCAAAACCCTCTTGGGCATCAGAGAAAAATGTGGAGTCGGTACAGCCATAACCATCATCGAGAGTTAAGAAAATGACGCGCCGCCCAGAACGCACTGGCGGGGTCTGCATCGCAACTTTAATTCCTGCCACAAGTACTTCACTCTGCGACCGCAGTGAAAGTAAGTCAGAAGATTTAACTGCGCCGATTGCATTTAAAAATGGAGCGTAAAACTCGAGCATATGGTGGGTGATATCCATTCCTAATCGCTCTACCTCATTGCGTACCTTTTCAGCAGCGCCCATCGCAGGCAAACCACTTGCCTCCACATCAGGGGGTGCAAAACCAAAGACCATCTGAGATCCGCCAATATTGGCAACGGGTGAACGAGTTAGATCAGACAGGTGCAGCAATAAATCGCGGTGGTTGATCACGCCATCCTTTAGTGAATGCACCTGGTCAAGGGCACCGGTCATAATTAAAGTTTCGATAACTGGGTGCGATGCACCTGATCTGCGATAGAAATCAGCGAGGTCAAGATAGGGGCGGCCCGCGATTATTGAAGCGACTTCTTTATCGCTGATTCCTGAAACTGAAGTAAGTGCGATCCGCACGCTCTCGCCACCATTATCGTTCTTTTCTACTGTGTACTGACTGCCCGAAAAATTTACATCAAGCGGTGCTAAACCAACGCCGAGTTGGCGTGCTTCATCAATCATTAAACGCTTGGGATACATGCCTGGATCATGAGTTAAGACACCTGCAATAAATGCAGCGGGGTAATGCGTCTTTAAATAAGCAGACTGATATGTCGGAAGTGCAAAAGCTGCAGCATGTGCTTTGCAGAAACCAAAGGATGCAAAGGCGCGAAGGACATCCCAGATTTCAGTAATCGTGGTCAGCTCATAACCGCGGGCGGTGGCGGCAGGAAAGAACCAATCGCAGACTTCTTGTTGACCTTCCTTGCTGCCTAAAGCGCGCCGTTTTTCATCGGCGGCAGCAAGTGAGATACCAGTCATCACCGCGATAATCGAGATAACTTGTTCGTGAAAGACGACGACACCTTCGGTCTGCGCCAAGATCGGGTAAAGATCGGGGTGGATTATCTGTGCGCTGGTCCAGCCGTGGCGAGCGTTGAGAAAGGGCCTGATCATGTCACTTTTAACTGGGCCAGGGCGAAAGAGTGAGATATCAATTATTAAATCGTTAAAAGTTTTGGGGGCTAACTTGCCGATTAATTCGCGTTGTCCGGGGCTTTCGACTTGGAAGATACCTAAAGTGCGCGTTGATTGGATTAACTCGTAAGTTGCGGCATCATCAAGTGGCACAGCATCGATATCTAAATCAATATCAGCAACGCGTTTTATCTCGTGCACCGCATGTGCAATCGTCGATTGCATTCGCAC
>CAXNDN010000106.1:0-3524 GCA_964201295.1 Candidatus Planktophila sp. | reverse complement strand
TACGATTCAGAAGGTGGACGCGCCCTAGCCGGTGCGATCACATCGCTTCTAACTGGAACAACATATAAGCGCTCAGCTGAACTAGCCGGGATCGTTGGACCTTATGCTGGCTTTGCACAAAATGCTAAGCCTCATGCTCGCGTTATGCGCAAGCACGCAGTTGCTTCATCTGCTGCTAAGCAGCTTTCAACTCTTGATATCGATGTCTGGGCTGAAGCAAATAAGGCTTGGGATGCATGTCTTGCAACTGGCGATAAGAACGGCTGGCGTAACGCACAGATCTCTGTGCTTGCCCCAACCGGAACAATCGGTCTGATGATGGATTGCGATACAACAGGTATCGAACCTGACTTCTCATTGGTTAAGTTCAAGAAGCTCGTCGGTGGCGGATCTATGCAGATCGTTAACCAGACAGTTCCTGCAGCCCTTCGTAAACTCGGATATTCCGAAGAGACCATTGAAGCGATCGTTGAATTCATCGCGGCAAATGGCCACGTAATCGATGCTCCAGGACTTAAGCAAGAGCACTATGAAGTATTTGACTGTGCACTAGGTGCGCGCTCAATTGCTCCAATGGGCCACGTGCGAATGATGGCTGCTTGCCAGCCGTTCCTTTCAGGTGCGATTTCAAAGACAGTTAACCTTCCAGAGGATGCAACTGTTGAAGAAGTTGAAGAAGTTCACCTAGAAGCATGGCGTATGGGTATCAAGGCGCTCGCTGTTTATCGCGATAACTGCAAAGTTGGGCAACCACTTTCAGATGGCAAGGCGAAGAAGAAGGGCGCTGTCGCAACTGACTCTGTTGAAGCAGAAGCACTTGCAACTCCAGTTCGCAAGCGCCTTCCTAAGGCACGTCCTGCAACCACAACATCGTTCTCTGTTGGCGGCGCTGAAGGTTATATGACCTCAGGTGCATACGCTGATGGCGCACTTGGTGAAGTATTCCTAAAGCTGGGCAAGCAAGGTTCAACGCTTGCCGGTGTTATGGATGCATTCTCAATCGCAGTTTCAATCGGACTTCAATACGGTGTTCCACTAGAAACATTCGTTGAGAAGTTCACCAACTTGCGCTTTGAGCCAGCTGGTATGACAGATGATGCTGATATCCGTATGGCGCAATCAATGATGGATTACATCTTCCGTCGCTTAGCACTTGATTACTTGCCATTTGATCAACGTTCAGCAATGGGTCTCTTCACATCCTCAGAGCGTGCACGCGCCCTTGAAACAGGCGAGTACACACAAGATGCAACACCTGCGAGTGTTGATACCCCAAAAGCACCAGTGGCGGTTGCTCCTGTGGCGGCTCCTGTGGCTGTAAAAATTGAACCTGCTCCACTTGTACCAACAATTGGTTCATCTTCTGATCTCCTAGAATCAATGGGAATCAAATCAGATGCACCACTTTGTATGACTTGTGGCGTCAAGATGCGTATGTCTGGCGCTTGCTTCGTCTGCGAAGGTTGCGGCAATACATCAGGTTGCAGCTAAGCAATAAGTCTTAACCAACCCCGATAAAAAACCCGCCGCCTAATAGCGGCGGGTTTTTTATGTGAATGCAAAGGAGATATTGGTGCCGCAGGCTTTATCCCGCAAACTTGTGCACCGCCTAGTCCTTTTAAACGCGTTAAGTTCTTATCTGATGGGTTCGATGACTTTCTCGATCCAACTCATCAAACGTGATTTTGAATTAACCCGGGTAATTGCAAGCTTGCACAACA
Organism: Candidatus Planktophila sp.; assembly: GCA_964201295.1. Classification (GTDB taxonomy): domain Bacteria; phylum Actinomycetota; class Actinomycetes; order Nanopelagicales; family Nanopelagicaceae; genus Planktophila. The sequence continues at coordinate 1,803 of CAXNDN010000106.1, read as the reverse complement.
TCGGTTTAGCGCTATCACTAGTTCTAATCTCGATCGCACTTATAAGAGGTAGCCACCAGCGTCCAGCGCATCAAACAATGCGCTTTGGCTGGGGTTTATTAGTTGCCGGATCACTACTTTATTGCCTAAGCCCTAGTATCTATTTTTCTATTCCTGCAGTGATGATTTTTGCAGCTGGCTCGGTAGTCACCGGAAATACGGCAACAGCTATTTTAGGCTCACACTCAAAAACCGCACTTAAGAACATGTTCCGGACTACCGGTTTTGGCTTATTTGTGGGAGCGCTCTCGCCTACGGTGATCGGGTTAACCACTCAATTTGAAATCCCTTGGCGGATCACAATGGCGGTCACTGCATGCGTTATTGCAGCAGTTGCTTTATCAATCATTCCCGAGTTGGAAGCTCGACCTGAGCCAGAAGATAAGTTGGGCAAGATTGTTTGGGATAAACCAATTCTCTATATTCTCTTCTTTGCTTTTCTGACAATCACTATGGAAGTCTCGCTTTCAGCTTGGGCGTTGGATTTACTCACTGATCGTGGCGCACCAGTTAAAATCGCGATTTTATTTGCAACGGTAGGCCCATATTTCCTCGCTTTGAGTCGTATTTATCTATCGACGAAGAATCAATTCAACCTTGATCGAATTTGGAGTTTTGCACTTGTCTCAATTTCTATTGGAACTGTGTTAATTATCTTCACTGGCTCGCCAACTTTGACAATTATTGGACTCGTAATTGCAGCAATTGGTATAGGTCCTTGCGCTGCTATTGCAATCGCGAATGCTTCGGCTTGTGCCCAAGGTTCAGATCGCGGAATAGCTGTTTTTGTAATTGGAATGGGAGTTTCAATGGGCGTTTCTCCTTGGATAATGGGGTTACTCAGTGAAGCTTTTGGTTTTGCCGCTGCTTACGCATTGATCTTAATTACCTTGATTCCTTCGACGATTTTCTTTAGATTAATCAATCGCGAACAAGTGCGCCCGTGAGCGATCTTTCAGCCCAAGTGCGCAAGGCCTTAGATGCTGCCGTTGCTGCTATTGGTGGCTCACCACGTGATGGCCAGATTGAAATGGCTGAAGCGGTTGCAAATGCGCTCACCGATCGTCATCACTTAATGGTGCAGGCTGGTACTGGTACCGGAAAGTCACTTGCTTACTTAGTTCCAGCACTTGTCCACGGTCGCAAAGTATTGGTTGCAACTGCAACCCTGGCGCTGCAACGTCAGCTAGTTGAGCGAGATCTGCCGGCAGTTGTGCCCGCTCTGGAGAAAGTATTGGGTCGCGAAATAACTTATGGCGTTTATAAAGGCGTTGGAAATTACATCTGTCTGCAGAAGATGAATTCTGAGGACCCAGATCCTGATGGGCAAGTTTTATTGGAGGTAAGCCACCTCGGCAAAGATGCGCAGCGCTTACATGCTTGGGCTAAGACTCCCGGTGTTTCCGGTGATCGAGATGATGCCCCTGAAGTCGATCGTCGGGTCTGGGCAGCAAATTCACTCTCTGGCCGTGAGTGCGTAGGCGCAGATGTTTGTAATTACGGACCACAGTGTTTTGCGGCCCTTGCAAAAGCCAGAGCGCAATTAGCTGATGTGGTTGTCACCAACCACACTCTGCTGGCGATTGAAATTGTTGATTCGCATCCGATTTTGCCAGAGCGCGATGCGGTGATTTTGGATGAAGCCCACGAGTTTATGGATCGCACTACGCAAGCAGTGACTGAAGAACTCACCTCGGCCCGCGTTATTCGCGCGGCCGCAATGGCGCGCAAACATATGCCGGGCAAGTTATCTGATGCCCTCAC
>CAXNDN010000105.1:0-3527 GCA_964201295.1 Candidatus Planktophila sp. | reverse complement strand
AATGTTGCAAGTGCAACAGCTGCTACGGCTACGAGTAGACCAGTTGCTCCACCTGGGCGTCCAGTGAATAAAGTAATGAGTGAGAAAACTAAGTAACCCATCATTGCACCAAGCATTATGCGAGTGAATTTAGGAGTTACGCGAATTTTGCCGCTGCGGTAAGCAACCAAGATTCCACCGAAAGCACAGAGCGTTCCGATTACCGCTTGGCCAACGATGCCTGAATACGCCTCGTTGTAAATACGGCTAATGGTTCCGAGAGCAAGTCCCTGTGCAGCCGCATATGCGATTACTAGCGGAACACGAACTTTCTTAGAAAATATATTTACCATTGCAAGGACAAAACCACCAAGGAAGCCAACAAGTGCGAGAGCAGGGTTATTTTGACCCCATGCGAATGCACCGACTGCGACCAAGACTGCAAAGAGAGTTGCAGTGCGCATCACAACATCGTCCATGGTCACACGACCGGTGCGAAGTGAAGACGCTGCAGGTGCTGCGTAAGTTGTTTCTAGTGAATCGTTTTCGAGACGTGTTGCATCCATCTGAGCAAAACCACGGTTCGAACGAGTTAGTACAGGATTTGAACTGCGCACTAATTTCCCTTTCTAGGAAATCCACCTCTTTCGGGGCGGGTTAAGTACTACAAATCTAAAGGTATTTTCATAAGAATTTCAATTGAAAGCGCTTTGACGCTCACTTTGAGCGCCCCGAGTTGGCGCCCAACCCACACTGGGAGGAATCAAGCGGGCTACTTCTTCTTATATCCCGCAGGGCACTTAGGGCTGATTGCGGTTACCTTTTTGGTTACCTTGCCTTTGACGCAGGTGATGGTCTTGGCTGCATTACTTTTTTGGGTCATTGTAAATATGGGTAGACCAAATTGTTTCGGCTCGAAATAGATGCCGTTACTTAAGCTTGAATTTCCTTGTGCATTAACTGCTTCAACGCGAAGTAAAAGATAAGGTGAGCCTTGAGTTGCGTAACCGCTACTGAAGTAACGATTTATCTCTGATTTGGAAACAATGAATTTGGTAGTAAGCCCTTCCATTATTATTGTTCTAGGTCCGAAGCTAAAAGCTGACGTTGGTGACAATTGCGGTGATGTAAGCGATGATACTGTTAATTGATATCTCGAAACTGGGGGATTAGCCTCAATTGAATCAAACTCAATCACTGCGGTTTCTCCTGCCAAACTGCCCTTAATGACAGGGGCTTCTGGTTCCTTCAGTGGAACAGACTTGTTGATTGAGATTTTGACTCTTTGTTCATCTTTCAAGTATCTACTTAAGAGTCCAGTTGTACTCGTTGTGTAACTAGTTGTGATCAACATAGTGTGGGTGCCATATAGATTGTCAGCTCGGCTGAGGTACATACTAACCATCGTGTTTGGTCCCACTGGATTCCAAGAAAAAGAGTAAATGGTCTGAGAGCCTAACTTGACCCCAGAATCAGTCCAAATTGCAAAATCTACATCAACGCCATTTGCACGATCTGCCAATACTGATATTGGGAGTGCTCCAGTAATAGGAAATTCTAACTTTTCAGAATACGAATCTGTTGGGTAGGAAATCGAAGTAGGAATATCACCTTTCCAAATGTTGCCTACATTCGGTATCGATGAGGTAACTGGGGAGGTTGTGTTAACAACTAGTCCCGCTGCATTTGCTCTTGGCACCAGAATCGAACTAACGATAGCAACAAGGGCAAAGATGATTCTGATTCGATTCATACTAGTAATGTACCTTCTTTAGTTGACGTTTCTACAGTGGTAGTACAAAAACCTACACGCTCAAAGTTAACAACCGGGGGTCTCCTTTAGCCCAATGGCAGAGGCGGAAGGAGTGCGAGCTTTGCTCGAGCGCAGATGATCAGGGGTGAAATGAAATGAGCACCTGGTTATCGCCTTCAAATCCTCCGGCAGTTATGTATTAATTGTGTATGAATTGAAAAAGCAGTCATTGCAATTGCTTTCAATTCGATAGATAATTTACGCACGAAGGTAAGTAAATTGACTGCAACAGTGCCCCGAGTGGGGGTCGAACCCACACTGGGAGGATTTTAAGTCCTCTGCCTCTGCCATTGGGCTATCGGGGCCATGCGATAAGTGTCAGAGTCTACTTGCTTTTTTAATTACAGAATCCAACATCTTTTCCGTTAATTTGCCTGTAAATGTGTTCTGTTGGCTGGGATGGTAACTACCAAAGACTTTTCTTTTGATCCCATCGGGCCCAATAAATGTTGCAGTCACGCCATGTCCAAATTTGGGTTTTGGTTTGGGGATCTCACATCCGAGTTCTGTAAGAGTCGCAAGAAGTGTTGTCCAAGCAAGGCTTCCAAGAGCAAGAAATGCTCGTGCCGTTGGCATTAACAAGGCAATTTCATCTTTGTAGAAAGGTGCACAAGTGTTTTTCTCTTCGGTGCTTGGTTTGTTATCTGGTGGAGCGCATCGCACGGCACAGAGAATGCGGGTGTTGATTAGCAGTTGGCCATCATCTTTGCTTTTGCTGGTGGCTAACTTTGCAAGGCCATTTTTATGTAGTGATTTATATAACCAATCGCCAGATGAATCGCCAGTGAAGACTCGTCCGGTGCGATTGGCGCCGTGCGCACCGGGGGCAAGGCCGAGGATTACTAATTGCGCATTTGCGGGACCGAATCCTGGAACTGGTTTGCCCCAGTACTTTTCATTTTCATAAGCTTTACGTTTTACAACTGCTACTTCTTCACGCCATTGCACAAGTCGTGGACATTTCTTGCATTTAACGATTGCGGAATCCAGCAATTCTAAAGATTTATACAAGCGACCAAGCCATTCCATCAAGGATGTCAGATTCAGATGCCACGAATTCAGATGCTCCGGTTGCGCGCATAATGCGTGAGAGAACTAGTGAGCCTGCAGAAATTACATCTACACGTCCTGGGTGCATATATCCGAGTGCTTCGCGTTGGGCGCGATCCATCTTGATGAAGGATTGTGAAACTTGGTGGACTTTTTCTGCTGGGATATGTGAAAGATGTATGGCGTATCGATCGTATTCAGGAAGATCTAACGCTGCAGCTGCAACAGTTGTAGCAGTGCCGGCTACAGCGATAAGGGTTCTGGCTTTGGTGATTGGTACTAATTTTGCGGCTTGCGAGATAGCTTCATCAATATCTTCGGTGGCAGATGCAACCTGTCCTGGATCAGGTTGATCGCCGGTGAAGTGACGTTCTGACATTCGCACACAGCCGATGTTTACGCTCTTGGCTGCTTCGACAGATTCGGTTCCAAATACGAATTCGGTGGAACCTCCGCCGATATCGATAACTAGAAATGGACCGTCGGATGCGGGTAAGTCTTTAGTTGCGCCCATAAAGGATAGGCGCGCCTCTTCATCACCAGAGATAACTTCTGGGCGAATTCCTAAACGTTCAAAGACGCCTTCGATAAATAGGTCGCGGTTTGTGGCATCGCGAGTGGCACTGGTTGCGCAGAATCTAATTTTTTCAACACCACGTTTGGCGATCTCTTTGGCGTAGGTATC
>CAXNDN010000104.1:0-3533 GCA_964201295.1 Candidatus Planktophila sp. | reverse complement strand
ATCTCAGCTTCTACGCCGAGGTAAACGCCGGAGATTCCGTATTCACCATCGACCCACGCACAAACTGGCATAACTGCACCAGAGTCTTCGATCACTGCTTTAGCCATACGAGCCGCCGCCGCAGAAGGCGCGTAGTAAGCAGAACCTGTCTTTAGTAGGGCAACAACTTCAGCGCCACCATTTCGCGTGCGATCTACTAACTCATCAATTTCTGCTTGTGAGAGCAGATCGGTAAGTGGTTTTCCATTTACAGTACAGCGACTTGGAACCGGCACCATTGTGTCGCCGTGAGAGCCCAAGGTTAGAGTTTTAACCGCTGATACTTGCACTGCCAATTTTTCGGCTACAAAGTTGGTAAAGCGGGCAGTGTCTAACATTCCCGCCTGTCCCATAACGCGGTTCTTTGGAAAATTAGTTGCGAGCTGAGTGAGCGCCGTCATCTCATCGAGTGGATTTGAAACCACAATAATTACTGCGTTTGGAGAATGCTTTGCAATATTTTCTGCAACACCACGAACGATGCCAGCATTTACACCAATTAAATCCATCCGGCTCATACCGGGCTTGCGTGGCAGGCCAGCTGTTATTACAACGACATCAGAGTTTGCAGTTGCTTCATAGCCCGCACCATCAGCAGTTGTTGTGGCGCCAATAATTTTTGTTTCGAATCCTTCGATAGCACGTGATTGATTCATATCTAGCGCTAGGCCCTCGGGCTTACCTTCGAGAATATCTGTAAGGACAACGGTGTCGAAGATGTTGTATTCGGCTAGCCGAAGCGCGGTAGTTGATCCATAAAAACCTGCGCCTACAACTGTGACTTTCTTAGACATAGCGAACTCTTTCTCTTGACGTCAAGATAAACTCTACAACCCACGCGGAAGCGAGATTGCCACGGTAAATAGCGCCAGTGCGATACCAAGCGCTAAATAACGCTCAATTTTGCCACTTTTTCCTGATTCCCAATGTGCCAGAGTGATAACGCTCATACCAATTGCGATCGCGATGGAGCCCAGCCGAACGTATGAAAATACCCCTGCTATAAAACCTAGAGCTATCGTTAGGTAGGCGAGGCGCACCCCGAATAAATTTATCTTTCGCAAGTTTCAACCACATTCGTTAACAACATCGCACGCGTCATTGGGCCAACGCCTCCTGGCATTGGCGCAAAGTAAGCAGCAACTTCCTGCACCGCAGGATCCACATCCCCAACGAGCCCCGCAGCAGTTCGAGAAATACCCACATCTAAGACTGTTGCACCTTGCTTAACATCGCCGGCTTTTAAGAAATGTGGACTACCGATCGCGGCAATAATGATGTCGGCGCGCTTGGTGTGCGCTGCTAGATCTTTGGTTCCAGTATGTGTCAGGGTAACGGTGGCATTTTCTTGCTTGCGGTTTAACAATAATCCGAGGGGGCGACCAACGGTGAGGCCACGACCAATCACTACAACTTCTGCACCAGATAGTGGAATTTTATAGTGGTTGATTAATTCAACAATTGCACGCGGTGTGCACGGCAGTGGAGCTTTGTAGCCGGCAACAAGTCGACCTAGGTTCATAGGATGCAATCCGTCGGCATCTTTCTCTGGATCAATTGCTTCTAATACCTTCTGCGTATTTACTCCAAGCGGCAGCGGAAGTTGCACAATATAACCAGAAAATTCTTTGGCAGAGTTTAATTCTTTTATCACAGCTAGTACATCAGCTTCAGAAGCATCTACTTTTAAATCAACTCGAATGGAAGTTATTCCAACTTCCCCGCAGTCACGATGTTTGCCGGCCACGTACGAAAGCGATCCCGGATCATCTCCAACTAAAATTGTTCCTAAGCCAGGTGTAACGCCACGGCTCTTTAACTCTTTGACGCGCGCAGAAAGGCCCTGCTTTATCGTGGCCGCTAACGCCTTGCCATCGAGAATCGTTGCGCTCATATGCGTGATCCTATTAGACACGCTCGTAGCAAGCGAAGTTACGCGTGCGAGAAGTGTCGCGTTGAGGTGAAGAACATAGCTATTCCTGCGGCATCTGCGGCGGCGATTACCTCTTCATCGCGCACGCTGCCACCTGGCTGCACAACAGCGGTTACTCCACCATCGATCAAAATTTGTAGCCCATCGGCAAATGGGAAGAATGCATCGCTGGCAGCAACGCTATTTTTTGCTCGTTCTCCCGCGCGATCTATTGAAAGTTTGGCAGAGTCAACACGATTTACCTGACCCATTCCGATTCCAACCGCTGCACCATCTTTAGCTAACAAGATGGCGTTGCTCTTAACTGCGCGTACTGCCCGCCAAGCAAATTGCAGATCTGCCAATACATCTTGCGAAACTTTTTCGCCAGTTACTTGCTTCCAGTTTGCACAGTCATCACCAGAGGCATTGATCTTGTCGGTATTTTGTAGCAGCACTCCGCCTGATACTGGGCGAATTTCTAGTGGTGACAGAGTTGTATTTGGACAAGTCAAAATGCGGATCGATGGTTTACGCATCAAGATTTCTAATGCTGCTGGTTCATATTCTGGAGCGATGATTACTTCAGTAAATATTTGCGAAAGTGGTTCGGCCATTGCCACGGTAACTTTGCGATTTGCCGCGATAACTCCACCAAATGCCGAAACTGGATCACACACATGCGCTGCTAAGTAAGCTGATGCGATATCAGGACCTGTTGCGATTCCGCATGGGTTGGCATGCTTAATAATTGCAACGCATGGTTCGGCGTGATCTAGCGCTGCACGCCAAGCGGCATCGGCATCAGTGTAGTTATTAAAAGACATCTCTTTGCCGTGGCTTTGTACCGCGTTAACGATTCCAGCTGGGCCACCGCGATAAATTGCAGCGGCCTGGTGGGGATTTTCTCCGTAACGTAGCGAGCTTTCGCGCTTCCAAATCAGCCCAAACCAATCTGGGATCTCCGTACTTATTTGAGTTCCCAGCCAACTAGCGATCGCTAAATCATATTCAGCTGTGGTGCGGAAAACTTGCAGGGCAAAGTTGCGACGTTCCTCCAGACTGGTTCCACCAGCGCTAATTGCGGCAAATAGCTCGTCATATTGCGCAACCTTGGCGATCACAGCAACTGAGCCGTGATTCTTGGCCGCACCGCGCAACATAGATGGGCCACCGATATCAATCTGCTCAAAACATTCGGCATAAGCCGCACCCGATGCAATAGTTTCAGCGAAAGGATAAAGGCTGATAATTACTAAATCAAAAGGTGCGATATCTAAATCTGCAATTGCCTGCAGGTGTTCTGGAATACTTTGATCCGCCAAAATTCCAGAATGTATCTTGGGGTGTAGCGTTTTTACCCGCCCGCCCATAATCTCTGGAAAACCGGTGTACTCACTTACTTCTGTGACTGCGATACCTGCGCTCTGCAGCGTTTTTGCGGTTGAACCAGTCGAGATAATTTCAATTCCAGCTTTACTTAGCACCGCCCCAAGTTCGAGTAAACGATCTTTATCGTAAACGCTGACCAGTGCTCGGCGAATAACTTTGCGATCTGCCATCAGGACCTCACGAGATTAGT
>CAXNDN010000103.1:0-3534 GCA_964201295.1 Candidatus Planktophila sp. | reverse complement strand
ACACCATTTGCATACGTCGAAGCTGCCGAAATTCGCGAAGGTGATGCCTGCCCTGAATGCACAACTGAAGTTGTGATTGATCGCGCCATTGAGATCGGCCATATCTTCCAACTTGGTCGCAAATACGCTGACTCACTTGGTTTAACCGTGCTTGATCAAAACGGAAAATCACAAGTTGTCACAATGGGTTCTTATGGCATTGGGGTATCTCGTGCAGTAGCGGCGATCGCCGAACAAAGTTATGACGAGATCGGATTATCTTGGCCCCTGGAAATTGCCCCAGCGAAGGTTCATATTGTGGCAACTGGTAAAGATGATCTTCCCTTTGATACCGCTCTCGATATCGGAAGCAAATTGGAAGCCGTTGGAATTTCCGTGATGTTAGATGATCGCCGCGATCCCAGCGCAGGCGTTAAATTTAAAGATGCCGAGCTTATTGGAATTCCTGTAATTTTGGTTGTGGGTAAGTCACTTGCAGAAGGCAAAGTTGAAGTTCGCAATCGCAAGACTGGCGAAAAGTCTGAAGTTGCTCTCGCTGATGTGATAACCGCGGTTAAAACTTTGATAGCATCACTTTCTTAAAGTGTTTGCTGACCTAACTCTCTACACACTTTTATTCCTTGCCATTGCCGCTTTCGCTGCGGGTCTAATAGATGCCATCGCGGGTGGTGGAGGGTTGATCCAACTTCCGGCTTTGATGATCGGATTGGCAAAATCTGAAACGGTAGTAATCCTTGGTACCAATAAAGTCCCTTCTATCTTTGGCACATCTGCATCTGCGCTGATGTATCGCCGCAATATAAAAACTGATTCCAAGCTACTTATAACTATGGCGCTGCCCGCATTTATCGGCTCTATGGGTGGGGCATCACTCGCCTCGCGCATACCCACCGAAGTTCTCAAACCAATTGTTGTCTCGCTCTTGATTGCAGTACTTATCTACACATGGAAGCGACCACATCTCGGTCAGATTGAATCACTTCGCCATAGCGAGCCGCTTCGCTTAAAGATTGCAGCTATCGCTGCTCTGGTCATCGGTTTTTACGATGGGCTAATTGGTCCTGGCGCCGGTTCCTTTCTAGTTCTAACTTTGGTAGCAATACTTGGTTTTGCCTTTTTATCAGCATCGGCGACCGCCAAGGTAGTAAATGTCGCCACAAATCTCGGCGCAATTATTATCTTTGGAGCAAATGGTGAAATTATTTGGAAGATCGGCCTAACCCTGGCGGTGGCCAATGTCGCAGGTGGGCTAATCGGTGCTCATCTAGCCTTGCGGGGCGGCTCAAATCTAGTTCGGAAAGTATTTATGGGGGTGACGCTAGCTTTGATCGTCAAGGTAGCGATCGATACCTTCACAGCGTTTAATTAATGTTAAACTTACGCCTGTAGGACAAATTAATAACAACTTAATATTTAAGGAGCACCAAGTGTCACTGACGCAATCAATAACTGATTTGATCTCACCGGCCGTAACCGAAGCTGGTTTTTTTCTAGAAGAAGTGCAGATTGCATCTCCGGGTAGCCATCGAATTGTCACCTGCGTCGTAGATGGCCAAATACCGCTAAATCTTGATCAAGTCACCGTTGCATCTCGCCTAATCTCAGAGCTTTTAGATTCTGCGGATTTTATGGGTGAGACCCCATTCACCTTAGAAGTTACCTCACCAGGAGTGGATCGACCACTAACTCAACCACGCCATTGGACCAAGAACTTAACTCGCTTAATCAAAGTTACTTTAAACGATGGCACGATTACGACAGGTCGCCTCACTGAATTTAATGAAGTTAACGCCACTTTGGTTGAAAATATTAAGGGTAGGTTAAAAGAGCACACTGTTGTATTTGCCGATATAAAGCGCGCGGTAGTTGAAATTGAGTTTAATCGCAAAGATGCGATTGATGAATAAATCCCAGGTCGATGTCGAGGCGCTAATCGCCCTTGCCACCCATAAGGAAATTGCCTTCGAACAATTAATCACGGAAATCGAAGCCGGTGTTCTTGAGGCGTACTATCAAACGCTTGAGCCAAAGCGCCAAGCGCGCGCCATGATTGACCGCGAAAGTGGTGAGATTTCTATCTTGATACCTACCTTTAACGAGATAGGCGAACGCATAAGCGAAGATCGTGACGAGCCAGAAGGCTTTGCGCGCACCGTTAATTCAACTGTTAGACAAGTAATTAAATTGAAGATGCGCGCCACAAATGATGCAGAAATTGTTGTCGAATTTAGTGCATCGGTAGGAGATGTAATTTCCGGCGTTGTACAACAAGGGCGCGACCCAAAGATGATCAACGTCAATTTGGGCCGCGTCGAGGGACGCATCCCGCCTCAAGAACAAGTTCCAGGCGAGCAGTATCAACACGGTGATCGTATTAAGTGTTTTGTAGTCGAAGTAAAGCAAGGAATGAAGGGCCCAGAGATAATGCTCTCTCGCAGCCACCCGGCACTTGTTAAGCAATTATTTGCTTTGGAAGTTCCTGAGATAAAAGATCGCATTGTAGAAATTATGGAAGTTGCACGTGAGGCGGGACATCGCACCAAGATCGCTGTACGTTCACATCGTGCTGGTGTTTCTGCGAAAGGATCTTTAATCGGACCGATGGGCGCTCGTTCGCGTGCCGTGATGGATGAGTTGCACGGAGAGAAAATAGATATCGTTGATTGGTCTGAAGACCCTGCTGAATTCGTGGCACAAGCCTTAGCTCCAGCAAAGGTTTCAAAGGTAGAAATCATTGATTTAGCGATGCGTTCTGCAAAGGTAACGGTGCCTGATTATCAACTCTCACTTGCAATTGGCAAAGATGGACAGAATGCACGACTTGCTGCGCGATTGACTGGATGGCGTATTGATATCCATCCAGATACCCCATCGACCACGTAATTACCCGCGTATTTAGGATAATCGGGGCGAATTCGCTATCCTTTACCCTTAGTTGATGGTGAAAGAAGCGACTGCAATGCGATTAAGTATCAAACCGATACGCACCTGCATCGTCTGTCGTAAAACGGAAACACCGTCACAACTACTGAGAGTCAACTGCATTGATGGGGTTATTACTCCAACGCAAGGCAGAAAATCTCAAGGTAGGGGAGCGTGGCTTCACATTCAGTGTGGATACGTTGCTATAGAACGGAAAGCATTTAAATGGGCCTTCAAGCTCGATGAAATGCCGGATGTAACTCAATTCAAAAAGTTCCTCCAAGAACTTACAAAAGACTAGAAAGTTCCAAAAAGAACTTTCCATAGAGATGGATGCGAAAGATATGAAACTCAAATGAGCTCGTTCAGATTATGAGGCTGTACAACTAAGGCTCGCATCCCTAGATAAATATCTAGAATAAAGATTGCGGGCCAAGACAGGAGAAATGTGTCAAAGGTCCGCGTACATGAGTTGGCAAAACAACTCGGTATGGAGAGCAAGGTCGTTCTTGCAAAACTCCAAGAAATGGGCGAATTCGTCCGTTCAGCATCATCAACAGTAGAAGCGCCGGTCGTGCGCAAGCTCATTGAGATGTATCCCGATGCCAAACC
>CAXNDN010000102.1:0-3562 GCA_964201295.1 Candidatus Planktophila sp. | reverse complement strand
CCAACATCAATCATGCGATTGATTGCGTTAACTCCACCGCCACCAATTCCAACTACTTTGATAACAGCTAAATAATTCTGTGGTGCAGCCACAAGTTCCTCCTTTAGAACTGTAAACCTCAACTTGAGAATTACATTTCTACTCTCTTTAATGAGGGCAACGTAAGGCGTTAAGCGTGTGAAAGCAAAGACCGACGCAAAGTATTTAGCGCTATTTAACAGGTATTTAAACGGCTACTTAACTATGGGTGATTGTGGAGCCGTGACATCTATCAACCGAATCGATTTATTTTCAGGCAGTTCCAAGAGTGAGTTTATGACTTTTATCTTGAGCAAAATATCTTCTTTATCGCCCCAAATAATTTGAAGTGTGCGCTCGTTAAACTTTCCGTAAACCACAAGGTTTGTTGCACTTTCCGCGCTCAAGCGATCTATCCCATTACTAAACTCCTTAGGCATTTGCGTGAAGAGTTCAGCGGCGATCAAGCCACTTGCCACCGATGTTGCACTGACATTTGGAAGTCCAGATGGAAGTTCCCCAGGCAAATTAAAAACTTCGCCAGAAGCATCAAGTGCGGCTTGAGGTTTACCTGGAGACGTGAATTTCGCAACTGGAATTCTTGGTTGTAGATCTATTCTGACTTCGCCGTTTAGCCAGTTACGTGAGATATCGGCTGACTCGACCCAACCAGTTGCCTGCAGACGATTTGAGAGCGCCCTTGCATCCACCCGGGCTAACTGATCTCCTTGCGAAAAATTCAGCTTCGCTCTGATCTCTTTTTCAGAAGCCGATGTAGGTGCGCCTGTTATCTCAATTTGCTTAACGGTAAGCAGTGATGACCATCCGAGAAGATAAGAACCACTGCCAAAGATTATGAGGGTGGCCACCATCGCCAGAAGAGTCTTTGATGACTTGACCTGTAGCGCAAGTTTCATTAATTAAATCGCCGCGCTAGGCCATCGCTAATTATGGGAGCGAGAGAGTTAACATCACCTGCTCCGAGGGTAACGATTACATCCCCTGGTTTGGATTGCGCAATTACCCATTCGGATGCCTCTAAAAAGTTTGGAATAAAGTGGCCATTGGTCATTTGTTCAACAATTGTTTCTGATGTAATCCCCGGAATCGGCACTTCACTCGCAGCATAGACTTCAAGTAAAACAACCTCATCTGCGGCGCTTAGCGCTCTGGCAAACTCACCCATAAATGCTTTCGTTCGAGAGTAACGATGTGGCTGAAAGATAACTATCAATCGCCCATCACCGGCATATCGTTTTGCCGCCGCTAAAGTAACTTCAACTTCAGTTGGGTGATGTCCGTAATCATCGATAATTCGTATGCCATGAACGGTCCCTTTTAATTCAAAGCGCCGTCCGGTTCCTTGAAAACTCGCTAAACCATTTAACATTTCAGCGGCAGGTGCTCCAAGTACCAGCCCCATGGCAAGTGCCGCACCGGCATTTAACACGTTGTGCAGCCCCGGAACCTGAAGTGACATCTTTCCGATGGCGCGACCCTTCCAAAGAACGCGCGCATTTGATCCCATCGGCAGTAAATTGATTGAGTCAATAAATAGATCCGCTCCGACGCTAGTTCCATATGAAATTATATTTAAACCAATTACCGAGCTAGCTAGATGCGCCGATCCCGAATCATCTGCGCAATAGACCAGATAACCATCTTTAGCAATCGTTGCGGCGAAATCAGCAAAGGCCTGCGTCACATCAGCTTCGGTAGCAAAATAATCAACGTGATCATGTTCAACGTTGGTAACGATCGCAGCGAATGGGCGATACTCGATAAATGATCCATCAGATTCATCAGCCTCGGCCACAAAGAGATCACCAGTTCCGCGATGAGCATTTGATCCAGAAGACGTTAGTGTGCCACCGATCGCAAATGAAGGATCTAGACCGCATGCCTGAAAGGCCACTGTGAGCATCGATGAAGTAGTGGTCTTTCCGTGGGTGCCGGCTACCGCGATACTTCGCGAATTAGACATCAGAGTTGCTAACGCCTGTGCTCGGGTGAGTATAGGAAGGCTCAATTCGCGAGCACGTACTAATTCAACGTTATTTTGACTAATTGCAGTTGAGTAAATAACAAAGTCTGCACCATCTACTTGAGATGCCAGATGTCCAGGATTAACTTCTGCGCCGAGCGCCGCGAGTGCGCTTAACACGGTCGAGTCTTTTGCATCAGAACCTGAGACCGATATTGCGTGAGAGAGCGCGATTCGCGCTAAGCCACTCATTCCCGCGCCACCAATACCAATAAAGTGAAGGCGTTTGCCGCTCCAAGAACTTAAATCGCTAGTACTTAATTCGATAGCCATCAATCGCGCTTTCCAATTAGGGCATGCTCCATAAAACTAACAATCTTCTCGCTTGCATTTAGATCACTGCTTGAACCAGCAATTGGCGACGCTGTAGATTTTTCTAAGAGGCGACCTAAATTGCTTGCGACCCAAGCGGGCGAGAAGAGTTCTTGGTTGATGACTTCGCCGCGTCCTTGTGTGATTACTTGGTTGGCGTTATAACGTTGTTCACCATTTCCTATTGGAAGCGGAATAAAAAGTGAATACCGGCCCAGAGCATTTATTTCAGAGCAGGAGATTGCACCACTGCGACTAATGATCAAATCTGCTGCTAAATAGGCTGTCGCCATATCCTCAATATATGCCGTCGATTTATAGCGCTCTTCGATCTTTGGTAGTGGATTTAATTTTCCTACCGCGTGTAAGAGCTGATTACCGTTGGAGAGCAAGGCAGGAAGTGATTTCTCAATAACAGAGTTAAGGGCGACCGATCCCTGAGAACCAAAGAAGGCGAGGATTAGCGGCGCAGCGGGAGAAAAACCGAGTTTCGCTTTTGCGCTGGCCCGCGCCTTCGCCCAATCTGCGGTGCTATCGGTGAGCGCTCTTGCGACATCAGATCGAAGCGGTATCCCCGTAATCAATGCGCGGCTTAACGCCCCACTTTCCACCGCTTGCGCAACTGCCACATTTGCAGTCAGGTGCGCTCCTAAGCGATTGGCGAAGCCAGGTTTGGCATTTGCTTCGTGGATAACAAATGGAATACCAAGTGATTTAGCCGCAAGATAAGAAGGAGCAGATACATATCCGCCGAAGCCAATCAATAGATCTGCGCCTTTAATGGCTTTGCGCGCCGCCCCCAGCGCCTCCAAAAAGGCAAATGGTGCGGTAAGTGCGCTTAAAGTAATTTTGCGAGGTGCTACAACTTTTGGAATATGGTGCAATTTAAAGTTAGCCGCGGGGACCAATTGATTTTCCAGCCCACTCGGTGTGCCAATGAATTCCAGGAGATCGTTCGGGTATTTCTCTCGCCAAAGGCGGGCGATCGCAAGAGCAGGTTCCACGTGTCCTGCGGTTCCGCCACCTGCGAAGATAATTCTCATGATGTGCGTAATCTACGCCGTTCAATCGCCTTTTGTAATTCACCTTTAACTTCTGGGTCGCGCAGAGCGCTACCAAATACATAGCCCAAACCAATATAGAGCGAGATCAGTGCTGAGCCTCCATATGAAACAAAGGGAAGAGTTA
>CAXNDN010000101.1:0-3564 GCA_964201295.1 Candidatus Planktophila sp. | reverse complement strand
CGTTTCACATTGCCATACCAAGTTGCGCCCACTTTTCGATTCTTAATCACGCCAGATAAACCTGCGATATGGTCGGCGTGACCGTGTGTCAAAATCAAAAGCGGAATCTCACGGATTGATAACTGCTTTAAGCAACGATCAATTAACTCTGGGTCTGGTCCAGTATCAATCACAATTGCGCGATGGTTTCCTAAGTTAATTGCTGCGCCATCGCCCTGTCCGATATCGCAATTTGCTACTTGCCAACCCCCTCCTGGAAAGCGTTGCAAGTAACTCAATGAAAGAGCGATCAGCACGCTAGCGATAACAATTTTGCGCGGTAGAAGAATGATTAGTGCGATCGCGGCAATTACAGCAACAAAGCCCCATAGCCCTTTACTTATTGTCAGAACGCGAAATCCGGCTGCCCAATCCGCAACGCTGGCTATCCACCAAGCCAGCGGTTTAACGCAACTTACCAAGAGCGAAGATAAGCCAGGGGTAAATGGAGATAAAAGTGCTGCGATAAATCCGACGATAGTAATTGGCACTATTGCAGCAGCTGCCAAAAGGTTTGCCAGGATGCTCATCGGCGATAGATATCCAGAGATTGCAACAATGACTGGAGCACAGAAAACTGTCGCTGCCATCGGCGCAGCAATTGCCTGAGCAATAATCTTAGGAAAGTAGCGTTCTAGATAAGCGATGGCTCGGGGGGCAAAGAGAAGTAAGCCAGCAGTTGCTAAGACTGAGAGCGCAAAACCAGGATCGCGACCTTGCCAAGGATCACCGATAACTACCGCCGCAATTGCAAAACCTAACGCAGGTAGTGAATCAGCGCCACGCTTAGTTGCATATGCAATCAGTAAGACCGCAGCCATTGCCGCAGCGCGTAGAACTGAAGGCGAAGGGCGCACCAGTGCAATGAAGGCTGCTAGCGCAATAGCGGTGGCTAAGATGCGAAAGCGCATAGTTCGAAAGAGAAATTGTGCACCCCATAAAATGAAGGCCGAAACTATTGCAAAGTTTGCGCCACTTACCGCAACTAAATGTGTCAGACCAGAACGGCGCATATCACTTCGAAAGTTCTCGCTCTGCAGCGAGGTATCCCCCAAAACCATTCCGGGAATTAGCGAACCAGCATCGCCGGTACCACTTGCTGCGCGCAGACCCAGGCGCACCTGGCCCAAAGATTTGGCCCAGCGCGATGGTTGGCTAACAACTTTTACTTCTCCGTTTGCGATCAAGAGCGCAGCAACGCGCGCCTCTTTACTGCGCAGAATCTGCACTTCTACAATGATTTTCTGGTCAGGCAGCAGCGTTGCAATCTCAATATCTCTGGCAATTAGCCGAACTGGAATTTTTAACTTGTATGTGTGTTCTTCGATTTGTATTTCGCGCAAGCTAGCAAGGGCGCTGTAACTAGGAGGAAGAAAATTGCGACCGCTGACACGTTTTGCAGTCAAATGCGGATCGGTAGTCAATTGCAAGGTTGCGGTGGCACTTTTATCGTAATGATCAGCCACCACGCTCGATTGCAAGCTGTGCTGGCGCAGGGACATGACCGATGAACCAAGCGCCAGTGCAAAAGCGAGCACGATAAAGCGGTTACGTCGTTGCGCCAGTGAAAATAGAACAAGTAGCGCCGCAGCGATGGAGATTCGCCACGGCGCTACATAACTCTGCAGTAACGCACCACACCAGAGCGCACCGCCTAAAGCCAGTGCGCGGTAATCAACTAGATGCGTAATTTCTCTTTAAATTGCGCGAATTTAACGGTGCCAATTCCAGATACTTTCATCAGATCATCAATAGATAAGAATGGACCATTCTGATTTCGATAGGCGATTATTCGCGCCGCTAAAACTGGACCTATTCCATCTAAAGATTCCAACTCTTTTGCACTCGCCCGATTTAAAGCAATAGGACCTGTGGCCTTGGCTTTAGCCCGTTGCGGAGATATACGAAGGGCGCTGCCACTCTTGTTCGGCGGATAAATATAGATCTGCTCGCCATCTTTAACTATGCGCGCTAAATTTATATCTGATACATCAGCGCCCTTTAACTTATCGCCAGCCGCCTTTATCGCATCCATAACTCGCGAATTTGCCGGCAGGGTGTAAACACCTGGAACCTTTACCGCGCCCGCAACATCGACAGTTACTTGAGCTACCGCTTCAGTTACAGCAAGACCTTCGGGGACCAGTGGAATTTCCTCGGTTGCCCCGCGCATAACCAGGAAGATAGAGAGCGCAATTACTAGCGCTGAGATAGATAGCAGCGATCTCTTTTGAGATACCGAGAAGGTGATGTCACTCCACCAGGTGCGAAATTTTTCAGTAGATATTTGCATGGCGTGATCATCTGCCAAAAATGGGTAGTGAAATCTGAAAAAGTGGGTGGCTGTGGTTAAAGAACGATATTTACAATTTTTGGTGCGCGCGCGATGACTTTCTTAGGGGTTGCACCATTTAACTCAGCCGCAATTGTGGGGTGGGCCAGCGCCAGAACTTCGATTTCAGCATCGGTAATCGTTGGCGAAACTTCAATACGCTCTTTGATCTTGCCATTTATCTGAATTACCGCTTCGACGGCATCGGCTACAAGTAGCTTTTCATCCACAACTGGCCAACCTGCGGTTGCAATTGCTGGCTTATGGCCTAAGCGCTCCCACATTTCTTCAGAGGTAAAAGGAGCAACGAGGGATAACATAATTGCGATCGCTTCAGTTGCTTCGCGTACAGCAGGATCAGCAGCCCCAGGGCCAGAATCAATTGCCTTGCGAGTGGCATTTACCAATTCCATTACGCGTGCAATCGCTACGTTAAAGCGGAAAGATTCCACAGCAAAACCGGCATCGTGAAGCGCTTTATGAGTTGCTTTGCGAAGTGAAATTTCACCGGTTGCAAAGTCAACTCCAGGCTTTGATGTGACATCACCTGATAAACGCCAAGAACGACTTAAGAATTTGACTGAGCCAGATGGTGAAACATCTGACCAATCAACATCATCTTCTGGTGGACCAGAGAAAACCATAGATAAACGGATCGCATCCACGCCATGGTTTTCTAACTCATCAGATAGGCGAACTAGGTTGCCACGAGATTTAGACATTGCAGACCCATCCATCACCACCATGCCTTGATTTAGCAAGCGAGTAAATGGTTCGGTAAAGCCCAGCATCCCGATATCGTGCAGAACCTTTGTAAAGAAGCGTGAATAAAGCAGGTGCAAAATCGCATGCGTTACGCCACCTACGTACTGATCCACCGGCAACCAAGTATCAATATCTTTACGCGCAAAAGGCTCATTATGATTTGTGGATGATGGATAGCGCAGGAAGTACCAAGATGAATCTACAAAGGTATCCATCGTGTCGGAATCGCGAGTTGCTGCTCCCCCGCAAGTTGGGCATTTGGTATTTACCCATTCAGTTGCGGCAGCCAGCGGCGATTGCCCCTTTGGCTTTAGATCTAAACCTTTAGCATCTGGAAGTAAGAGCGGTAGTTGATCTGCAGGCACAGCGACTTCGCCACATTTATCACAATGCACAATCGGAATCGGTGTTCCCCAATAACGTTGGCG
>CAXNDN010000100.1:0-3613 GCA_964201295.1 Candidatus Planktophila sp. | reverse complement strand
AAGCGTCCAGCTTTAGCAAAACCAACTCGCAATTTTCTTTGCAACATAGATGTGGAACCAAACTGCGTTCCGACCACAAGTTCAACTGCTTGTAAAAGTAAATCTAAATCATCTCCGATATCTTTATCAACCAATTTATTAGTTTGTGGTGCGACGGTGACATCTTCTCGATATCGCGGAGATAACTGCTTTTTTACATGGTTTGTAACAGCTTCAATCTCTCGCTCAGAGACATAAGCACCTTGAATACGAATAGCGCGCGATGCGCCCATTGGAATAAATAGTGCATCACCTTGGCCGACAAGTTTTTCAGCACCTGGGCTATCTAATATAACGCGGCTATCTGCTAGTGAACTTGTTGCAAAGGAAAGTCGAGATGGCACGTTGGCTTTAATTAGACCAGTAACCACATCTACCGAAGGTCGTTGCGTTGCTAGCACCAAGTGGATACCAGCAGAGCGAGCCAACTGGGTAATTCTGACGACAGACTCTTCTACTTCACGCGCGGCGATCATCATTAAATCTGCTAGCTCATCAATGATTACCAAGAGGTACGGATAAGGCTCAACTACCCGATCACTTCCCGGAGGTGCAATTACCTTGCCGGCGCGAACAGCCTTGTTGAAATCATCAATATGTCTAAATCCAAATGTTGATAGATCTTCATATCGCAGATCCATCTCTCGAACTACCCAAGTAAGTGCATCAGCGGCTTTCTTGGGATTGGTAATAATCGGAGTAATTAAATGCGGAATACCTTCATAGGCAGTTAGCTCCACACGCTTGGGATCGATCAGTACTAGACGTACATCATCAGGGGTGGCGCGCATTAAAATTGAGGTAATCATCGCGTTAATCATTGAAGATTTACCGGCACCTGTTGCACCCGCTACAAGTAAGTGAGGCATTTTCGCCAAATTGGCACAGACGAAATTACCCTCCACATCTTTACCGAGCGCTACAAGCATTGGGTGGTGGTCTTGACCGGCAACACTTGAGCGCATTACATCACCTAATGCGACGATTTCGCGATCTGCATTTGGAATTTCAATTCCAACAGCAGATTTTCCCGGGATGGGTGAAAGAATTCGCACATCGCTACTTGCCACTGCATAGGAAATATTTTTCGCAAGGGCGGTGATCCGCTCAACTTTTACAGCATTGCCTAACTCAACTTCATAACGCGTAACCGTTGGCCCGCGCATAAATCCAGTTACTTGAGCGTCAATTTCAAATTGGGCAAAGACTTCAGTGAGCGCTGCAACAACTATGTCATTGGCCTTTGATTTAGCTTTTGCGGCAGGACCAGTGCGAAGCAAATCTTGCGGTGGCAATGTGTAATGCGAGTCAGCGGTCAATAGCAGTTGTTCGGGACGCTTTGCTGTTATTGGCGTACTGGAAGCAGCGGCAGGGGTCTGTATGTGGCGCGGAACTTCAACGGTGAACTCTTCATCAAATTCTTCTTCATCTAACTCTTCTTCAGCTACCTCATCGGCATGATGGTTCCAGGCAACAACCGGTGTTTCAAAGGGTGGGGTATCAGTTATTTCAAATTCAGACTCTTCGCGTTGTGGGCGTTTAGACCAGAGCCAGATAAAGGTATTTTTGATTCGAATCGCTACCGATGACAATGGCGTTGCAGTAGTTACGAGGGCACCGAAAGCAAAGAGCGCAATTAAGAGTGGATAGGCCAGCATCGAAGTCATCAGACGTTCCAGCGGCATGGAGACGGCGTAACCTAACCAACCGCCACCCTGGCGCATTGCAGTTGTTCCAGTTGGATTTATAGAGCCGAGTGAGCCATTAAAAAGATGTGCCAAACCTGCGGCGCTAAATATCATTGTCACAATTCCGACAACAATTCGTGAAGTTGCTTTGTGGTCATCAGGTGCGCGGAATAAACGAATAGCAAAGTAAATAATTACAACAGGTGCAAAGAATCCGATTCGTCCAAAGGCCCCATAAATTACTGCGTGAAGATTTCGACCGACAAAGTTATCTGCAGCAAACCAAGTCCCGGCAAAGGCGGCTAGCGCCAAGATAAGTAAAAGGAAGGCAAGGCCATCGCGATGATGCGCTGGATCTAGATCGCGCGCGCCGCGGGCTAGAAAACGGACCGAGGACCCAACTGCCTTCGCTAAAGATCTCCAGAGAGCGCCAAGTGCGCGGCCGATTATCGAGAAGGCTGACTTACCCGCCTTACGAGAGGAAGTACTTTTTTTCTTGGCCACACCTTTAATCTTAGTGGCTAGACCTCAATTACTACGGGAACGATCATTGGGCGTCGGCGATGTTTTCCGCCAACCCAACTGCCAATTGTCCGACGAACCACTTGGGAAAGTTGATGGGTTCCATTTACGCCTTCAGCAACTGCGCGTTGCAGCGCCTTTTCAATCTGACCTTTTACTTCATCAAAGAGCGCTTCATCTTCATTAAATCCTCGTGCATGAATATCTGGGCCGGCAATAATCTTGCCGCTCTGTGACTCGATAACAACGACTACTGAAATAAATCCTTCTTCCCCTAAAATTCTGCGGTCCTTCAATGAAGATTCAGTGATATCACCAATACTCTGTCCATCTACATAAACAAATCCACAAGGTACTGCGCCAACAACGGATGCCTCGTGATCAACCAAATCCACAACGATGCCATTTTCGATTACAAAGGCATTCTCGCGCGGAACTCCTGCTTGGATCGCTAATTCTGCGTTCGCTTTTAGATGGCGCCATTCACCGTGCACTGGCAGCGCATACTTTGGCTTGACGATGTTGTAGCAATACAGCAACTCACCAGCGGCGGCGTGGCCAGATACGTGGACCATGGCATTAGCTTTATGAACAACTTTTGCACCAAAGCGAGTTAGTTCATTGATTACCCGGAAGACAGAATTTTCATTACCTGGAATTAAGGAAGAAGCGAGAATAACCGTGTCGCCATCGCCTACCCGGATCTGATGATCCCCATTTGCCATACGCGAAAGCGCCGCCATTGGTTCACCTTGTGATCCAGTGCAGATTAAAACCACTCGATCGTCGTAATTATCTAACTCTTTAGCATCGATAACTATTCCGGTTGGAACGCTGAGATAGCCCATTTCCTCAGCGATCTTCATATTGCGCACCATAGAACGACCGATAAAGGCGACTTTGCGATCGTGTACCGCCGCAGTGTCAATAACTTGCTGCACTCGGTGAACATGGGAAGAGAAAGAAGCGACGATTACCCGTTTCTTGGTCGCTGCAATTGCACGATTTAGCGCAGGAATAATTTCGCGCTCAGATGGCGTGAACCCCGGAACATCAGCGTTGGTGGAATCAACTAAGAATAAATCCACGCCTTCATCACCAAGTCGCGCAAAGGTGCGCAGATCTGTAATACGTCCGTCAAGCGGAAGTTGATCCATCTTGAAATCACCAGTGTGCAGCACAGTGCCAGCTTTGGTATGGATAGCGATCGCCAGTGCATCTGGAATCGAGTGGTTTACGGCGACAAATTCGACTTCAAATGGACCGATATCTTCGCGCATACCTTCTTTAACTTCGCGCGTCAGTGGTGAGATGCGATGTTCTTTAAGCTTTGCTGTCACTAACGCCAGAGTCAGTGCTGATCC
>CAXNDN010000099.1:0-3624 GCA_964201295.1 Candidatus Planktophila sp. | reverse complement strand
ACAACCATTGGTTGCGCACCAGTGCATTGAATCAATTCGGCATACGTTGTTGGATAAACCGCGTGCGGATGGCCTGACGCAGCCCACACAACTTCGTAATCATTGAGTGCTTCGTCAATAAGAGTTATTTCTGGCTTTGAAATCCACCCCAGTGGGCTCACGCCGCCAACTGAGTAACCAGATATCTCTTTTACAGAATTCGCATCGGCTCGTC
Organism: Candidatus Planktophila sp.; assembly: GCA_964201295.1. Taxonomy (GTDB): domain Bacteria; phylum Actinomycetota; class Actinomycetes; order Nanopelagicales; family Nanopelagicaceae; genus Planktophila. The sequence continues at coordinate 3,410 of CAXNDN010000099.1, read as the reverse complement.
CTAGTTCGGGGATTCCTAAATTCTTGGCAACTAATTCTGTATCAACGCGATGGCGACCACTGGTGATAATTAAAAGCGGATTGCCGGAAGGTAATTTAAAGATTAGCGAAGATGCAATTTGTCCGACTTCGATTCCAAGACCATTAGCGGCATCGACTGCGGTGCGGGCTGTTTCAGGTAGAACTGTGACTTCTCCCTTTACTCCAAGATCTGTGGCAGCCTGAATAAAACGTTTTACTGCGGCTTTTTCCAATATTCCATCCATAGATGCAGGATACCCTTGGCAGATGTCTGTAGAAGCGAGCGATCTACTTCACCGTGCAAAATTAGCCCGAAATTCTTTATGGGTCTCTTTCTTACTGCTTGGAATAGTCTCTATGGGTTGGGTGCCGCGTATTCCAGAAATTAAAGATGCAATTGGTTTATCAAATGGCGCTTTTGGATTCGTGCTAATTGGAAGCACATTTGGATCAATTACTGGTGCGCAGCTAGCCGGACGCTTAATGCATACCTATGGATCGCAGAGAACAATTTTTGTGGGTGTTTTGATTATGCCGGCAGGCTTGGCAGGTATGGCGCTTTCAACAAATGCGGTAGCGCTATTTTTCACTTTATACACAATGGGTCTGGGTTATGCGCTAATTGATATGTGTTACAACTACCAAGGAACTGTTGTTGAAAAGATTCTGGGACGCAGACACATGTCTTCATTTCACGCGATGTGGAGTACTGGTGCGTTTTTAACGACGGTGGTTGGTGGTTTGATTACGCGCCAGGTTTCACCACGTGCAAATCTCTTGGCAATCGCCATCATCTCCGTGATTGCATATCTGATTGCTGCAAGATTCTTACTATCTTCGGCAATTGATGGACATAAAGGCGAAGTTGAACACGAGGCGAAGATTCCATTATTCGGCAAGAGCGTTATGCCACTCTGGTTATTGGGTGTTGGGCTATTAGCCAGTTTGGTCGGCGAAGGAGCAGCAAGTGACTGGGGAGCAATTTTGCTACGTGATGAGATGGGATATGAGAAAGGTGTTTACGCATCTGCCTTTGCTTCATTCTCCCTGGCCATGATCGTAAGTCGTTTCTTAGGAGATCGCGCACTTGATCACTTTGGACCTGCACGCCTCGTAAAACTTGGCGGATATTTTGGAGGAATAATCTGGGGAGTTGCGATAGCGATTGCGATTCCGCTATCTGCAACACATTCCACGACCGCGCTAGTTATTGTAAATATTGGATTTGTAGCGGCCGGACTTGGTATCGGTCCGATGTTTCCAGCATTTATTTTGGCAGCAACTAAAATTCCGGGTATCGCTCCAGCAGTTGCTATTTCGCGCGTCGGCGTTATCGGAATCGCTGGTTTCTTCTTCGGTCCAACTGTTACGGGAGTAATTTCTCAGTTCACAAATCTTTCGATTGGCATGATTTATCCGGTTGCGATGTTGATCCTCTCCGGCTATTTATCGCGGGGGATTAAGACACTCACCCCTTAAAGATAAGTCTTAATCAAGGTAAAGATAGAGATCGCAAATAGCAGATAGGCAAATGCTCTGCGTAGAACTGCTGGTGAAGTCTTGTGCGCTAGCTGAGATGCAACTTGGGCAACGACAATGGCAGATGCACCCATCAGAATCGGAATATGCCACTGCACATCAGCCCATTGTGAGCGATGGCCGATAAAGGCGGTTAGCGAGTTAACCGCAATTATTAAGAGTGAAGTTCCGGCTGCGACAATCTGCGGAGTGCCAAAGTAGAGAACAAGTACTGGAATCGCTAGGAAGCCACCACCAATACCAAAGACGCCAGTCATAGTACCGATGAATAGCGATAAAACGACCAAGACAGGAAAGGGCATTCGCTTCTGTTCATCTAACTTTGGCGGCCGCAACATCGAGGTACCTGCCAATATTAAGATGCCAGCAAAACCAGTTGTGATAACTGCATCCGGTATCTGGTCGTCAATTGATGAAAAACCTAAGTTGGCAATTGATCCGATACCCCAGATAACAAAGGCATCGCGATACAGAACTTGCTTTTTTCGCGCTTTAGGAATCAACCCAGATAGCGCAGCAAGTAAGACGACGGCTAGCGCTGCGGTAGTTGCGGGTTTGGGATCAAAACCAAAGCCATACATCAAAATTGGAACCGAGAGCATCGCTCCACCGGCGCCGACTAACCCAAGTACAGCGCCAATAAAGCCACCAGCGATTATCGCTAATACTGTCTCCACCGCTTAATACTCTCACCAAAAAGCAAAACGGCCCCCATTTTTGGGAGCCGTTTCGGTAGAGTTTTTCTTACTTGTTAAAGAAAGAGATATTTCCGAGGTGTGGTCCGAAAGCATCTGCTGAAACTGCACCGCTGTAGATAAGTGCGAAGATAATTAGCGCACCGCCAGCAATTGAGAGATTTTTATTGAATGCGATCATTTCATTTTGCTTTGCAGTTACATCAGTTTCAGTCCAAAAGTTGTGGAAGATAACTGCTGCGACGATAAGGGTGATTGCTAGCAAGAGCGCACCGAGATCTACCCAGAAACCAAGTGCGATATAAACTCCACCAAGTAAGAAGAAGAGGCCACTTACAATTACGCCGAGCTTTGCAGCAGGTAACTTCTTGTACTTGGCATAGCCGGTCATCATCTCAAGCTTTGCAAAGTGAGCGATTCCTGATGTGATGAAGATAAGTGCAAAAAGAATTCGGCCGATTACGAGTACTGCGTCCATGGATCTCCTTATTAGTAATTTGTTAGTTACTGATGAGCAATTGTTCTGACTCGGGCAAGTGTAGGGGAGATAGTTGAACTTTCAACTATCTTGAGCGTGGCGTGGTGCGCGCCTTGCCAATGTCAGAGCCTTGGGTTACTTTTCGAACACTTGTTCGAATATCCACAGGAAGGCTTGAGGCGCGTAAAAATGTCAGTCCCAGAAGTTGCTCCCGCTCACGATGTCATTTCGGATGGAGCGGCTACACCTATCGAATTTACCTTTCGTGGCAAACGCTTTCGTATCCACGCTGTTCTCTCGCGTTGGTGTGAGGCAGGTGGTTGGTGGAACCGGGTTAGCGATGGCATATATCGCCCTGATGATGGCGCACGCGCCTTATGGACCGTAGAAGCGGCACCTATTGGTGCGTTAAATACCTTTCAACTAGAACGCGATGAGATCACAGGTTCCTGGATCGTCAAACAGGTTTGATCCAGGTTTGAGTTAAAGATGAGCTTCATACATCTACGGACATCAAGTGCTTTCTCACTTAAATACGGAACCACCCAACCGCGCGATCTTGTAGAACGGGCTGCGCAATTTGAATCACCGGCGCTCGCCCTCACCGATCGCGATGGTTTATCAGGTGCGATCCGTTTTGCTAGCGCTTGCTTGGAATTTGGTATTGCTCCGATTATT
>CAXNDN010000098.1:0-3641 GCA_964201295.1 Candidatus Planktophila sp. | reverse complement strand
TCACTTGATACCGGACGCAAAACAATCGGGTGGCCATATGTTCGGCCATCGCCTTGCACCCCAACGCTGCGCACATCTGCCAACAACACAACTGGGCATTGCCAAATCTGGCGATCAAGGCCGGCCGCCTTTAACTCTTCGCGCGCGATCAAATCTGCGTGGCGTAATAAATCAAGGCGCTCTTTTGTAACCTCACCAATAATTCGAATTCCGAGTCCTGGCCCAGGGAAAGGTTGGCGCCAAACAATTTCTTCTGGCAAGCCAAGTTCTAATCCGACTTGGCGCACTTCATCTTTAAAGAGCGTGCGCAGTGGTTCTACTAAGGTGAATTTCAGATCATCGGGCAGGCCACCAACGTTGTGATGTGACTTGATATTGGCAGTACCTGTGCCGCCACCGGATTCCACAACATCGGGATAGAGAGTGCCTTGCACTAAGAATTCCACGTCGCCACCAGCTGCGATATCACGCGCCGCTTGTTCAAAGGAACGGATAAATTCGCGGCCAATTATTTTGCGTTTAGTCTCAGGATCCGTTACTCCTGCAAGTGCGCTGAGGAACTGATCAACTGCATCAACCACGACTAAATCAATGCCAGTAGCGGCCACAAAGTCACGTTGTACTTGCTCGGATTCACCACTGCGTAATAAACCGTGATCGACAAAGACGCAGGTAAGTTGTGATCCAACGGCACGTTGAATAATTGCAGCAGCGACTGCGGAATCAACTCCACCAGATAAGCCACAAATTACCCGCTTGTTGCCAATTAGATCTTTCGCTTTAGCAATTTCATTTTCGGCAATATTGCCAGTAGTCCAATCTGGCTGGCATCCTGCAATATTTAGTAACCAGTTTTTTAAGATGGCCTGTCCGTGTTCAGAATGCAGAACCTCGGGATGAAATTGCACTCCCGCAATCTTGCCAGTGGCATCTTCAAATGCGGCGATTGGTGTATCTGCAGTAACTGCACAGATGGTAAAACCTGCAGGTACTTGGGTTACGGCATCACCGTGCGACATCCAAACGCTTTGCAGCGCAGGCAGTGATTTAAATATTTTAGATAAAGTCTCGGTCTTTGCTTCAGTTCGTCCAAACTCCGACTTTCCGGTCTGGCTTACAACGCCGCCAAGAGCTACCGCCATTGCTTGGAAGCCATAACAAATTCCAAATACCGGAATACCCAGCTTTAATATCTCGCCATCAAATTTAGGCGCGTGGTCAGCATAAACACTTGATGGTCCGCCCGATAAAATAATTCCTTGCGGATTTTTTGCAGTGACTTCGGCAGCGGTAATGTGTGACGGAACGATTTCTGAGTAAACATTTGCTTCGCGCACGCGTCGTGCAATCAGTTGTGCGTATTGCGCGCCGAAATCGACGACTAAAACACCGCTCTTAGAATTCAATCGCTTAAGCCCCGTGAATAATGACTTCTACGCGCTGGAAAGCTTTAACATCTGAGTATCCAGATGTTGCCATTGCGCGGCGAAGTGCACCGAATAAGTTCATCGAACCATCTGATGTATGCGATGGGCCAAGCAAAATTTCTTCGATCGAGCCAACAGTGCCAACATTTACGCGCTCACCACGTGGTAATTCTTGGTGATGCGCTTCTGATCCCCAGTGCCAACCAAGCCCAGGTGCTTCAGATGCCTTAGCAAGTGGTGAACCCATCATTACTGCATCGGCTCCACAAGCAATTGCCTTTGCGATATCTCCAGAGCGACCAACTGAACCGTCTGCGATGACATGGACGTAACGTCCGCCAGATTCATCTAAGTATTCGCGACGCGCAGCAGCAACTTCTGCAACAGCAGATGCCATCGGAACTTCAATTCCTAATACTTTGCGAGTTGTGTGGGCTGCTCCCCCACCAAAACCAACCAATACACCAGCCGCACCCGCACGCATTAAGTGAAGTGCGCCAGTTGCTGTGGCAACGCCACCAACAATTACTGGCACATCTAGCTCATAAATAAATTTCTTTAAGTTAAGCGCTGATTCATCGTTTCCAACATGTTCTGCCGAAACAGTGGTACCGCGGATTACGAATATGTCTACGCCGGCATCGATAACCGCTTTATGTAATTCAGCGGTGCGCTGTGGAGAGAGCGATGCCGCAACGGTGACACCAGCATCACGAATCATTTTAATTCGCTCTTTAATTAACTCTGGGCGAATTGGTGCGCTGTAAATTTCTTGCATGCGGCGCGTGGCGTGCTTATCGGGCATTGATGCGATTTCGCCAAGTGGAATACGTGGATCTTCATAACGAGTCCAAAGACCTTCTAGGTTTAGAACTCCGAGCCCACCGAGTTTGCCAATTGCAATTGCAGTATCTGGTGAGACAACTGAATCCATTGGCGCAGCCATCATTGGGATATCAAATTTATAGGCATCAATCTGCCAAGTAGTTGAAACATCTTCGGGATTGCGGGTACGTCGACTTGGAACAATGGCGATATCGTCGAAAGAGAAAGCCTGGCGGGCGCGTTTTCCTGGTGCGATTTCGATATCCATGGTGGCCTTCCTTAGCTCTTCTTGCTGTAATTAGGGGCATCGGCTACGTGGAGCACATCGTGTGGATGGCTTTCTTGCAGACCAGCAGCGGTAATTTGAATCAGGCGTCCTTCGCGGCGCAGCGTTTCGATATCAGGCGCTCCGGCATATCCCATTCCGCTACGCAGCCCACCGACTAATTGGTGAACAACATCGGCGACAGGACCGCGGTATGCAACTCTTCCTTCAATGCCTTCGGGAACAAGTTTATCTTCAGATAAAACATCGTCTTGCATATAACGATCTTTCGAATATGACTTCTGCTCACCGCGCGATTGCATCGCACCCAGTGAACCCATGCCACGGTAAGCCTTGTACTTGCGGCCATCGATCTCAACAAGTTCTCCTGGAGATTCTTCACAACCGGCAAGAAGTGATCCAAGCATTACCGAATTTGCACCAGCAACTATTGCTTTAACAATATCGCCGGAATATTGCAGCCCACCATCTGCGATTAATGGAATGCCGGCTTTATTGCAAGCTTTACTTGCTTCCATAATTGCGGTGATCTGCGGAACGCCAACACCGGCAACGACACGAGTTGTGCAGATAGAACCAGGACCGACGCCAACTTTTACCGCATCTGCTCCTGCGTTGATCAGCGCTTGTGCACCGGCGCGAGTTGCAACGTTACCGCCAATAACATCAGTGGTTGGTGAGAACTTCTTTATTCTTTCAATCGCATCCAATACCGCGCGATGGTGGCCGTGTGCAGTGTCGACTACGACAACATCAACGCCGGCTTCAATCAAAGCTTTGGCGCGAGCAAATCCATCATCGCCAACACCAACTGCAGCTCCGGCAAGTCCGACGTTCTTAACTAATTTAACGTGGGTTACTTGTTCATCAATTGGCAGGTTGCGGTGAATTATTCCGATTCCGCCAGCTTTAGCCATGGCGATCGCCATTGTGGATTCGGTTACGGTATCCATCGCAGATGAAATAACAGGTACTGCTAAAGAAATATTGCGCGTCAACCAAGTTGAAGTATTGACTTCACTTGGGACAACCTCTGAGGCATCTGGCAGTAAGAGCACATCGTCGTAAGTCAGCCCGAGCATCGCGACTTTGTCGTTATCGCC
>CAXNDN010000097.1:0-3690 GCA_964201295.1 Candidatus Planktophila sp. | reverse complement strand
GTTAGCCCGCAACTTTATGTAGCTTGCGGAATCTCAGGTGCCATTCAACATCGCGCTGGTATGCAGACTTCAAAGACAATTATTGTTGTAAATAAGGATCCGGAAGCACCACTCTTTGATATCGCAGATTTTGGCGTAATCGGTGATCTTTTCAACGTTCTGCCGCAGGCAACAACGGGCATCAGCGCAAAAAAGAGTTAAATCAGCAAGTGATCTAGACTGCTCCAATGAGCGTCTATCTAGATCATGCGGCAACTACGCCGATCTTTGACGTCGCCGCAGATGCCATGCAGGTTGCACTCCGTAAAGTCGGTAACCCTTCATCACTTCACACTGAGGGCAGATCTACGCGCAAAGATGTAGAAGATGCGCGTGAGGCAATTGCAAAAGCGATCGGATCTCTGCCATCAGAAGTTATCTTTACCGGATCTGGCACTGAAGCTGATAACGCTGCCGTTAAAGGTTTATTTTGGAAATCGGGCAAGAAGGTAATTGTAATTAGCGCAATAGAACATCATGCCGTGCTTGATCCAGCGCGTTGGTTGGTAGAACACGAAGGCGCAGAGTTAATTGAAGTCCCAGTCAATAAATCAGGTGTAATTGATTTAGATTTCTTACAAGAATTAATCAAAAAACGCGGCAGCGAGATCGCACTAATCGCCGTGATGCACTCCAACAATGAAACTGGTGTCATTCAACCAATTGGCGAAGTTGTTAAGTTGGCTGGTGAAATACCGGTACACACCGATGCGGTGCAATCTTTTACTAAGTCGCCACTTTCTTATAAAGATTTAGGTGTTACTTCTATGGCGATAAGCGGCCATAAAGTTGGGGGACCGCACGGCATTGGTGCGCTAATTTTGCGCCGTGCTTATGAAATCCCTGCTTTGCTACACGGTGGAGGACAGGAGCGCGAAATTCGCAGCGGAACGCTAAATGCGCCATCAATCGTTGCCTTTGCCGCCGCAGTTGCCAGCAATCAATATCAAGCCGATCAAGTTGCAGAATTACGCGAAAGATTTGAATCTGGACTGCGGACGTCAGTACCTGATGCTTATATTAATGGTGTGAGCGCCGATCGTTTACCTGGAATTGTTAACGTTACCTTTCCAGGCACCCAGAGTGATTCGCTGCTCTTGCTGATGGATTCTGAAAGCGTTTCTTGTTCGACAGGTGCAGCTTGCAGCGCTGGAGTACATCGCCCTTCACACGTTTTGCTGGCAATGGGCCACAATGAAATTACCGCCCAATCTTCGCTACGTTTCTCTTTAGGCGCTAACTCAACGCCGGCAGATGTAGATTTTGCGCTATCTGTACTTCCCACAGTTATTGCGCGCGGACGGGCGGCTAATCAGAAATGAAAATTATCGCCGCTATGAGCGGAGGAGTTGATTCCGCAGTTGCCGCTGCACGCGCAGTTGAGGCAGGCCATGAAGTAATTGGTGTGCACCTTGCGCTAGCTTCCAATCCACAGAAATATCGCTCTGGTGCCCGCGGCTGTTGCACAATTGAAGATTCTCACGATGCGCGTCGCGCCGCCGATAAAATTGGCATTCCTTTCTACATCTGGGATATGGCAGAAGAATTTCACGATGGCGTTGTAGAAAACTTCCTTGCCGAATATGCCGCTGGCCGAACTCCGAATCCTTGCCTGCGTTGTAATGAAAAGATTAAATTTGCTGCAGTCTTAGATCGCGCAAAGGCAATGGGATTTGATGGCGTTGTCACCGGCCATTACGCGCGAACTGAAATTGGTCCAATGGGAAAAACGTTGCATCGCGCTGTTGATCCGCTAAAAGATCAATCATATGTACTTGCTGTTTTAACTATTGAGCAAATTAATGGTGCGATATTTCCTCTTGGCGACACCGAAAAAGTAGATATTCGCATTGAAGCCGAAGCGCGCGGTTTAGCAGTTGCGCAAAAGCCCGATAGCCACGACATCTGCTTTGTGCCATCAGGTGATAACGCTGGTTGGTTACGTGATCGTTTAGGAAGTGAAGTTGGTCCAATTGTTGATCAAGCAGGTACGAAAATCGGTGAACATAAAGGTGCGTACACCTACACAATCGGTCAGCGCAAAGGTTTAGGTTTATCTGTCGCAGCCCCAGATGGCTCCCCGCGCTTTGTTTTAAAGATCGAACCAGTGACAAATACAGTTGTTGTTGGCGCTCGAGAAGAGTTAGCGGTTAGCAAATTATTCGGTGAGAAAACTATTTGGTGCGGACCAGCAGTTGGTGCAGCGCCCCTTCGTGGATTTGTACAAGTACGCGCCCACGGAACCCCACTAGATTGCACTTACCTCTTTGATGGGCAGCGTTTGATTGCTGAATTAGATAAGCCACTACTAGGTATCGCCAATGGCCAAGCAATGGTGATCTACGACGGTGACCGAGTAGTCGGATCGGCAACGATCTGCGAGAGCGCATGAGCAACGCAGCCCGCCATCGAATTACCGAACTCACCAGCGAGATTCGCGATCATCAATTTAAATATTATGTATTAGATGTTCCAACTATTACCGATGCCCAGTTTGATGCTTTGCTACAAGAGTTAAAGGCGCTAGAAGGAAAACATCCAGAGCTGCTCGAACCTGATTCACCATCACTAGGTATCGGGGGAGGATTTGCCACTACCTTCACCCAACACGATCACATCGAAAAGATGATGAGTTTGGATAACGTCTTTGATGCCGATGAATTAACTGCCTGGTTTGATCGAGTAGAGAAAGAGAGTCCTAGTCCAAGGTATCTATGCGAATTAAAGGTCGATGGTCTGGCAATTAACTTGTTATATGAAAAAGGGCAATTAACTCGCGCACTAACCCGTGGTAACGGAGTGACGGGTGAAGATGTAACTTTAAATGTAAAGACCATCAAGGATCTACCGCACAATCTAAGTGGCAAAAATATTCCCGAATTAATTGAAATACGCGGTGAAGTGTTCTTTCCGGTTGCCGCCTTTAACCAATTAAATGAAGAGTTAGAAGAAGCGGGTAAGCAACTATTTGCCAATCCGCGAAATTCTGCCGCTGGATCGCTGCGCCAGAAAGACCCACGGATCACTGCATCTCGTCCGCTTAGCGTGGTGGTGCATGGCGTTGGCGTAAAGCAAGGAGTTGCATTTGAATCACAATCAGATGCCTATGCGCAATTAAAAGCTTTAGGTGCGCCAACTTCAGATCGCTTTAAGGTTTGTGCTACTCGCGCCGAGGTAGTTAAATTTATCGAGTATTACAACGAGCACCGCCACGATGTTGAACACGAAATTGATGGCGTCGTAATCAAAGTCGACGATATCGCCGAGCAGCAAAAGTTGGGCTTTACCTCGCGCGCTCCAAAGTGGGCGATCGCCTTTAAATATCCACCTGAAGAAGTCACTACTAAGTTACTTGATATCAAAGTCAGCGTCGGCCGCACTGGTCGGGTCACCCCATTTGCATTTATGGAACCAGTAAAAGTTGCCGGTTCTACCGTCACAAATGCGACTTTACATAACCAAGAAGAGATCGAACGCAAAGGCGTTTTAATCGGTGACACGGTGATTATTCGCAAAGCCGGAGATGTGATTCCTGAAGTGCTGGGACCAGTTTTAGATAAGCGCACCGGGAAAGAACGCGCCTTTGTTATGCCAACTAATTGCCCAGAATGCGCAAGCGAACTGCGTGCGATCACTGTCGGCGATGTAGAT
>CAXNDN010000096.1:0-3727 GCA_964201295.1 Candidatus Planktophila sp. | reverse complement strand
CGCATTGGTTCTCCTCCGTTGGAGATTCAGGGCGTCTTTTCGAGTGCAGACGCGGAGATGGCGTGAGTTTACGCATAACCCACCCCGAAATACCAAAATTAGGCTCATATACCTTTTATATATAAAAATTTACGCTGGGGCTGATCTGGTGGGTCGGCTAACCTTGCCGTAATGAATACCTCGGTCAACCTCTTCGATGCCCACTCCATCATCTCCACCCTTGGACTTGTCGGAATCCTGGCGATCATATTTATGGAGACTGGGCTGCTTATTGGGCTCTTCTTCCCGGGTGACTCGTTGCTCTTTCTCGCCGGCGTTGGTGCATCTGGGGCGGCGGCAAAAATTTTTGATGGTGTGCAGATCGATATCGTGGCTTTGCTGATCGGTGCGCCACTGGTTGCGATCGTTGGATCGCAAACCGGGCATTTCATAGGCGCGAAATTTGGAGTCAAGCTCTTTGATCGCCCCGATGGGCGCATCTTCAACCAGAAAAAAGTAAAGGCGACTGAAAAGTGGCTTAATAAATATGGCACAGGTAAAGCTTTGGTGCTGGCTCGTTTCATTCCCTTTGTGCGCACCTTGATAAATCCGATGTGCGGAATTATTGGAATGCCGGCGAAGAAGTTCTTTTTTTGGAATTGCGTTGGTGCGGTGCTTTGGACCGATGGCATAATCATTGCTGGTTATTACTTGGGTGAAAAACTCGAAGGCAGTGTTGATAAATATTTGTTGCCGGTGGTGGGGTTAATTATTTTAGTAAGTGTCTTGCCAGTTACATTTGAAATACTGCGCGAATGGCGCACTAAGCGCCACTTAAGTTAATAACTGCAAAAGTTAAGAGCTACAGCCCTAAATCTGCTGGCTGAAATGCCGCGCGATATTCATAACCTGCATCAATAATCGCTTGCTTGGCACCGCGTTCCACAATTACCGCAACACCGACAACTATTGCGCCCGCTTCTTTCAACGCTTCGACAGCCGCTAAAACAGATCCACCAGTTGTGGAGGTATCTTCAACCGCTAATACGCGCTTGCCAACTACATCTGGTCCTTCAATGCGACGTTGTAATCCGTGAGCTTTCTCAGCCTTGCGAACTACAAAAGAGTTGATCGCTCTGCCATTGCGCGCTGCCACATGCATCATCGCTGTGGCGACTGGGTCTGCGCCAAGCGTTAAACCACCAACTGCTTCGTAATCTAAATCTTTGGTTAGCTCCAACATGACTTCGCCAACCAGGGGTGCCGCGATGTGATCAAGAGTCACACGACGCAGATCAACGTAATAATCAGCCTCTTTCCCTGAAGAAAGGATGACCTTGCCGTGAACAACGGCCTTGTTAATGATCTCTTCTCGGAGAAGTTGATGTGAATTCATAGTTCAACCTTACATTGTTAATACATCTGCCCTAGCGTTCTCTTATGGATGCAAAACGGCTAGAAATATCAAGGTTGATTAACCGCTTTGCCTTCGGCCCACGTCCCGGAGAATTTGCCGCCGCTTTGAAAGTCGGATCTGCTAGTTATAAAAGCTCACTGCTTAACTCACCAGCGATTGATTCAGGAGCACCGAAAGAACCAGTTTTTTCTGACTTAGGTCCGCGCCCCGCCCCCAAGAGTGCAGATTCGGCGCAATTTTCACAAGCGCTTAGTGCACAAAAAAAAGAGCTAACTATTTGGTGGTTAGACAAAATGGTGTTGACGAATAAACCTTTGCAAGAGCGAATGGTCTGGTTCTGGCATGGACATTGGGCAACTTCTATAGGCAAAGTGAACTATGCACTTCCTATGCTGACGCAAAATCAAACTTTTAGAAAGTACGCGCTCGGCAACTTCAAGGATTTATCGCAGGCGATGCTGGAAGATGGTGCGCTGCAGGTTTGGTTAGATGGAAATGAAAACACTTTAAAAGCACCAAATGAAAATTTAGCGCGAGAAGTAATGGAGCTATTTGTTTTAGGTGTTAACCGATACACTGAAAAAGATGTTAAAGAACTTGCGCGTGCTTTAACTGGCTATCAGGTTCCCAGGAGCACAGGTGTTGTGACTTTAAATCAGAAGCGCCGCGATACCGGCGCAGTATCTATTTTGGGTAAGACCGCGGTAATGAGCGGGCCTGAAGCGATAAGCCATCTTGTTGATCAGGCAGATTGCCCGCGCTTTTTAGCAGAACGGATCTGGTATCGCTTTATCTCAAGTACAGAAGCGATTCCAAAAGATCATCCTTTAATTTCGGCTCTTGCAGGTAGAGATGTAAAGGAAGGGCTAACCGCCTTATTAAACGGTAAGGATTTAACTAACACAAAAAATTCAATAGTTAAGTCACCGGTTGAATGGTTTGTTGCTGTGTGTAAAGCGTTGGAATTAACGCCTTCTAAATTAAATTCCTTTGCAAAATTAAATGGCTATTTGGATAAGTTGGCGCAAATTCCGTTTTCCCCACCTAACGTTGGTGGTTGGCCTACTGATGAAGCTTGGCTTAGCTCTGCAAGTGCGCAATTTAGAATCTCTTTCGCAGATTGGTTGGTTAAGCAGGCTGATCTCTCTGCGATCGAAGCAATCGCTCCAGAAAAGAGAGTCGCTTACTTAGCCGATTTATTAGCGGTTCCAGAATGGACCACGCGAACTTCAATGGCCCTTGGCGATTTGCAGAAAACTGTTCCTCGTCTACTTTCCCTTGCAATTTGTAGCCCAGAATATGTGGTGAGCCAATGAACGAAATTCCAACGATGTCTGCTGAACAACTTGGAATGTCCAAGTACACCAGGCGCCAATTCTTAAAGTTCTCGGGCGCAGCAACGGCTGCAACAGCAGCAAGTGTTCTTTCAATGAACGATATCGCCGAAGCAGCGATCACTCGTCCACTTCCACTTGGTACTCCGATATTAGTTGTGGTGACTTTATATGGTGGCAACGATGGTTTAAATACGGTAATTCCTTATAAGGATCCTGCGTATTACGCAGCACGTCCTGATTTAACTTATAAAGCCGAAACGTTACTTCCGCTTTCAGATGGGTTAGCTTTAAATCCTGCAATGACTGGAATAAAGAATTTGTGGGATGAAAAGAAAGTCGCAATTGTTCGCGGTGTTGGTTATCCGGAGCCAGATCGTTCTCACTTTTCCTCAATGGCTATTTGGCAGACTGGATCTCCAAAAACCCATCTAAGTACTGGTTGGTTGGGGCGATGGCTAGATACCCAAAAGATAGATCCAATGACTTCTATAAGTTTGGGTTCAGTTCTGCCGCCGTTATTGGTCGGTGCAAAAAATAGTGGATCTGCACTTCCTTTAGGTGGGTTAGTAATTCCTTCTGGTATTTACGCACAAGCTTGTGAGCAATTATCGAAGCCTTCCCGCTCAGATAATAAGTTGATGGCAGCGGCGGCTTTATCAATGCGCAATCTATTTAGCATATCCGGAAATATCACCCCTATTTTATCTCAGGCTACACAAATGTCGGATGAGTTACCTACTGTTGGTGGCGGTAATGCTGGTGGAGATTCGAATTTAACTCAACAATTAAATGTTGTTGGAAAATTAATCGCAGCTGGTGCACCTACAAAAGTCTGGTCGGTTTCACTTGGTGGTTTTGATACTCACGCAAATGAAGCTAATGCTCAGGCCGCGCTGCTTGGAACTGTTTCAACAAGCATCACAAAGTTTTTATCTCAAATGAAAGCATCAGGGCGATCTAAAGATATTACCGTTCTGGTCTATAGCGAGTTTGG
>CAXNDN010000095.1:0-3727 GCA_964201295.1 Candidatus Planktophila sp. | reverse complement strand
AAAATTCGCGTAACTCCTAAATTCACTCGCATAATGCTTGGTGCAATGATGGGTTACTTAGTTTTCTCACTCATTACTTTATTCACTGGACGCCCAGGTGGAGCAACTGGTCTACTCGTAGCCGTAGCAGCTGTTGCACTTGCAACATTCTTCTTGGTACTTGATTTCGATCAGATTGAACGCACTATCGCTGCTGGCGCTCCACAACAGGAGTCTTGGCGCATGGCATTTGGTTTGATGGTCACGATCGTTTGGTTGTATTTGGAAGTTTTGAGATTGCTCTCAATCCTTCGTAACAGTGACTAAATAAAATCGGCTAGAAATTAGCGAGAGTGCCCGAGATGCGAAGCCCGCGTCTCGGGCAATTTTGTTGCTACAAAGAAGGCGATGAACATTAAAGCGGCGCTAACTGCAAATGCGGGGCGGAAGCCATAGTGATCAGCGATAAAGCCAAGAGCAATTGGCGCAACCATCGCACCTGCATCTCCGGACATTTGGAACACCGCGATCACTTGCCCACCTTTATCTTTCATAACATCACCCACAATTGCAGCCGTTGATGCAAGGAAAATTGAGCCAAATGCGGCGATAACCATTGATAACAGGAACATCCAAGGCTGAACGGTTCCTACTAAAACTAGAACCGAAATCCCCAAGAGAGAGGTCCCCAACAAGGCAGAGTATTTTCGCCCCTTTGTATCTGATAGTCCGCCCGCTTTAAGTAAGAGAAAACCTTGAATTACTGATGAGATCGTAAAGCCAAGCCCAAGATATCCAGCAGTTGATTTCATCTCTTCCACCATAAATAAAGGCAAGATCGAACGCGACATTCCAAAGAGAACTGATGCGCTGCAGAATGAAATTGTAAGAGCGATTAGATATGGCTTACTGGAAAGCGCATCACGCATCGAGCCCTTTTCGTTAACAATTTTTTCGGTTGGGCGCGCAGCGAGTACCGAGTTGCGTAGTAAAAATCCGCCTGCAGCACTCGAGACAACCAAGAGAATTGCATAAACGAGCAGTGGTGCGCGAAGTGAAATCGCAGTTAGAAATCCACCAATTACTGGTCCTGCCATCATGCCAACCAGGAAGCTGGTGTTATACAGGGATTGTGCTCGCGCTCTGTGAGCGTCATCCGTAGCGCGCAAGATAATTGAACCAGCTGCAACCGAGAACATTGAGGAACCGAGTCCACCTGCTGTGCGGTAAATCAAGAGTTGTTCGTAGTTTTGGGAGAAAGCTGCCGCAAATGATGAGAGCGCTACCAATCCGACTCCGACTGTGTAAACCAATCTTTCACCGAATAAATCAACTAACTTCCCTGAAATCAGACCGCTGGCAAATCTTGCAAAAGCAAAGGCTGAGAGAATTGAGCCAACTTGTGCATTATTTACCCCAAAGGAGCGGGCAAAGAGTGGCAGCGTTGGTGCGATGATTCCAAATCCAACAGCGACAAAGAAAGAGGCGAAGACAAGAACGCCAACTTCTCGCGGAAATTCTGCAAAGGGATTTGTTGGCTTAAGGCGGGCTGAGAAACTCAATTAATTTTTAACCCTATGCCTTTCAGGCGCACGATAAACGTTTCAAAGTTGCCGCTACGTACGATAAGTTTACTCCGTGAAATCAGTAATAGCCGAAGACTTAGTAAAAACTTATCGCAATGGTGCTGTTCGTGCCCTAGATCACCTGTCACTTGATGTTGAAGAAGGTACTGTTTTAAGCGTGCTTGGCCCAAATGGCGCAGGAAAGACAACTTGTGTGCGAATTCTTGCAACGTTATTAAAACCTGATTCAGGTCGCGCCATGGTTGGTGGAATCGATGTAATTAAACATCCTGAAAAAGTCCGTGAAATAATTGGACTTTCTGGTCAATATGCAGCAGTTGATGAGATCTTAACTGGCTGGGATAACTTAGTTATGTTTGGTCAGCTTTATCACTTAGGTAAGAAAGCATCAATCGCTCGCGCTGAAGAGTTGCTAGAAAGATTCGCATTAACTGATAGTGCAAAACGACCAATCAAGACTTATTCAGGTGGAATGCGCCGCCGCCTAGATTTAGCGGCATCGCTAATTGTTAAGCCAAAAGTGCTTTTCTTAGATGAACCAACCACTGGTCTTGATCCACGAGGCCGTCAAGAAATGTGGAGTGTTATTGAAGAGTTGGTCAAGGGCGGGGTTACCTTGCTTTTAACTACGCAATACCTGGAAGAAGCTGATCAATTAGCTGATGAGATAGCGGTTATTGATCACGGAAAAGTAATTGCACGTGGCACTTCCGATGCACTGAAGAAGCAAGTTGGAGGGGAGCGTTTAGAAATCGTGGTTGAGAGCCACAACATCGCCAAGACAATGGAAGTTGTCGCCACTGTCAGTGGGAATAAAGCAACTTTAGATGAAGGCTTGCGCATGATTTCAGCGCCGGTATCAACTGGTGCAACTGCGTTGATCGAAACTCTCAGATCGTTAGATGCTGCTGGTATTCATCCACTCGATGTTGGCCTTAAGCGCCCATCACTCGATGACGTTTTCCTTTCGCTCACCGGCCATGCCGCTGAGGAGAAAATTGAAGAAGTAGCAACAACCGGACGTAGAAAGAGGGCAAAAAAGTGAGCGCCTTTAAAGACACAATGATCATTACGCAACGTCAGTTGCGCTTATTAACTCGTGTTCCTGAAGTTTTAATTTTTTCAACGATTCAGCCTGTGATATTCGTACTCTTATTTCGCTATGTTTTTGGTGGATCGATTTCCACCGATCAGCCAGGTGGATACGTTCAACTTCTGATGCCCGGAATTTTTGTGCAGACTGTTGCTTTCACACTGGCAGGAACAGCAGCAGGCCTGGCCGAAGATATGAAGAAAGGTTTGATCGATCGCTTTAGATCGCTGCCAATTTCACAATTGGCGCTTGTTTTGGGTCGCACCCTTGGCGATTCCTTACTTAACATCGTAGTTCTTGCGGTGATGGGTATCGCAGGCTACGTAGTTGGTTGGCGCCCAACATCTGGCCTATTTAACGTCGTAATCGGGTTCGTTTTTCTCCTGTTATTTGGGTATGCACTTTCTTGGGTCGGAATCTTTGTTGGATTATCGGCTTCAGATGCCCGCGTTGTTCAAAACGTGAGTTTCATAATCACATTCCCACTTACCTTCTTATCAAACGCCTTTGCTCCAACTACTGGAATGCCAAGAGCCTTGCAGTACTTTGCTGAGTGGAATCCCGTCTCAACAATGGTTGCCGGCTGCCGCGAGCTCTTTGGTTTAGAAAATCAATTTGGGGCAACAGCGGGATCGTTTCCAAGTGAGAATCCGCTGCTGACATCGTTCTTGTATATGATCCTGATTATGGTGATCTTTATTCCATTAAGCGTTAGAAAATATAAACGATCTTCTGATTAATAATTAGTTGCTGCTTTAATCTCTACTTTTATCTCTTTGCCATTTGGTGCGGTGTAAGAAACTGTGTCGCCGATCTTTGCGCCCATTACGGCAGCACCAAGTGGAGATTTTTCACTGTAAACACTGAGATCCCCTGATGCAATTTCGCGAGAACCAAGTAAGAATTTTTCCTCATCGCCAGCGATAATCGCGGTGATCACCATTCCGGGTCCAACTACTCCATCGGCAGATGCTGGGGGAGTTCCGATATGTGCATTCTCAAGCATCTGCTTTAGCTGGCGGATGCGCGCTTCCATCTTGCCTTGTTCATCGCGCGCTGCGTGGTAGCC
>CAXNDN010000094.1:0-3744 GCA_964201295.1 Candidatus Planktophila sp. | reverse complement strand
GCCCCAGGGAAAGTTCCCCCACGCACATCGGCGGCAAATTCTTGCGCCGCATCCGTTATCTCTTGGCGCAAGTTGCGATATGCCTTGGCCAACTTTGGCGGCTTGGCAGTTAAGCCAACTAAATCTGTCCAGACCAAGATCTGTGCATCACAGTAAATTCCGGCCCCAATTCCAACTGTTGGAATAGATAGCGCCGCAGTAATTCGCGCAGCAAGTTCGGCAGGAACTAACTCCAAAACAATGGCAAAGGCCCCGGCCTTTTCCAGGGCGAGCGCTGCTTCCAATATGGCATCGCCATCTTGGCGACCCTGCACCCGATAGCCACCAAGTTGATGAAGTGATTGTGGAGTAAGACCTAAGTGGCCCATCGCTGGGATTCCGGCAGCGGTTAATTTTTCAATGGTTTCGATATGTGCGCCTTCTAATTTAACTGCCATCGCACCGGCTTCTTTAAAGAAGCGAGTTGAAGTGGCGAGGGCTTGCTCAGGTGAATTCTCGTATGAACCAAAGGGAAGATCGGCGATCACCATGGCGCGCTTTGAGGCGCGAACAACGGCGCGGGTTAGTGGGATTAATTCATCAATGGTTACGGCGATCGTGTTTTCACCGCCGAGAAAGTTATTGCCGGCGCTATCGCCAACTAAGAGGACAGGGATTCCGGCTTGATCAAAAATCTCAGCGGTCATTTGCTCGTAAGAAGTCAGCGCCGCCCATTTTTCGCCGACAACCTTTGCCGCTTTGAGATCGACAATGGTGACGCGGCGATGGGATGCACCGCCATAAAGGGTCGTTGTAGTCCCAGGCTTTGATGTCATCACTTCCTCCAGCCTCGAAGCTTCGCGAGAAGTCTCCGGGTATTTTCGTGAGGGTACGGGAGTACAGCGTATTCCATTACTCTTGAAGTATGAAGTTGCGAGTAGCGCTCGCCCAGGTCAACCCAACAGTAGGTGACCTGGTCGCCAACGCTGCCTTGGTGCGCACCAGCTTCGAGACCGCACAAGATGCGGGCGCACATATTGTCGTCTTTCCCGAGATGGTTTTAACTGGATATCCAGTCGAAGATTTAGCGCTGCGTCCTTCCTTTCAATTGGCTAGTCAGCGAGCGCTCGCCGAACTTGCGAAGACTTTGACCGGCAAGACCGTGGCAATTGTTGGTTATCTAGATCAAGTCAATGGTGCGCCCCAAAATATGGTTGCGGTCATTAGCGATGGCGTCGTTGCCGCGCGTTATGCCAAATGCCACTTGCCGAATTACGGAGTCTTTGATGAGTTCCGCAACTTTGTTCCAGGTGATCAAACCTTGGTGGTTCGTATCCACGGCGTTGATGTCGGAATTGCGATTTGTGAGGACCTTTGGATCGATGGGGGAATTACCTCAGAACTTGCCGCACGTAAACCAGGGCTAGTTATCGTTCCCAATGGTTCTCCTTATGAAAGGGCGAAAGATGATGCGCGTTTAGCTTTGGTTACCAAGCGCGCTCGCCAAGCAGGTGCGCCACTCGTCTATGTAAATATGACCGGTGGCCAAGATGATCTGGTCTTTGATGGTGACAGCATTGTCGTTGGCGCAGATGGCTCAGTAATTGCGCGTGCTCCTCAGTTTGAAGATGGCATAGCCGTTGTCGATATTGAAGTTGCAACTAAGACAAGTTCTCCAGATGTAGTTATCTCCGAAGATGAAGTCAGTGTTGATCGCGCTTTGATTCCTGGGGTTGCAGTCCGCCTAGATGACCGCGAAGAAATTTGGCAAGCGCTAGTTGTGGGATTGCGTGACTATGTTGAGAAGAACGACTTTAGAAGTGTCGTTGTTGGCTTATCTGGCGGCATCGATTCTGCGCTAGTTGCTGCCATTGCAATCGATGCGTTAGGTGCCAAGCGAGTAAATGGCGTTGCTATGCCAAGTAAATATTCATCTAGTCACTCAATATCTGATGCGCAGGCTTTGGCCGATGCCACCGGCATACATTTTCGCACCGTGGCAATTGCCCCAATGGTCGAGGCCTATATGAACAACTTGGTTTTAAAGGGGCTGGCAGAAGAGAATCTGCAGGCGCGCGTGCGCGGCACAACACTGATGGGAATCTCCAACCAAGAAGGCCACTTAGTTTTAGCAACTGGCAATAAATCAGAGCTGGCAGTTGGTTATTCAACACTTTATGGCGATGCCGTTGGTGGTTTTGCACCGATTAAAGATATTTATAAGACTGATGTTTGGGCGCTGGCGCGGTGGCGAAATGAAGTTGCGGGCAAGCGCGGTGAGGCGGCGCCGATTCCGGTTAATTCAATTGCAAAAGAGCCGAGCGCGGAACTGCGCCCAGACCAGAAAGATTCGGATTCACTTCCCGATTACCTATTACTAGATCGAGTATTAACGGCTTATGTCGATGATGATCAAGGATCGGTGGCGCTAATTGCAGCCGGCTTTGATGAGGCGTTAGTTCGCCGGGTTATCGCAATGGTGGATAAGGCAGAATTTAAGCGTCGCCAATATCCGCCGGGCACAAAGGTTTCCAAGCGGGCATTCGGTAAGGATCGACGCTTGCCAATGACTAGTAGATGGCAAGAGGGTTCGTAACACAGCCGTAACTTGGCCTTGGCAAGATGTGGGCTATGTCCGACAACACTTCCCAAAATGATTCACAGATGAGTAAGCAGCAAGAGTTTGTGCTGCGCACAATCGAAGAGCGCAATATTCGCTTTATTCGTTTGTGGTTTACCGATGTCTTGGGTTATCTCAAATCTGTTGCGATCGCACCTGCCGAACTTGCCAACGCCTTTGATGAAGGTATCGGCTTTGATGGATCTGCGATTGAAGGATTTGCGCGCGTTACTGAATCAGATATGTTGGCAAAGCCAGATCCGGCAACATTTTCAATCTTGCCTTGGCGCACTGAATCACCTGGTGCGGCACGTATGTTCTGCGACATCACAATGCCAGATGGATCGCCATCGCATGCCGATCCCCGCAATGTTCTGCGTCGTACTTTAAATAAGGCAGCGCAGATGGGCTACACCTGTTACACCCACCCTGAAATTGAATTCTTCCTATTTAAATCAGCGCCCGTAAAAGGTGAGCAACCAATTCCGGTTGATCAAGGTGGCTACTTCGATCACACACCAGCAGTTGTGGGCCATGACTTCCGCCGCCAAGCGATCACCATGCTTGAGGCAATGGGAATATCAGTTGAATTTAGCCATCACGAAGGCGCACCTGGTCAGCAAGAAATCGATCTGCGTTATGCCGATGCGTTAAGCACCGCAGATAACATCATGACTTTCCGCCACGTGATTAAAGAGGTCGCCCTCGAACAAGGTTTCTACGCCTCATTTATGCCAAAGCCATTTACCGATCATCCTGGCAGCGGAATGCATACCCACGTCTCGCTCTTTGAAGGCGAGAAGAATGCCTTTTATGATGCCTCAGCGGAATTTAATTTATCAAAAGTCGCACGTTCATTTATCGCAGGAATTTTAAAGCACTCATCTGAAATTACTGCCGTCACAAATCAATGGGTCAATTCTTATAAGCGTTTGCAAGGCGGGGGAGAAGCGCCAGCGCTGATCAATTGGGGCCACAACAATCGCAGCGCCTTGGTGCGAATTCCTATGTATAAGCCAAATAAAGAGAACTCAACTCGTATCGAATTCCGCTCTCCAGATTCCGCTTGCAATCCTTACTTGGCTTATGCGGTTATGTTGGCCGCCGGCCTAAAAGGTATTGAAGAAAAGTACGAGCTAGTTGAT
>CAXNDN010000093.1:0-3788 GCA_964201295.1 Candidatus Planktophila sp. | reverse complement strand
AATTGAATTTTCCTGGGGCGATGTTCACAGCGAGCCACAATCCAGCAGAATATAACGGAATCAAATTATGCTTAAGCGGAGCTAGGCCAGTCGGTAAAGAATCTGGACTTTTGGCAATTGAAAGATATGTAACTGAAGGTTCCCCAATTGATTTTAGAAGCGTAGGTAAAGAACGCAGTGAAGAGATGTTGACTGCCTACGTTGATCACCTTCTCAGCCTCGTAGATCTGACTGAAATCCGTCCGCTCAAGATAGTTATTGATGCTGGAAATGGAATGGCTGGACATACCGCCCCGGCAGTCTTTGCCCGCTTAAATTGCGCAGTAATCCCCATGTATTTTGAGTTAGATGGCACCTTCCCTAATCACGAAGCGAATCCAATTGATCCTAAGAACCTTAAAGATCTTCAGAAGGCAGTTAAGAAACATAAAGCCGATATTGGTCTTGCCTTCGATGGCGATGCCGATCGCTGCTTCTTAGTAGATGAAAATGGTGAGCTTGTAAATCCTTCAACTCTTACCGCGCTAATTGCTGCTCGAGAGTTAGCCAAGAACCCTGGCGCTAGCATTATTTATAATTTAATTTCTTCGCGCGCTGTTGTGGAGATCGTGGAGGAGAACGGTGGAAAAGCGATTCGCTCCCGAGTCGGTCACTCGTACATAAAGAAATTGATGGCAGAAACTGGAGCGGTATTTGGTGGCGAGCACTCAGGTCATTTCTATTTTAAAGATTTTTGGCGCGCTGATTCCGGAATGCTGGCGGCTCTGCATGCAATTGCAGCACTCGGGGAGGTAAGCACTCCTCTGTCTAAGATTTTGAAACCATACGCTCGCTACATCGCAAGCGGTGAGATAAATTCAACAGTTTCTGATGCACAAGCTGCCATGAAACAAGTTGAAAAGATTTATGGAAAAAGGGAGGGCGCGGAAGTCGATCATCTTGATGGTCTGACAATTAATGGAGATACCTGGTGGTTTAACCTTCGTGCATCCAATACTGAGCCCCTCCTTCGACTAAACGTTGAGGCTTCAACGGAGGCCCGTATGAAGAAGGTTCGAGATGATGTACTTAACACGATAAGAGGCGACCTCGACTTACTCGTATTAATCCCTTAACTAGTACGATAACCCTCTAGCCGACTAGCACAGTAGAGCCCTACGCCGAAGGTCAAGCGAAA
Organism: Candidatus Planktophila sp.; assembly: GCA_964201295.1. Classification (GTDB taxonomy): domain Bacteria; phylum Actinomycetota; class Actinomycetes; order Nanopelagicales; family Nanopelagicaceae; genus Planktophila. Next base: position 2,611 of record CAXNDN010000093.1, on the reverse strand, counting down.
AAAACAGCCGTTTTATCTAGGGAGATATAAAAATGACACCTGTAACAACAATTCCAAAACACGACATCGCTGATGCATCACTCGCAGCCGAAGGTCGCAAGAAGATTGAATGGGCAGAGCGTAATATGCCTGTTCTCGCGCAGATCCGTGAACGCTTCGAGAAGTCACAGCCGTTTACCGGCGTAAGAATTGCTGCTTGCATGCACGTGACAACTGAGACAGCTAACTTGATGCGCGTATTAAAAGCAGGAGGCGCAGATATCGCTCTCTGTGCATCAAATCCTTTATCAACTCAAGATGACACAGCAGCCGCACTAGTTCACGAATATGGAATTTCAGTATTCGCGCGCAATTCAGTTGATCGTGATGGTTATTACTCACACATCAACGCTGCGCTAGATATCGAACCGCACCAAGTATTCGATGATGGTTGCGACCTCGTTAACACTCTTCACACAACTCGTAAAGAGCTCCTTCCAAATATCGCCGGTGGTTGTGAAGAGACCACAACTGGCGTAATCCGTCTTAACCAAATGGCTAAAGATGGCGCACTTACATTCCCAATGATCGCTGTCAATGACACCGATACCAAGCACATGTTCGACAACCGTTACGGAACAGGTCAATCAACCCTCGACGCTGTCTTCCGTGCGACTAACTTCCTTCTTGCTGGACGCATCGTCGTCGTAGCAGGATTTGGTTACTGCGGTAAGGGCGTTGCAGAACGCGCAAAGGGTATGGGCGCCGATGTTGTGATTACTGAAATTGATCCAACTAAGGCCCTTGATGCAATGATGCAGGGATTTCGCGTCATGCCAATGCTTGATGCTGCAAAAGTGGGCGATGTATTTATTACTGTCACAGGAAATCGCGATGTATTGCGTGATGAGCACTTTGCCGTGATGAAGGATGGCGCAATTATGGCTAACTCTGGCCACTTCGATATTGAAATCGATGTCGCTTGGTTAGAGCAGAACTCTAAGAAGAAGAACGCCAAGATGCGCCACCAAACAGATGAATATGTACTTGCCGACGGACGCCGTTTGCTATTGCTTGCAGAAGGCCGATTGGTAAACCTAGGCGCTGCTGAAGGCCACCCTGCATCAGTGATGGATATGTCATTCTCTGATCAAGCGCTGACTGCAGAATATCTAGTAAAGGAGGCGAAGAACCTTCCAGCAGGCGTTCATAACGTTCCAACTTATATCGATAAGGAAGTTGCCAGCCTGAAGTTAATTTCAATGGGTGGCCGTATCGATACCTTAACTCCAGCACAAGATATGTACTTGAACTCTTGGGAGCACGGTAGCTAATGACCTTAGTAATGGTCGTCGATGACGACCAGGATCTTGCGGAGATGCTCGGCATCGTTTTAACCGGTGCCGGCATCGACGTGGATCTAGTAAGTCGCGGTGATGAGGTGCTGGAGGTCTTTAGAAATAATCCTCCAGATCTCATTCTGCTAGATGTAATGCTTCCGGGCTTAGATGGAATTGAAGTATGTAAATTAATTCGCGCCGAATCCATGGTTCCAATCGTGATGCTCAGCGCAAAAGGTGATACCCATGATGTAGTCAGAGGCCTTGAAGCAGGTGCAGATGATTACATGGTGAAACCATTTAGACACCCTTCAGAACTCATCGCAAGAATTCGCACTCGTTTGCGTCGCACAAATGCTGATGTTTTGGGGCTACTTTCTATTGGTGATCTCTCAATAGATGTAACCGGGCATGAGGTGTCTCGCGGCGAAAAAAAGATTGCACTTACACGTTTGGAATTTGATTTATTAGTCGCTTTAGCGAAAGAGCCAGGACGTGTCTTTACGCGCGATGCGTTGCTCGGTGAAGTTTGGGGCTATAGACATTCAACTGATACGCGTTTGGTAAATGTCCACGTACAGCGGTTACGTTCAAAGGTAGAGCATGACCCAGAACACCCTGAAATCGTAATGACAGTGCGCGGAGTTGGCTATAAAGCTGGAGTAATGGGCGGTTCCTAGAATGAACCGATTTACCACCAGACTGCGGACTTCACTTGTCTCAAAGGTAATTACATCTACAGTCCTATTATCTCTCGGTGTAGTTTGGTTAACTGGTTCTGCACTTTATTCACAACTCTCTGATGGAGTAAGGCAAGTAAATCTAGAATCCTCGCTTGCAGAAGCTAAATCTTCATTTTTTAGCGCCCAATATCAATTCCTGCTTAATAAAGGTGCTACAAGTCCAGTAATTACAAAAGCGGTGCAAGATGTAATTATTTCATCTACAGAGGTAAGCCTTAGCCAAGATAGAAAATCTATATTCTTAAATAGATTTGGAAGACCATTTAAAAATGCGCTAAAGGTGGCGACTCCTGATTACAGCACCTCAACAGATGGATTAGATGTTTCATCCTTCCCAGATGAGATACGTAAAAAAGTCCGGTCAAGTGATTTAGTTGAATATGAATACGCCAAAGTGCGTTACCAGGATCGTGAAGATGCCAATGTTCTAATTATTGGTCGCAAAATTGTTATTCCAAAATCTGGAAATTATGAGATGTATCTGGTCTATTCGCTAAATAGCCAGAATCGGACGCTATCAATCATTACAAACGCACTATTATTTACCGG
>CAXNDN010000092.1:0-3808 GCA_964201295.1 Candidatus Planktophila sp. | reverse complement strand
GTACTTCAAAATCCGGACCTAACGCTTCAAGCGTTGCCGGACTTAACTCTTCAGCAATTAATACAACAGGTTTACCCACGTGATGCGCTGCCTTCTTTGTAATCATCTTTATTAGAAGTCTTGATCCAGCTAAACATCTTGCGAAGTTCGCGGCCAGTGGCCTCAATTGGGTGAACTTCACCCTTTGCGCGAAGTGCCTTGAACTCTGGTGCGCCGGCATCTTGATCATCGATAAAGCGCTTAGCAAATGCACCAGATTGGATATCAGCTAAAACTTCCTTCATTCTTACTTTGACGCTTGGATCGATAACGCGTGGACCTGAAATGTAATCACCATATTCTGCAGTGTCAGATACTGACCAGCGCTGCTTGGCAATTCCGCCTTCAAACATCAAGTCAACGATCAACTTAAGTTCATGCAAGCACTCGAAGTATGCAACCTCTGGCTGGTAACCAGCTTCAATTAGCGTTTCAAAGCCGTACATAACTAGTTGTGATGCACCACCACAAAGCACTGATTGCTCGCCAAATAGATCTGTCTCAGTTTCTTCCGTAAATGTTGTCAAGATTCCACCGGCACGAAGTCCACCAATAGCTTTGCCGTAAGAAAGCGTTAAAGGCCATGCGGTACCGGTTGCATCTTGCTCAACTGCAACGATTACAGGAACACCGCGCCCGCCTGCGTATTCACGACGAACGATATGACCTGGACCCTTTGGAGCGACCATGCAAACATCAACATTTGTTGTTGGTTTGATGTAGCCGAAGCGGATGTTAAAACCATGTCCGAAGAAGAGGGCATCGCCATCTTTAAGATTCGGCAAAATTTCATCTGTGTATACGTGGCGCTGCAAGTGATCTGGCACCAAAATCATGATCACTGTTGCTTCTTTAACTGCTTCAGCAACAGAGACAACGCGCAATCCTTCTGCTTCTGCCTTGGCGCGAGATGCCGAACCTTCTTTAAGTCCTACTCGGACATCGACACCTGAGTCGCGCAAATTAAGTGCATGCGCGTGGCCTTGTGAGCCGTAACCGATAATCGCAACTTTGCGAGCCTGGATGATTGATAGATCTGCATCTTCTTCGTGATACATCGTTGCCACGGTAGTTCTCCTTTATTCTCGGTTTAGTTCTGGTAATCGGGTTGAGTGTCGTGCTTGGTATTACTGATCGCACCTTCGAGAATCTCTTCGATACGGATCACATTTATTAACTTATCTAGTTGGGCGATGACTTGTTCAAGTGAGTGTCCTTCAACACTTACTTCGATAATCATCTTAGAAATCTTTGAGTTCTCAGTAGGTCCGACAACTAGAGAATCAATGTTGTAGGTACGTCGGGCAAAGAGGCCAGCAATACGGGCTAAAACGCCTGGTTCGTTTTCAACGAGAACTTCTAGTTTATGAATCGCCATTAGAGCTCCTGTGAATCCCAGTCAGGCGCAGTTGCGCGAGCAATCATAATTTCATCGTTCGACGTACCTGCGGCAACCATCGGCCAAACCATTGCATCGCGATGTACACGGAAGTCAACGACAACTGGTTGGTCATTGATCGACATAGCTTTTTCGATAGTCGCATCAACATCTGCTGGGCTATCGCAAGAAAGTCCGATGCAACCCATTGCTTCAGCCAACATTGGAAAGTTCGGGACGCGCTTTGATTCAAGGCTGGTATTTGAATAGCGACCGTCATAGAACAAGGTCTGCCATTGGCGAACCATTCCCAAACTTTCATTATTAATAATTGCAACTTTGATCGGAATGTTATTTAACGCGCAAGTAACAAGTTCTTGATTGGTCATCTGGAAACAACCATCGCCATCGATCGCCCAAACAGTTGTATCTGGTGCGCCAACTTTTGCACCCATCGCTGCTGGAACTGCGTAGCCCATGGTGCCGGCGCCGCCTGAGTTAAGCCACGTGCGTGGTTTCTCATAACTAATAAACTGTGATGCCCACATCTGATGTTGTCCCACACCGGCAGCAAATATTGTGTCTGGGCCACAAATTTTTCCTAAGCGTTCAATTACCAATTGAGGTGAAAGTGCACCATCGGCAGGTGTGTCATAACCCAATGGATAAGTAGCCTTTAATTTATTAACACTGGCAAGCCAAGGAGAAATATCAGCGCGGCCCTTGGCCAACGCTGCTGTTAGCGCTGGAATTAGCGCCTTAATTGTTTCGCGCAAATCGCCAATTACAGCAACATCTGCGTAACGATTCTTGCCGATTTCTGCAGGATCGATATCTGCGTGAATTACCTTGGCATTGGGCGCAAATGTAGAGAGTTTGCCGGTGACGCGGTCATCAAAACGTGCTCCTAAAGTAATGAGCAAATCAGCCTTTTGTAGGCCAGTTACTGCGGCCACTGTTCCGTGCATTCCAGGCATTCCAAGATGCAATGGATGCGAATCAGGGAATGCTCCGCGCGCCATCAAAGTGGTTACAACTGGTGCACCAAGAAGTTGGGCAAGTTCAAGGAGTTCACGGGAAGCGTTAGCTTTGATTACGCCCCCACCAACATAGAAGATTGGCTTTGCAGATTGCGCGATTAGCGCTGCTGCATCGTTGATGGCACCTTGGTTGGGTTGAGTTTGCGGTTTGTATCCAGCCAAATTAATTGAAGTTGGCCAGTCGTAACTCGTCTGCTTTTGTAGTGCATCTTTTGCAATATCTACCAGCACTGGGCCAGGGCGCCCAGAAGTTGCGATATGAAATGCTTCGGCAATAACACGAGGAATTTCATCTGGATTTGTTACAAGAAAATTGTGTTTGGTAAAGGGCATTGTGATGCCGCGGATATCAGCCTCTTGAAAAGCATCGGTACCGATTGCAAGTGAAGGAACTTGACCAGTAATCGCGACCATTGGAACTGAATCCATCGCCGCATCAGCAAGCGGTGTAACTAAATTTGTAGCACCCGGACCAGAAGTTGCGATACAAACTCCGGCGCGACCGGTTACTTGCGCATAGCCAGTTGCCGCATGTCCTGCGCCTTGTTCGTGGCGGACCAAGATATGGCGAATGGTTGAGTCGAAGATCGGATCGTAAGCAGGAAGAATTGCGCCACCTGGAATTCCAAACATCACATCGACGCCAGATGCTTCAAGGCTTTTGACTAGTGAGGTTGCTCCAGTCATTGCGGTTCCATTGGCCGTTGGTACGTGTGCCATCTTCTTACTCCTTTCCGGTTGTTGTAAATTTCTTACAGAGAAATGAAAAAACCCTCAGATTTCTGAGGGCGCGTGCTTTAAAAAGGCACGCGCTATCGGATCACCACCACAATTACAGACGATGATGAGATGAGCGCGAGCTTCTTTTGCATAGCCTTATTCTCCAATGCCGATGGCGCTTGAGTCAAGGCGTGAGATGTAAGTCTCAGATTGTGAAACTACCCGCAGACCGCGCCCTTTGAGGCAGAGCCAACAGTCTTTGAATATTTGGCTAATACGCCCCGAGTGAATTTATGAGGCAGTGGATTCCAGCCGACTTTGCGGGATGCAAGTTCTGCCGGATCTACCAAGAGATCCAAGGTGCGAGCTTTAACATCGATACGTACCAAATCGCCATCTTTAATAAATGCAATTGGTCCACCATCGACTGCCTCAGGTGCAACGTGACCAACGCAGAGTCCGGTTGATCCACCAGAGAAACGTCCATCAGTTAATAGCAAAACTGACTTTCCAAGTCCGGCACCTTTAATTGCACCAGTGATCATTAGCATCTCGCGCATGCCAGGTCCGCCTTTTGGACCTTCGTAACGAATTACTACAACATCTCCTGCTTGAATCGTTCCATTTTGTA
>CAXNDN010000091.1:0-3815 GCA_964201295.1 Candidatus Planktophila sp. | reverse complement strand
TTCGTTGCGATGCTAACGTCTCACTTCGTTTAATTGGATCCGATGTTCTGGGAACTCGCTCTGAAACCAAGAATGTGAACTCACTTCGTTCAGTCGAACGTGCCATTCGCGGAGAAATGATCCGTCATGCAGAATTGTTAAATGATGGCAAGAAAGTTAAACAAGAGACTCGTCACTTCCAGGAAGACACTGGCCTGACACGCTCTGGCCGATCGAAGGAACAGGCCGAGGATTACCGTTACTTCCCCGAACCAGATTTAGTGCCAGTTGCTCCAGCAGCTGCCTGGATTGAAGAACTGCGCGCCCAGCAACCTGAGCGCCCATCACTTCGCCGCAAACGCCTTAAAGAACAGTGGGCTGTTCCTGATAAGGAAATGGCGGCGATGATTAATGCCGATGTTTTAGACATTGTGGAAGAGACAGTATTACTTGGCGCAGACCCAACCAAGGCACGCACTTGGTGGCTAGGTGAAATCTCACGAATTGCTAATGAGAAAGAAGTTGCTTTAACCGAACTTACTATTTCACCGAAAGATGTTGCTGAAATCGTTGCGCTAGTTGCTGCAGGCGAATTAACAGATAAGTTAGCGCGCCAAGTTGTTGAAGGTGTAATCGCGGGGGAGGGCGCCCCAAGTGAGGTTGTCGCCAAGCGTGGCATTAAGGTTGTTAACGATGATGGCGCCCTTATGGCGGCGATTAAAAAAGTTTGTGCAGAGCAATCTGAAACCGCAGAGAAAGTGCGCAACGGACATATATCTGCAGCAGGAGCGCTAATTGGCGCAGTTATGAAAGAGACAAAGGGCCAAGCAGATGCCACTCGCGTACGAGAGCTTCTACTTGGCCACTTAGGTCAACCTAGCAATTAATTAGTGAACGGCTACGCCTTCTGTTTCAACAAGTGACTCTTTCCCGATATTGATAAAAAAGTAGAGAACGACTGCTCCAATAAATAAAAGCACCGCACTAAATTTGAAGGCAATGGTAAAGCCGTGAGTCATTGCAAATGGCGTAACTTTGTCACCAAGCTGGGTATTAGCAGCTGCAAAGGTAGTTGCAGCCGTCGCGGCAACCGTGTTCAGTAGCGCAGTACCCAAAGAACCGCCGATTTGCTGAGAAGTATTTAGCATTGCGCTGGCGACCCCCGTGTCTTGAGATGAGACGCCGTGAAGTGATGTAGAAGTCAGAGGAATAAATACCAAAGCCATTCCCGAACTCATGATCAACAGAGATGGCAGAACGTGCGTTGTATATGAAGTCTCTGGGGTGATGCGAGAGAGCGCCAATAACCCAAAGCCTGCCGCAATCAAACCTGGCACCATCAGTACCTTAGGTCCGACTTTTGGCAAGAGTTGTGATGCAATTCCCGCGAAGACAATTATTCCAAAGGTAAATGGCAAGAATGCAAAGCCAGATTTCAATGGTGAGTACCCAAGAATTACTTGCAGATATAGGCCGAGGAATAAGAACATTGAGAAGAGTCCGGCTCCAACGACGAGTGAACCAAGGTATGAGCCACCGCGATTTCGCTCAGTGATAACTCGTAGCGGCATCAATGGATTAGCCACACGCTTTTCAATCGTGACAAAGAGTGCGAGAAGTACTACTGCAGCTACTAGGAAAGAAATGGTCTTGGCATCTGACCACCCAGAAGTAGCGGCTTCGTTAAATCCGTAAGTTAATGAGAATAGCCCAGCTGTTGCTGTAAGCACGCCCGGAATGTCATAAGTGTTATTTCCAGCTGCTTTGGACTCGTGCACAAATTTAAGGCCTAGCACCGCAGCAAAGATTGCGATAGGAACGTTTACACCTAAGCACCAGCGCCAAGATGCGTACTCAGTCAAAGTTCCACCCGCAATTAAACCAATCGCAGCGCCACCACCAGAAATTGCACCGATAACGCCAAAGGCTTTCGCGCGCTCCTGCGGAACTGTAAAGGTCACAGAAATAATGGCGAGGGCTGTTGGAGCGAGCAAGGCGGCAAAGACTCCCTGCAAGGCGCGTGAAGCAAAGAGCAGCTCTTGCGTCGATGCGATACCACCAAGTGCCGAAGCGGCTGCAAAACCGATCAGACCAATAATGAAAATCTTCTTTCTACCCATGTAATCACCAATACGACCACCGAGCAGAAGTAATGAGCCAAATGCCAAGGTGTAGGCAGTGATAACCCATTGCTGATTTGCATCTGAAATTCCCAGATCAATCTTCGCTCTTGGAATTGCGATATTCATAATTGAGCTATCTAGAACGATCATTAATTGAGCGATTGCCACAACAAAGAGCGTTCGCCATCTAGTTGGATCTAGGCCATCGGTAGCAGGCTTTTTTGACACAAGGTTCTCCTCTAAAAAGAAAGTTATTTGGTTTTTAACTGGAGTGAATGAGCCCAGTCTAATAGACTCAACCCTATGTCGCAGATGAAACCACGCTCGGGCCTAGTAACCGATGGTTTAGAGCGCGCCGCTGCTCGCGGAATGTTGCGAGCTGTTGGAATGACAGATGATGATTGGGTGAAACCTCAGATTGGTATCGCATCATCGTGGAATGAAATCACCCCTTGTAATTTATCTTTAGATCGATTGGCGAAAGCTTCAAAGCAGGGCGTTATTGATGCTGGTGGTTTCCCTATGCAATTTGGAACGATCTCCGTTTCTGATGGAATTTCTATGGGCCACGAAGGAATGCATTACTCCCTTGTTTCGCGCGAAGTTATCGCCGATTCAGTAGAAACTGTTATGCAGGCAGAACGTCTAGATGGAATGGTCACCTTTGCCGGTTGCGATAAATCACTTCCCGGAATGATGATGGCAGCGGCTCGCATCGATGTTGCATCTGTCTTTGTTTATGCGGGTTCAACTCTTCCAGGAAATGTCGATGGCCAAGATGTAACAATCATTGATGCATTTGAAGCAGTTGGAGCTTGCTCGCGCGGCTTAATTACTAAAGAACGCGTAGATCAAATCGAACGTGCAATTTGTCCAGGTGAAGGCGCATGTGGCGGCATGTTCACCGCGAACACAATGGCAACCGTCGGTGAAGCAATTGGGCTCTCACTTCCAGGTTCGGCAGCGCCGCCTGCAGTAGATCGCCGCCGCGATGCTTTTGCAGTTGCATCTGGTGCCGCGGTTGTAAATATGATCAAACTTGGGCTCACCACTCGTGACATTTTGACCAAGCGCGCCTTTGAAAACGCGATCACTGCAGTTATGGCAGTTGGTGGATCAACAAATGCAGTGCTTCATTTACTTGCAATCGCTCACGAAGCAGAAGTTGATTTATCTCTAGATGATTTCCATCGCATTGGTTCACGCGTTCCGCTACTTGGAGATTTAAAGCCATTTGGGCGCTATGTGATGAGCGATATGGATAAGGTGGGTGGCGTTCCTGTTATTTTGAAAGCGCTACTTGATGCTGGTTTATTACACGGAGATGTAATGACTGTGACAGGCAAGACTATGGCCGAAAATCTTGCTGGTATAAATCCTCCTGATGTCGATGGCGATATTTTGCACGCGGTCGCAACGCCACTTTCAACTGACGTTGGAATAACAATTTTAGGTGGATCCCTCGCCTCCGATGGTGCAGTTTGTAAAACAGCCGGAATCGGCATAGAAAGTTTTGAAGGTCCAGCCCGTGTATTCGAACGTGAGCAAGCAGCAATGGCTGCGCTACAAAATGGAACGATTCAAGCAGGAGATGTTGTAGTAATTCGTTACGAAGGTCCAAAAGGCGGACCTGGCATGCGCGAGATGCTAATGATCACTGGTGCAATTAAAGGTGCCGGACTTGGAAAGTCAGTTTTGCTATTAACTGATGGA
>CAXNDN010000090.1:0-3863 GCA_964201295.1 Candidatus Planktophila sp. | reverse complement strand
TGCGATAAGGGCGGCGAATGTCCATTGCAGAACCAAGCGATGAGCACCGGTAATGGCGAAACTCGCTTTGAAGGCGTAAAGCGCACCTTTGAAAAGCCAATTGCGATCTCTTCACAAGTACTTCTAGATCGCGAGCGTTGCGTCCTTTGCGCCCGCTGCACCCGTTTCTCAGAGCAGATTGCAAATGATCCATTTATTACTCTCAACGAGCGCGGTGCGCTGCAACAAGTTGGAATTTATGAAAATCAACCATTTGAATCTTATTTCTCAGGCAACACTGTGCAGATCTGTCCGGTTGGTGCGTTAACTGGTGCGGCATATCGATTCCGCGCACGTCCATTCGATTTAGTTTCAACTCCATCTGCTTGCGAGCACTGTGCATCAGGTTGCGATATGCGCACCGATGTTCGCCGCGGCAAGACTTTACGTCGCCTTGCTGGCGATGATGCGGCAGTTAACGAAGAATGGAATTGCGATAAAGGTCGCTGGGCATTTAAATATGTAACAGCAGTTGATCGTCTTACAACCCCACTGGTTCGTGGTGCAGATGGAGTTCTTGCACCAGCATCTTGGCCAGAAGCACTTGCTGCAGCAGCCACTGGGCTCAAAGGAAAGCGCGCTGCAGTACTTGTCGGCGGACGCGCAACAAGTGAAGATGCCTACGGTTACAGCAAGTTTGCACGTATCGCACTTGGCACAAATGATATTGATTTCCGTGCCCGCGTTACAACGGATGAAGAACGCGATTTCTTAGCTGCTAAGGTGGTTGGGTCAACAACTACTTACCGTGATATCGATATAGCCGATCACGTAGTTCTTGTTGGTTTTGAACCAGAAGAAGAGTCACCAATCGTTTTCTTACGTATCAATAAACAAGTTCGCAAGCGTGCACTGAAGGTAAGTGCGGTTGCTACAAAACTTTCAATTGGCGTCGATAAGTTAAAAGCGGAAATTATTAGAGTCGCACCGGGCGCTGAGCCTGCAGCAGTTGCCGCTCTGTCACTAACTGCTAAATCAATAATCTTGGTGGGAGAACGTGCATCTGAATCAACTGGTTTGTTAACTGCGGTTGCACAACTCGGTGATAAGTCAGGTGCGAAAATTGCCTGGATTCCTCGTCGCGCTGGCGAACGTGGCGCTATTGAAGCAGGTGCACTTGGTACGCTGCTGCCAGGTGGCCGCCCAGTTGCAGATGCTGCAGCGCGCGTAGATATTTCAACCCTTTGGGGCGTTTCTTCTCTTCCAGTAAATCCAGGTCGCACAACCTCTGAAATTATTTCCGCACTTAACTCTGGAAGCCTTGATGCAGTCGTCGTTGGTGGCATCGATCCATTTGATATGGCTAATAGCTCTGAAGTACTTGCCGCACTTAAGAAATCATTTGTTGTCTCGCTAGAAATTGCCACATCTACTGTTACTGAACTTGCCGATGTGGTTTTGCCAGTTGCGGCAATCACTGAAAAGTCAGGATCATTCCTTAACTGGGAAGGCCGTCCCCGCGCATTTGATTCTGCGGTATCTGATTCACTAAATCGTTCTGATCTTCGCATCCTTTCTGCAATTGCAGATCAAATGGGTGAATCAATAATGCTCGGCACGGTCACTCAAGCGGTACGAGAAATTGCATCACTTGGTAAATGGGATGGTGCCCGCGCTAACTTTGCGGCAGTTGCCGCAACAGGTGCGCAGAAAATCACCGGTAACGAATTTCTGCTTACCTCTTGGCGTCGCTTACTTGACCTTGGCACCATGCAAAAGGGTGAAGCGAACTTGGCCGGCACGGCACGTAAATCAGTCGCCGTTATCTCACCAAAGCGCGCCGAAACGTTAGGTGTTAAAGATGGCGACATTCTTCGTGTTTCAAATGGCCACGGCGCAATTTCACTTCCAGCTCTCGTTGAAGATATTCACGATGATGCAGTCTGGGTGCCGCGCAATTCATTCGGTACCCAAACCTTGATTTCACTCAACGCAGTGCATGGCGATGTAGTAACGGTGGTGAAGGCATGAATAATGCAGAGTTATTACTAGATGATCCAGGTTGGATTATTACTATCAAGGCACTTATCGTCTTTGCCGTATGCGTTGTTTTAACAATCATGTCTGTTTGGGGCGAACGGCGCCTGGTTGCTCGCATGCAGATGCGCGTAGGTCCAAACCGCGTTGGAAAGTTTGGTCTTATCCAAGCTCTCGCTGATGGCGTAAAGCTCGCTCTTAAAGAAGACTTGATTCCGGCAGCGGCAGATAAAGTGGTATTTGTTATCGCACCAATTATCAGCGCCACTGCTGCATTTATGGCCTTTGCGGTTATGCCAATGACTGGTCCAGTTAACTTCTTCGGCGAAGAGACCGTTATGCAGTTAACTGATATTCCAGTTGGTGTTCTATATGTTCTAGCCACCGCTTCAGTCGGTGTTTACGGAATCGTTTTAGCTGGTTGGTCATCAGGTTCTACCTACCCACTGCTTGGTGGGTTGCGTTCAAGTGCACAAGTCATTTCTTATGAAATCGCCATGGGTCTTTCCTTGGTTTCAGTATTTATTTACTCAGGTTCGATGTCAACATCGAGCATTGTGCAAGCCCAGCAAGATACCTGGTGGTACGGATTCGTTCTATTCCCATCATTTGTAATCTATGCAATCTCAATGGTCGGTGAAACAAACCGCGCACCATTTGATCTAGCTGAAGCTGAAGGCGAACTAGTCGGTGGATTCCATACTGAATATTCATCACTTAAATTCGCACTCTTCTTCTTGGCCGAATATGTAAATATCATCGCAGTTTCAGCGCTAGCCACAACTTTATTTCTTGGTGGCTATCACGCTATTCCAGGCCTTGGCTTTACCGAACAATGGCTGGGTGGCTGGTTCACCCTAATTTGGTTCTTTATAAAAGTTCTCTTCTTCTTCTTTGTCTTTGTCTGGTTACGAGGCACCTTGCCTCGCTTGCGTTATGACCAGTTCATGCAATTTGGTTGGAAAGTTTTAATCCCTGTCTCACTCCTGTGGATCTTGGTTGTTGCAACCCTGCGAGTTATTTCCACAACCAGCCAATCACGTCCAGTCACCTTCGGCTTCGCTGGCGTTGTCGTGCTGATTGTTCTTGCAATTTCTACTGCATTTGAGAATTCAAAGAAAAAGCGCGATTCTGCAGAGTATCCAGAGGCGGCGGAGCCAAACTTCGCAGTTCCTTCACTTCCATCGGAAATAACAACTATCAATGTTTCTAACCAAGGAGGCGATCGTGGCTGATCAGAACGAATCCAATTCAGTGCAACCCCAAATCTCTAAAGAAATCTCTAAAGATGTGGATATCACTGCAGTTGCATATGAAAAGGTAGACCAGCCAGGGGCCAAGAGTTTCTGGACGCAATTACAGGGCTTTTGGGTCACCTTCATCACCATGTTTAAAAAGGTGAACACTGTTCAATACCCTGAAGTTAAAGAACCAACCGCTGAACGCTTTCACGGTCGCCATCAATTAAATCGCCATCCAGATGGGCTAGAAAAATGTATTGGTTCTGAACTCTGTGCTTGGGCATGTCCGGCTGATGCAATCTATGTAGAAGGTGCGGATAACACGCCTGATCATCAGATGTCACCAGGAGAGCGCTACGGTAAGGTTTATCAGATTAATTATCTGCGTTGTGTTTTCTGTGGACTTTGTATTGAAGCTTGCCCAACTCGCGCCCTGACAATGACAAACGAGTACGAACTCGCAGATTCAACTCGCGGAAAATTGATCTTTGAAAAAGATGATTTGCTTGGTCCACTGCGCGCCGGAATGGTTCCGCCTCCACACCCAATGTATCCAGGTATGACAGATACCAATTATTACAACGGTGATGTTAAGGAAGCCCATCC
>CAXNDN010000089.1:0-3894 GCA_964201295.1 Candidatus Planktophila sp. | reverse complement strand
GGCATTTCTGACTCAACATCTAGATGAATTAAATCCGCAATGGCGGGTACTCGAGGCGGTCGAAAAGGTCGCGGCACATATAGAACTTGGAAAAGGAAAGTCACTCTCCGCTTCACAACTCTGCGAACGCTTAGGTTTTGATAAAGATTCGCAATGGACGCCGGTAGGTGATTTATCTGGAGGCGAAAAACGCAGGTTGCAACTAACTAGATTATTGATGGATTCACCAAATGTGTTGTTGTTAGATGAGCCAACCAATGATTTTGATATTGAAACTTTAACTGAGCTGGAAGATTTACTAGATAGCTACAGTGGAACGCTAATTGTTATTTCACACGATAGATATTTTCTAGAGCGAGTCTGTGATCGGTTTGTTGGGTTACTTGGGGATGGAGCACTTCGTGATCTTCCGCGTGGAGTTGACCAATATTTGGAGCAACGAGCGGATTCCCTTCAGCAGCCTAATTCTGAAGCAAAAGCTAAGGGAGCGTCCTCGGCGGCAGAGCAGCGCCAACTCAAGAAGGATTTGGTGCGCGTTGAGAGACAAATTCAGAAATCGAAAGAGAAAATCACTGAATTAGAAGCAGCACAAGAAAGTGCGGCATTTGATCCTGCTGAGTTATTAAGAATCAGCGAAGAAGTTGAAAATCAGCGCACAGAATTAAACACTCGAGAAGAAGAATGGCTAGAAATCACAGATCAACTAGGCGGTTGAGTTAAAATGCGGCTATGAGCAAAATTTCGCATGGTGTTGAAGTAATACTTTTCCGCAGCCGTTTCTTGCTAGCCCCGCTATATCTTGGGTTAGTCGGAGCGCTAATTCTTCTGGCATATCGCTTCATCGTTGAATTTTGGCATCTAGCTGAGAAGACCGCTGAAATGAGCGCGAGTGAGTTCACGCTCTCCTTACTGGCTCTTCTTGATTTAACCTTGCTGGCAAACCTTATTTTGATGGTCATCTTTGCCGGATATGAAAACTTTGTATCACGCATAGATATCGCAATGGAATCCAAAGATCGCCCACATTGGATGGGTACGATCGACTTCAGTGGTTTAAAGATAAAGTTAATTGGCTCATTAGTTGCTATTTCAGTTATCGAACTTTTGAAAGATTTCATTGAATTAGCTGGCGAGGCAGAAGTTGGCGAAGGAACAATCTGGCGAATCGCCATCCACCTAACATTTGTAATCTCTGGAGTGCTTTTCGCGCTGATGGATTGGATCGCCGATAAGCGAGAGTTTACCGGCACTCACCCATAGTGAGCAAAAGTAATTCCAAGCTAAATTTTTTAGCCGCTCTTTCTGGGCTGCTGATCGCGATGCAAGCACGTGCAAACGGTGAGCTTTCACTTCGCATGGGAAATCCAATTGAGGCTGCGCTTGTCTCTTTTGGATCAGGCTTACTAATCATTTCGCTTATTTCAATCTTCACACCATCCATACGAAACGGAATGAAAAACTTAAAAGGTGCGGTTAGCCGAAAAGAAATTCCGGCCTGGACGCTCTTTGCAGGGATGCTCGGTGGCGGTTTTGTAGCAGTTCAAACCCAAATTGTTCCGATCATTGGTGTCGCAATTTATTCAGTCGCTTCAATTGCGGGACAGACTGCAGCCTCGCTTATTGTTGATCGAATCGGCCTAACAGGTGGTGGTAAAAAACAGATAACCGTTAGAAGAGTTGCTGCCGCTGGGGTAACTGTTTTCGCTGTTCTTGTATCAGTTCTTGACCGAATGGAAGCGCAGAATTTATCGCTCTTTGCCGTCATATTCGGTTGTTTCGCAGGTGCAATAGTTGGGGTGCAACGAGCGCTAAATGGTCAAATCAATGAGAGTACTCACCAGAGTTTTGCCACCTCTTGGCTTAACTTCATTATGGGTACAACATTCCTATTTCTATTCTTAGCGATTGGTGTATTGATTAATCGCGCCGAAATCGTTGCCTTACCTTCAGGGCCATGGTGGATGTATTTGGGTGGCACGATCGGCGTCATCTATATCGCCTTCACATCAACTATCGTGCAACACCTCGGAGTGCTTACCTTTACTTTAATAAGCGTTGGTGGACAACTCGTCGGCTCTTTACTGATTGATCTTTATTCACCAACAGAAGGCGTGCAGATCAGCGCTTACCTAGTTACCGGAATCGTTATGACTTATCTCGGGGTTCTTGTGGGCGGCGTCGGAAATTTACCAAGGCTGAAATTAAAGAAGCGGTGATAAAGAAAGCAGCAATTACGTAAGACGAACTCTTCACCCAAGGCAAGGTTGCGGCATAGAAACCAGCCAAGGTAATTCCAACTCCCCATAGCAAAGCACCTAAAACATTAGCTGATAAAAATTTGTAGTAATTCATTTTTGCAGCGCCCGCAATTGGTGGGACGAATGTGCGTATCCAAGGAAAGAAGCGGGCGGCAACAACAGCCCACCAACCAGTCTTTTCATAGAAATTTTCAGCACTTACTATCATTCGTTGCATACGGGGTGATTCCTTCTTATCCAGATATGGACGACCAACAACTCTGCCGATCACAAACCCGACTTGATCCCCAAAAAATGCGGCGAGGAAAATGGCGGAGACTAAAATTACAATATTTATATTCCCGTGGGCTGCCGCAACCAGACCTGCACTAAATAGGATGGAATCGCCGGGCAGGAAGAAGCCAAATAGCAGCCCAGTTTCGATAAAAACAATGGCCGCGACTACGAGGTAGAAGACAAAAGGGGCAAGCAAAGATAATTGAGAATCAAAAGATGCCGCAAACTCCATTTAAACGCTCTTTTTTACTGCCGCTGCAACATGTTGCACAACTTGAGGATCAAAGACACTCGGGACGATAAATGAGGCATTTAGCTGTGAGGCAGATACGCAAGATGCGATCGCTTCGGCCGCAGCAATTAAGAGCTCATCGGTAATTTTATGGGCATTGGCATCGAGCAACCCTCGGAAAATTCCGGGGAAAGCTAAAACATTATTGATTTGATTTGGTTGATCGCTGCGACCAGTTGCGACAACTGTTGCATATTTACGAGCGATCACCGGATCGATCTCTGGGTCTGGATTTGCTAGAGCGAAGACAATCGAACCGCTTGCCATAGATGCAACATCGCTCTCAGTTAAGACATTGGGTGCGCTTACTCCAATAAATACATCTGCACCCTTCATGGCCTCTGAAATACTTCCGGTAAAGCCTGGTGTAACACACCCATTTATATCGAAGGCCACAATTCTTTGCGCACCACTCTTAGTTAGCAAGCGCGCAATAGCTGTTCCAGCGGCACCCGCACCGCTCATTACAATCGTAATCTCACTCAACTTTTTCTTTACCAATTTAAGCGAGTTAGTAAGAGCAGCTAATACAACGATTGCGGTGCCGTGTTGGTCATCGTGGAAGACCGGAATATCCAGCAAGTCTCGTAAGCGTGCTTCTATTTCAAAGCAGCGCGGCGCGGAGATATCTTCTAAGTTAATGCCGCCGTAAACTGGTGCGATTAATTGAACCGTGCGAACAATTTCATCAACATCTTGAGTATCTAAACAAACTGGCCAAGCATCTACATCAGCAAATCTCTTGAAAAGCGCCGCTTTACCCTCCATAACAGGAAGTGCTGCCGCTGGTCCGATATTTCCTAAGCCAAGTACTGCAGAACCATCTGTAACCACGGCAACGGTATTGCGCTTCATAGTCAGGCTTCGCACGTTAGAAGGGTCTTCAACAATTGCCTGACAAATGCGAGCTACACCTGGCGTGTAAGCGCGAGAGAGATCATCGCGCGTCTTTAGCGGGACTTTTGATTGAACTTCTAGCTTTCCGCCAAGGTGCAATAGAAAAGTGCGATCACTAACTTTGCGAACCGTTATACCGGCGTGCGCAGTCAAAGATTTAGTTATTTCTTC
>CAXNDN010000088.1:0-3903 GCA_964201295.1 Candidatus Planktophila sp. | reverse complement strand
ACATCGTTGGCAACTGTGTCATCAATTGGTTGGCCCAAAAAGATGATGCGCTCTTCAAATAACTTTGTGTAAGGGTCTAGGCGCTTGTAACCGTAGGCGGTCTTTTCTTCAATAGTTGGAAGAACGTAGCGGTTTGTAATCTCTTGAATATGTTTCATTACTTCTTACCTCCCGCGATTTGTCCATCATTTGTAGCAATGTGATCGATAAAGCCATAAGCCAAGGCATCTTTTGAATTAAACCAATTATCGCGATCTGAATCAGCAATAATTTTCTCCAGTGGCTGGCCAGTGTGCTTGGCATTTAATTCAGACATAGTCTGCTTTGTAATCGCCATTTGCTCTGCCTGAATGCGAATATCTGTTGCAGTACCACCGATACCGCCAAGTGGTTGGTGCATCAAGATGCGCGCATTAGGAGTTGCATAACGCTTTCCGGGTGCGCCAGCTGTGAGAATAAATTGCCCCATTGATGCAGCCATTCCCATTGCAACAGTTGCAACATCGTTTTTGATGTAATGCATCGTGTCGTAAATAGCCATACCCGCAGTCACCGAACCACCAGGTGAATTTATGTAAAGGTAGATATCTTTTTCGGGATCTTCGGCGGCGAGAAGGAGCATCTGTGCACAAATTGCATTTGCCATCTCATCGCGAAATTCACCAGCGAGAAAAATGATGCGTTCGCGCAACAAACGGTTATAAACATTGTCATCTAGCCAGCTAGCGCCATTTGCAGCAACGCGTGCGTTCTGCCCGCTCGACTGTGGGTCTTGATAATCCACGTAATCCTCCTGATTGAGTACTTCTTTATATGTAGTGACCTTAACAATTCTTAAGAGTAAATGCTTCCCTAATTTGGGAAAAAGGGTGTAAATCTGCCTTTGTTCGCTCAGGGCAGAGCCGATTCTTTATAAGACGGTCAGTTTGAGGAAATAAGTCTTTTTTCCATCTGTGAGTGTGATCGTGGTCTTGCCTCTTTTGAACAAAGTCAGCGATGGATATGTTTCGTAAGCGGAGAGCGGTCCTCCACCAACAAACTTTGCGATCCTTGGATCTACCACTCTGCCCTTCCATATCTCGGGATTTGCAACAGTAAAAACAGCCGCGCTCTTAAGTTTTACGACAATCAACTTTTGCTTTATTGGATTAAACATTTTTGGTGGCAGCTCTGCTGCTATACCCATTTTCGGCGCCACAGTCATCGGAGTCGGCTCTGAACTTTCCGCGGCAAAAGAGCCATTAACCGGAATTAAAGAGAACAACATCAAGGGTAAAAGGAGGCGAACCACAATCCGGCGCATTTGTTACCTCAAATCAACGTTGGAAGTGCCAACTTACTGTGAAAATTATGCCTCTGGAAGAGACTCAGCAGGTGCAGGTGCAGTTTGTGGGCGAAGGGCTTCAAGATCGATCTTATTTCCAGATTTATCAACAACATTAACGCGACCGAGCGCACCCGCCAGCGCCTTGGTGCGAGATACCTCTGCAACTAATTGTGAAATCTGGCCCGCATCTTGGAGCTGCTTTGCGAACTGCTCTGGAGGCATTCCGTAGCGCTGTGATGTGCGAATCAAATATTCAGTTAATTCAATTTCATTAACTTGAACTTCTTCAGCTTTTACGATTGCATCTAGTAAGAAATCAGATTTGATTGATACGCGAACTTCACCTTCGACTTCAGCGCGATGTGCTGCATCTTCTAGTCGGCCTTCGCCTTCAAGATGTTGGTGTACTTCATCTTCTACCAATTTATCCGGAACTGGAATATCAAGATCATCAATCATCTTCTTCAGAAGCAGGTCGCGTGCTTGCGCACCTTGCTCGAGTGATTTAACGCGCTTTAGGCGCTCAGTGAAATCAGCCTTTAATTCTGCAATTGTGTCGAACTCAGATGCCAACTTTGCAAAGGCATCATCAACTGGTGGAAGTTCACGTTCTTTAACTGCCTTTAACTTGATCTCAACAACACCTTTTTCATCATCTGTTTGACCAACGAGCTGTGTTTCAAAGTTTTTTTCATCTCCGGCCTTCATGCCAACCAAGGCTGTGTCTAAGCCATCGATCATGCGGTTTGAACCGACTTCATAAGAAATATCATTTGCCTTGCCACCATCTACTTCAGCGCCATCAATTTTCGCAGTCAAATCAACGGTTACGAAGTCACCATCTTTAGTCTCACGTTCAACTGTCGTCAGCGTTCCGAAGCGAGCGCGCAGCTCGTCTACCTGCTCATCAATATCTTTATCCGTAACAGCAACATCATCAACTTCTATAGTTATCTTAGAAAAGTCAGGCAGCGTCACTTCAGGGCGAACATCGACTTCAACTGCAAAGACCAACTTCTCGTTATCGACATATTCCTTGATTTCAACTTCAGGGCGACCCACGACAAGAACTGAGTGCTCTCGAGCTGCCAATCCATAAAATTCAGGCAGGGCGTTATTAATCGCTTCATCAATTACTGATCCACGGCCAACTCGCTGATCGATCATGGCCGCTGGAACTTTGCCTTTGCGAAAGCCTGGAATAGTTATTTTCTTGGCAACCGCTGTATATGCATCAGCTACGTAACCTGTTAAATCTGCATAAGGGACTTCAATATCAAGACGGACGCGAGTTGGGGAAAGTGTTTCAACCGTACTCTTCACAAAGTGCTCCTTGATTAGAAAGTAAATTGAAGTGCAATAAAGATTTCATTGAACTTCTGGTCGGGGCGGGGAGATTCGAACTCCCGGTCTCCTGCTCCCAAAGCAGGCGCGCTAGCCACTACGCTACGCCCCGTGGCGCAAGACGTGAGTCTAGAGTAATTTTTTACTCTCGGTTACCGAGGCAGTACTCTTGCCCGTATCGCGAAGCCAGTTCCCTGGCTAGCACCACTCGCGGGTGTAGCTCAATGGTAGAGCCCCAGCCTTCCAAGCTGGCCATGCCGGTTCGATCCCGGTCACCCGCTCCATAGTTTTACAGTGCGCCAACTGCTCCGACGAGGGTTGAGAATGCGATACCGCTAAATGTCATTGCGTTTGGTGATCCTGTTATTCCAAGGTCATCAATTATCCGAATGGCAACACCCACATCTCCACCGCTTGGGGAAATAACCCCAGTAATCGTGAATGTGTAGCGAATAAATTTTGGCTCTGAACTGAAATTACTGTTTTGAACAACGGAGTAACCAAAGCTTGAAGTAGAACCATCTGAATGAATCATTTCTAACGCGAAAACTCCCCCGGTGGCATCGGATTGGCCAACTAGATAGATCGTGTAAAGATAGTGTTTCCCAGACTTGAAATTTAGGAAAAATGTTGAGGTTGAATAAGTACCTGCACTTGAAGTCGATAAATTCCAACTCGGAATTGAATTGACGTAAACATTTGATGGACCAGTTGCACCTACTGCGCCATTAGCGCCGGTACTACCGGCAGTTCCTGTTTCGCCTTTCGCTCCAGTCGCTCCAGTTGCACCTACTGCACCTACTGCACCGCTGCTACCCGCAGTTCCGGTTTCCCCTTTTGCACCTGTTGCACCTACTGCACCGTTAGCGCCACTACTACCTGCGGTTCCGGTTTCACCTTTTGCACCTGTTGCACCTGTTAATCCAATTGGGCCTTGCGAACCAGTTGCACCCGTTGCACCGGTTGCACCCGGAGTTCCACCGCCGCCACCTGATGGACCAGTCGCACCAGTTTCACCTTTTGCACCAGTTAAACCGGCAGCGCCAGGTGCACCGTTTGCACCAGCTGGACCTGATTCACCTTTATCTCCCTTCTCACCTTTCTCACCTTGAGCGCCCGTGGGACCTGCAAGTGTTGATGCGTTAGAAATTGTTTTACCTTCACTACCGTTCTTTCCATCTGCACCAGCAGCGCCAACCGGTCCTTGCAAACTTTGAGGCAGAGGCCATTTA
>CAXNDN010000087.1:0-3971 GCA_964201295.1 Candidatus Planktophila sp. | reverse complement strand
TCTTCTCGGCGCGAGGCGGTCCACTTTGAGCCCGGAGTTGGATTTAGCGGAATCAGATTTACATGCGCATTACGGCTCTTGAGCAGGCGCCCAAGTAAATCCGCCCGCCAAGATTGGTCGTTGATATCACGAATTAGCGCATATTCAATTGAGTATCTGCGCCCCGTCTTCTTCTCATAAGCATCAGCGGCTGCTAAAACTTCACGAACTTTATATCGTGAATTTATCGGCACCAGCGAATCACGCAATTCATCATCTGGGGTGTGAAGTGAAACGGCTAAGGTGCAGTTAATTCCTTCATCCATCAACTTTTCAATGCCATTTACCAAGCCAACAGTTGAAACTGTCACAGATCGAGCGCTGATTCCTAGTCCATCTGGGTTTGGATCGGTGATGTTATGCAGAGTGCGAACGACTGCGTTGTAATTCGCCAGCGGTTCTCCCATACCCATAAAGACGATATTGGAAAGTCGCGCTTCTCCCCCAGGTAGTTCTCCATTTACACAAGCGCGTGCTGCGGCGACGATTTGCTCAGTAATTTCACCGGCAGTTAAATTGCGAGTTAAACCCGCTTGTCCGGTGGCACAGAATGGGCAATTCATTCCGCAACCTGCCTGTGATGAAATACAAACGGTGACACGATCGGTGTAGCGCATCAAGACAGATTCAACTAAGACTCCATCGTGCAATTTCCAGAGATCTTTACGCGTCATTCCATTATCGGTGGTTCGGGTGGTGACTAGTTGAATTAACTTTGGGGTTAGCGCGTCCGCCATAGTCTGACGTTCAGCCGCTGGAATATCTGTCCACTCTTCCGGGTTACTTGATAAGTGCGAGAAGTAATGGGTTGCAACTTGTGCGGCGCGAAATGGTTGAAAACCTAACTCTTTCGCCCAGACTTTGCGATCGGCTGGTGAAAGATCTGCTAAATGCTTCGGCGCTTTCTTCTTTTGTACTGGCTCATCGAAAACTAATTTTAGTTCTGGGTTTACATCTGGGCGCGTGCTCATAAGAGCCCTGAATCTTGCGCACGACGCACAATTTCAAGGGCTAACCAAAGTGCTGGGGCTGCAAATAAAACAGAATCTAAACGATCCATAATTCCACCGTGGCCAGGCAGCAAATTGCCCATATCTTTTATAGCCATATCGCGCTTAAGCGCTGATTCAATTAAATCTCCAGCAGTTGCGCTAAATACTGTAAGCAGACCAGCGAGTGCACCGAGCCACCAACTCGAGTCCATAATGTAATGAAAGGAAAGTGCGCCGCCTAAAATTGTAAATATCAATGAACCGATCAGGCCCTCAATCGTTTTCTTAGGGCTGATCTTTGGAGCTAGTGGATGTTTTCCGATTAAGACTCCGGTCAAGTACGCAAAGGTATCGTTGCATCCGACCAAAATTACAAAGGTCATAACGCGCTCTAACCCATTGTCCGGGCGTGCTAAGAGAATTAAGAAGCCAGCAAGAAATGGCAGATAAATGAGCGCCAAGGCTGATGCTGATGCCGTCTTTACAAAGTTCTCATATCCACGTGGAAGAAGTAAAACCAATAAACAAGGAAGCGCGATCGCGGTAGCAACTGCTAGGCCAGATATTCCGCCAAACCAAGTTGCTGCAGATAACCCGAATGCTGCGGTGGTTAGCGACCAGAGTGGGATATCGATTGAAACTGCAGAGAATGCTTTATGTAGTTCGCGGATTCCAAGAATCACTGCAACCGTCACAACTCCAGCGAAAATAGCTCGTTCAAAAGCGAGTGAAAACCAGATCAGCGCAACTAGCGAAAGCGAAACTGCGATAGAAGGCAGTAACTTACGCCCGGCTCGCTTATTAATCGCCTCGTTAATTGAATGTAGATCTGACATTTTTTATTTGACGAGCTCCTAGACTTCTAGGAGCTCAGCCTCCTTATGCTTCAGGAGCTCATCAATTTTTGTAACGTGTTCTGAAGTCACCTTTTCGAGTTCTTTTTCCCCACGCGCTAAATCATCTTTACCAATATCGCCATCTTTCTCTAACTTTTCCATCAATTCTTTAGCAGCGCGACGGATATTTCGGATCGAGATCTTGGAATCTTCCGCTTTTCCCTTGGCAACTTTGATGTAATCTCGGCGGCGTTCTTCAGAAAGTTGTGGCAGGGCGACGCGAATGACAACGCCATCATTGCCGGGATTTACCCCTAGATCTGACTCGCGGATCGCCTTTTCAATACCGGCCATCGCCCCTTTATCGAAAGGCGAAACAATGGCCATGCGGGCTTCAGGAATTTGGATGGAGGCGAGTTGTGAAAGCGGTGTGTAAGTACCGTAGTAATCAACCATTATTTTATTAAAGAGCGCGGGATGAGCGCGACCAGTACGGATAGTTGCAAAGTCATCTTTAGCTACTTCAACTGCCTTATCCATCTTGCTCTGCGCATCGGCTAGAGCACTTGCGACATCTGCCATCTTCTTCAACTCCTCTAATTTGTAAATTTCTTTGGTTCTTGCCTATTGGCAAGTTATGAAACCAAGGTTCCGATCTTTTCGCCGCGTACTGCGCGACCGATATTTCCGGAAGTTAATAAGTCAAAGACGATGATGGGCAGGTCATTTTCGCGGCAAAGGCTAAAGGCTGCTGCATCGGCAACTGCTAGTGATTTTGATAGAACTTCATCGTAAGAAATGGAGTCATATTTAGTCGCTTTTGGATCTTTCTTCGGATCTGCGTTGTAAACGCCATCTACCCCGCTCTTGGCTAGAAGCAGCGCCTCTGATCCAATCTCAAGTGCGCGCTGCGCCGCAACTGTGTCGGTTGTGAAGAATGGCATGCCGGCACCTGCGCCGAAAATAACTACGCGACCTTTTTCTAAGTGGCGAATTGCGCGACGCGGAATATAAGGCTCGGCAACTTGTCCCATGGTGATCGCTGTTTGGACGCGAGTATCAACGCCCTCTTTCTCAAGAAAATCTTGGAGCGCTAAGCAATTCATTACTGTGCCGAGCATTCCCATATAGTCAGCGCGAGCACGATCCATACCTACTTGCTGAAGTTCAGCACCGCGGAAGTAATTACCGCCACCAACAACAACTGCTAGTTGTACTCCACCTTTTACGACATCTTTAATTTGCTTTGCTACATCACGCATCACATTGATATCTACGCCGATGCCTTTTTCGCCGCCGAAAACTTCGCCGGAAAGTTTAAGGAGCACCCGCCGATACGTTCCTCTTGTACCGGGCATGGGTGCTCCTTTTCTAATGACTTGTAGTTAGTTTACTGACCTACGCGGAAACGATGGAACGCCTTGACGGCGGTTCCTGCCTCATCGAGGATCTGCTTAACCGTCTTCTTCGCATCTTTGGCGAAAGCCTGCTCCAGCAAGGAAACTTCCTTGACGAAACCGGTCACGCGACCTTCCACGATCTTGCTAAGGGAAGCCTCAGGCTTACCTTCTTCGCGGGCAGTCTCTTCTGCGATTCGACGTTCATTTTCAATTAGATCAGCAGGTACATCTTCACGATTGACGAACTTTGGTGCAAACGCTGCAATGTGTTGCGCAACATCTTTGCCGATTTCTGCTGCAGCTGATGCAAGAGAGACGAGAACGCCAACTTGTGGTGGCAAATCCGGTGAAGTCTTATGTAGGTAAAGTCCAACTGGACCACTGACAACTGCAACGTTACGGATTTCGATCTTCTCGCCAAGAGTTGCATTGCCTTCATCGATTGCTGATTGCACAGTTTTGCCGTTAGACATTGTTGAGGCAAGGAACGCTTCAACTGTTCCGGTCTTTGAAGCGAGCAAGTGCTCAACGAGTTCATCACCGAGTGCGATAAAACGCTCACCTTTAGCGACGAAGTCAGTCTCACAATTAAGTTCGAGCATCACGCCGACATCGCTAGAAACTTTGGCAACAACCAAGCCGTTTGAGGTCAGACGACCTTCACGCTTTGTGACGCCTTTAAGTCCCTTGACGCGAATTAAATC
>CAXNDN010000086.1:0-3975 GCA_964201295.1 Candidatus Planktophila sp. | reverse complement strand
TGTTCCGCCTCCCTGTATTGCATTAACAACAGATGCAATAGCTGGATCCCCCAGAAACATGTCGAATGCAATCACGACTTTATCTGGAACAGCTTGCCGAGCCCTGCCCGCTAGCCCACGGTGGCAGAGGATCAGGTCGGCGCCCATTGCTTCAAGATTGTTAACAGGTGAGTGCTTGACGGTGATACCGAGTGGCTTTAATTGCTTAGCCAATTGATTAGCAACCATCACGCTTGAACCCATTCCTGCTTCACAAGCAATCACAACGAGTTTTACATCAGAGCCGGAAATGCTTGGCATTAGTTATCCGTTCTTCAATGAATCTTTGCGAGCTTTTGCTGCATCGAGGTCATCGTTATTTGAGCTATCGGTCTTTAGTAAGAACCAAGCAGCTGCAAATGCGACGGCCGCAGATACTGCGATCGCAAGTAGTACTTTGAAGGTGTCACCCTTTGGAGTAACGACCATGTAAGCGAAGATTGATCCTGGAGATGGTGTTGCTGTTAGACCGTTATCAAGTGCAACGTTCATTGCAACGCCAGCTGCTCCGCCAGCAATAGCTGCGAGGATCAAACGTGGCTTCATGAGAATGTAAGGGAAATAGATTTCATGAATTCCACCAAGGAAGTGGATGATGATTGCGCCTGGAACAGAACCGCGCACGACACGTGGTCCGACTAACCAGAATGCAAGCAAGACACCAAGGCCAGGACCTGGGTTTGTCTCGAGCATAAAGAGAATTGACTTACCTGTCTCTTTCGCTTCGGCAACGCCTAGAGGTCCAAGCACGCCGTGGTTAATGGCGTTATTAAGGAAGAGAACCTTGGCAGGTTCAATGATTACAGATGCAATTGGAAGAAGGTTGTTGTCAACGAGTGACTGAATACCATTTCCTAGTACATCGCTGATATTGCGAACAACAGGACCGATTGCCTTGAAGCCAACCATTGCCATTCCAAGACCTGTGATACCAAGGCTGAAGTTGCTGATAAGCATTTCAAAGCCGACTGGAACCTTTGGATCTAGAACTGCATCGATCTTCTTCAATACCCAAGCTGCTGCTGGTCCAATAATCATTGCACCAAGGAACATTGGGATATCAGTACCGCAGATAACACCAACAGTTGCAACAGCACCGATTACAGCACCACGTTGCGCGTGAACCATACGACCACCTGTTAGACCAATAAGAATTGGCAACAAGTTAACGATCATTGGTCCAACCATCTTGGCGTACTCCTCGTTAGGAATCCAACCTGTTGGAATAAATAGAGCAGTTAGAAGTCCCCAAGCAATGAATGCTCCAATATTTGGAATCACCATTCCTGCGAGGTTTCCACCGATCTTTTGTAGCTGTGAGCGCCAACCCGAATGGGAATCTGCGCTTCCTATGTAATTGGTCATGCTATGTAGCCCTCCTCTTGTACAAGAGATGCCAGACGAGTTCTGGCAATCAGAACAGCAAGGGTCTGCTGAACTGAATTCTTTTTGGCATCAGTTGTGAAGTAGTTCTTCTTCAAGGGATGCCTCCTTTGGATTTATATGCGAAATAAGTTCGGTAGAAATAATGCTGGGCGCAATCGTTGCTCCGGTACCACGAGACTTAATCGCCGCAGCAGACCAAGCAACGCCAGTCGCCAGCGCTTTAACGGGTCCCGCTTTATAGGTGCCGATGAAGCCAGCAAGTAAAGAATCACCAGCGCCAACGGTATTTGTCGCTACGATCTTTTCAGCCCGCGCGCGGAAAATAGTTTCTCCGTTGTAGAACAAACTTCCTTTTTCTCCAAGAGATAGAAGTACATTTTGTGCACCCATTGCAACCATCTCAAAACAGGCGCTAACCGCATCTGCCATAGTTGAAATTGCTGAACCAACTAAAGTTTCAGCCTCTTCTTGATTGGGCTTAATTAAAAATGGCTTGGCAGCAACTGCCGCGCGCAATACATCACCACTGCAATCGACGACAACTTTGGTGCGATTTACATTGTCAGATACCAGCTTGGCAAGCCAAGCAGGATCAAGTCCGGCAGGCAGTGAACCACCAATTACTCCAAACTCACTTCGCCGAGCACGCACCTTAAATCGCCCGGCAATCTTCTTTGCTTCAGCCGGCGTCCAAGATGATGATTCAGCATTTACCTTTGTCGTTAGCCCTTCATGCACCAATGAAACGTTAAAGCGAAGTGGAGATCCGATCGGCAAGATATCTAAACGCAGTTTTTCGGACTCTGCGGCATTTAAAAAGAAATCACCATTCTCTTTTGCCATCGGAACCAGTGCGATGTTATTGACCTTCATTAGCGTCAAAATACGTGAAACATTTACTCCCTTGCCACCGGCGTGTAATCCAAATCCAGCCGCACGGTTGACCCCGCCTAATTTCAGGGATGCCAGCACGTAATCAAAATCAATTGATGGGCTAGGTGTCAAAGTAGTAATCACGCCAGCACCACTTCAATCCCAGATTTTTCAAGTTTCTGCACATCGGTGTTATCTGCATCCATGTCGGTGATTACCCGATCAATATCTGTTAACTTTGCAAATCGCGTTGCATAAGATTTTCCGAATTTACTGCTATCTACCATCAAGATTGTTTCGCGAGCATGCGCGATCATCTTGCGCTTTACCGCAGATTCATCTGGGTCTGGTGTAGTAAAACCAATTTCGCTATCCACGCCATTGGTGCCAAGGAATGCAATATCAGCATGGAAATTCTCCATCGCATTTAGCGCTAGATCCCCCACCGCACTGAGTGTGATTGGGCGGATACGTCCACTTAATAAAATCACATTTGTTGAAGAATCCCCGATATCAGTTGCCAATATCAAACTGTTGGTTACAACAGTTAGCTCTTTCTTATCGCGCAAGAATGGGTAGAGTTGTGCAGTTGTTGTGCCGGCATCGACAAAGACAGTTCCGGATTTGGGCAGATATTGCACAGCAACCGCCGCGATCTTCTGTTTAATCTCGTTATTGAGCGAGCGCCGCTCTGCCACTGAATACTCGCGTGAGAATCGATCTAAAGCAATCGCACCACCATGGACTCGGCGCATCAAACCGCGGCGTTGTAGAACATCCAGGTCTCGCCGAATTGTTTCAACGGCTACTGAAAAAGAACTCGCAGCGTTAACCACATCGACTCGGCCATCTTTCTGGGCCAATTCAACGATCGCCATGCGCCGTTCTTCAGTTAACAATTAAAGATCTCCCTAGGCTCTACTTTGAGCGATCAGGTGGGGAGTGCCCGATAATGCCCGTTTGGTTAAAGGGTAAGGGGGCAAACAGGCATAAAGCAATAGCCTAAGCCTGACTTCGCCCCTGGCGTGTCGCCTAGGTCACTCAACGAGCGCTTTGTCTGAGCCTTGCCTACCCTTCAGGGATGCCGCGCCTGATCTATATCCCCTTTGATCATCTGCACCGCGACTTCGGCGCACTGCGCCAGGCCAACCCCAAAGAAGATGTAATCGCACTCGTGGAAAGTGCACGTATGACCACCGGACGTCCTTGGCATCCGCAGCGTCTGCACTTTCTCGTTTCATCTGCCCGCCACTTTGCCCAATCATTGCGCGATGAAGGTTTCACCGTTGAATATGTAAAGGCTGCGACAACGATCGATGGTCTGCAAAAGATTGCAAAGCTACACCCAAAACGTGAATTGATCTGCGCCGAACCTTCATCACACCGCCAATATGCACAGCTAAAAGAATTAGGCGCCAGCTTTATTGAAAATGATTTCTTCTTAACTTCCCGCAAGCACTTTTCAATTTGGGCAGATTCGCAGAAAAGTTATTTGATGGAGACTTTCTATCGCGCCCAACGCGCTCGCCTAAACATCTTGATTGAAAACGGCAAACCAACCGGCGGTGCGTGGAACTTTGATAAAGAGAACCGCTTGCCTCCCCCAAAAAATTACACCTGGCCCAAATACCTAGAACATAAGCCAGATGCCATCGACATCGAAGTCGGTAAAGAACT
>CAXNDN010000085.1:0-4029 GCA_964201295.1 Candidatus Planktophila sp. | reverse complement strand
GAGAGTACATAACCAATGTAGCGAGAGTCTTCTAGTGAAATTCCAAAGTAGAGCACCTCGGTCATTAGTGAACCAAAGAGTAAAAATGCAACCGAGCTTGGCACCGTGACCACACCGCAGAGGCGGATCGCACGAATTAATTGTTTCTTTACTTCATCAATGTTCTTATCAATTGCCAACCTGGAAAGATGTGGCAATAACGCCGTAACAATAGAGATAGTGACGATGGAATACGGCAACAACATAATGTAGTAAGCGGCGGTAAAAGGTGTGAAGCCAACACCAGTTGATATCCCGGCTTTTGCGCTGCGAACCGCGGCGCTAGTTGCAACATTTACCGTAATCAAATATCCGATTTGGGAGATAAGGACATAAACCAGAGTCCATCCCGCTAAAGAAAATGATTTGCCAAGCCCTACAACCCCAAAGATTGGCCGCAAGCGAATCCCGGATCGTTTCACAACAGGAATTAAAATTAACGCCTGCACCACAATTCCAAGAGTCGTTCCCCACCCTAAAAGTTGAATCTGGCCATCTGAGATAGTTTCGGCCGTTAAATTCTTCTGCATAATCAAAACACCAGCGAAGACCACAATTACAACTAAGTTATTGGCAATCGGAGCCCACATAAGTGGGGCGAAAGAGCCGCGCGAATTTGCCACTTGTCCAAGCATCGTAAATAGCCCTAAGAAGAATATTTGCGGCAGGCAATATCGGGTAAAGGCGACTGCGATTGAGAACTCTTTCTCAAAGCCAGAGGTTGCAAATTCTGGTGCGTATAAACGCACCAGCGCCGGCGCAAAAATTACACCGACAAATACTAGAAGTAAGAGAATCCCAGAAATTGTAGTAACTAAACGAGATGCAAAGCCGTGTCCCCCATCTTCATCAGAGAAAGATCTAACAAGTTGTGGAACGAAGATTGCAGTTAAGGCACCACCAACCAATAAGTTATACAAAATATTTGGCATGGTGTTTGCAACGTTGTACGAATCTGCCAATAACGCTGTACCAAGAACAGCGACGCCCAATATGGCGCGGAAGAATCCGGTAATTCGCGAAAGAATTGTGCCGATCGCCATCACACCAGAGGCGCGGAAGAGATCATTGGTCTTCATTTCGCCCCTTTCTTACCCTGCGAATAGTTTGGGTCAATGCGGCGATGAATAACAGAACCGCCGCACCAATTGTGAAGCCGGTAACCCGCGAATCAAAGATAGTGAGGTTAATTGCCAACTTGGAAGATTTTCCGATAACCCGACCATCTTCATTGGTAATTTCTGCAATCACTGTCGTAGCCCCCGGCGCAACAACTGAAAATGGCATAGCTAATTGGGTACGAGAATTTGCAGGAATTTGCAGCGCTACGATATTTGAAACTTGAAGGCGCGAATTGTTTGGCTTAAATTTAATATTTACGATCACCGGAACGTTAAAATCATTTATAACCGTTACCGGCAATTTTCCGGTTTTTGCGGCGATCTGATATTTACCACCCGTGATTCGCAACCTGTCTAAAGTTTTCGCTACAGATGATTCAGCGTTGTAAGAGAAAATTCTCTGCTCATCCTTATCCAAGGTCGGTGAGAGCAGTACTGCAAGTTTGGCGCGCTGGGCTTGGACATCGGGAGCGGTTACAACTGAGGAGAGAGTAGTTAAAGCTTGTCGATCTTGCGTGTACTTCTTGCGAAGTGGCGCACTTAGCGCAGATTCACCAGTGCTTGAGATTGCGCTACTTTCTTCAGAGATCCGCCGGTTTAAGTGGAAAGAAAGCCTTTCGTAACCATATGCGTAGTAAAGACGGAGTTCACTTGGTGCGAGCCGTTTTGCTAAAGCGATATCAGGGTTTCCATATGGCAGTGCAATTATCCGATCACCCGATGTCGCAAGAAGTAAACGCGCCAACCATTCTTTAGCAATTAATTCACCGGTCGGTGCTATTTCACTTTTTAAAAGATAACCATTTGCCATATCTGCAACTTCATCTAAAAGCGCAGCATCGATAACCCAGGTGCGTGCTCCAGTACGTTTCTTCTCTATCGCTTTACCTAATGAACCCGCAGGCGATAAATCTTTTGCTAAATCATCATTTAAAAAAGTTCCGTCAAATAACTGATGGGGTTTACTAACTAGATTTATAGTAGATTCATTAGCGCTGGCGTGTGGGGTGAATCCAAAGAGTAGAAAGATGGCGAGTGATAGAAATCTAAATTTCTTCATTGTTCTGCCAACTCAGCAGCGGCATCAGTGCGGGCAATTAGCTTCTTCTCATCGGGATATGCCAACCGTTCGACAATCTCAGATAAAGGAAACCAACCAACCTCATCAACTTCACTTTCTTGTGGGGCTAATTTTCCGCCAGTTTCACGGAAGAGGTAATGGTGAACAGTTTTGTGAATGCGCTTGCCACCGGCCATAAACCAGAAATCAATTACTCCAAGTGATCTCTCAATCACCGATTCGATACCGGTTTCTTCGGCAACTTCGCGCAACGCTGCTTGTTCAGGTGTTTCACCTT
The DNA here is from genome assembly GCA_964201295.1 of Candidatus Planktophila sp. Classification (GTDB taxonomy): domain Bacteria; phylum Actinomycetota; class Actinomycetes; order Nanopelagicales; family Nanopelagicaceae; genus Planktophila. The sequence goes on along the minus strand of CAXNDN010000085.1, from coordinate 1,511 downwards.
CTTCTATATGTCCCTTTGGTAGCGACCAGAGAATTCGCTGACCAGATGCATCTTTATGATCGATGCGACCAATTAAGAGACCATTCTTACCGCTGTGATCGATGACCAATCCGCCGGCTGAGACTTCATCAACGCGTTTGGTATAGCTCTTCGGGGCGCTCCTGGCAGGCTTAGCTGTAGCGCCGGCAGGCGCAACAACGCCAGGGGCAGTTGAATCATTTCTAAGTGGGGCGCGATGTGCGGGGCGCTTGCGCCTCCGCTTTTTCTTCGTACCTTCGCTGCCCGCACCAGGTGCCGGGGTCATAGAGCAAGGGTACTGCTCTAACCTTACCTATTGTGACGAGTGCATTGGGAGCCGCAGGAGAAGTTGCGATCGCCTCGCTCATTAAACGAGCGCCGTTGGCGAGTTCACTTGCCCAGAGCTTTGCCGCCCAGGGTTTTCGACTTGCACTAGTCGGTGGTCCCGTACGCGATGCCTTACTTGGGCGCCTCGGAAATGATTTAGATTTCACAACCAATGCAAAACCAGAAGAGACAAAGAAAATATTAAAAGTCTGGGCAGAAAATATTTGGGAGACTGGAATTGAATACGGAACTGTTGCCGGAAGACGTGGCGATACAACGGTAGAAGTAACAACTTATCGCAGCGATAGTTACGATCCAAAAAGCCGTAAACCCGAAGTTAGTTATGGTGAAAACATTGCAGGTGATCTATTACGACGTGATTTTACAGTTAATGCAATGGCTCTGGAATTAACCACCGAAGTTCCTGAATTTATAGATCCTTATAACGGTTTAGCGGATTTAGCAGCGAAGATACTTCGCACTCCTAGTACAGCAGAAAGATCTTTTTCAGATGACCCACTGCGGATGATGCGGGCGGCGCGCTTTGCCAGCCAATTAGGTTTTGAAATTGCGCCAGGTATTTTACAGGCAATGAAGGATATGTCAGGAAGAATTTCAATTATCTCAGCTGAACGAATCCGCGATGAATTAACCAAATTGCTAATGTCTACTAGGCCTCGAATTGGAATAACGCTTTTGGTAGAAACTGGACTCGCTGAAATTGTTCTGCCTGAAGTTCCGAAGTTGCGGCTAGAAATAGATGAGCACCACCACCATAAAGATGTCTATGAGCATTCAATTACAGTATTAGAGCAAGCGATCGCCCTTGAAGATCGATTAGGCGGACCCAATTTAGTTATTCGCTTGGCTGCACTTTTGCACGATATCGGCAAGCCAAAGACCCGCAGTCTGATCGCCGGTGGCGGGGTCTCATTTCACCATCACGAAATTGTTGGTGCGCGCTTAACAAAATCGCGCTTAAAAGCGCTGCACTTTGATGGAGCGACAATTGACCAGGTTGAAACTTTAGTCGCACTTCACCTGCGTTTTCACGGGTATGGCGATGGCGAATGGACAGATTCTGCTGTGCGCAGATACGTCCGTGATGCTGGCGATTTGTTAACCCATTTACATGTTCTAACCCGCGCAGATTGCACCACGCGTAA
>CAXNDN010000084.1:0-4057 GCA_964201295.1 Candidatus Planktophila sp. | reverse complement strand
CCACAAACTAATAAATTGGTTGATAAAGATATCGGAGATGATTTAGATTTACTTTTACAAGCAGTTGAACTTGTGGTCGGAACGCAGTTTGGTTCCACATCTATGTTGCAAAGAAAATTGCGAGTTGGTTTTGCTAAAGCTGGACGCTTGATGGATTTAATGGAATCACGTGGGATTGTCGGACCATCAGAAGGATCTAAGGCGCGCATCGTGATGGTTAAGCCAGATGAACTCGATTCCGTCCTTGCAACCTTGCGTAATTACTAAAATTCATCAGCAGTTAACCAAATAGGGGAGTAGCCCTAAGGGTGATATTTGGTGCTCATCACCCTGACCGCTAGGCAAGGGGGTGATAAGCGCTCTAGACTTTACAAATAGAAACTTTAGGTCGAATTAGAATTGTGAGTTGAAATGTCGCTAGGTGAGTTTATGCAAGGTGCGCGCGAAAGTGCGGGCCTGAGCATTGACGAACTTGCAGAGCGCACGAGTATTCGCGCTGGGTTATTAAAAGAAATTGAAAAGAATAACTTTATTCATTGCGGCGGAGAGACTTACGCCCGCGGCCACTTGCGGAATATCGCGGCGATTATTTCGGTAGATGCGCAGACCCTAATTGATTTATATAACAGTGAACACTCATCAGAAGTTCGCAAAATTCACGACATGTTGGTCGAAAATAGCGTTACCCGAACCTTCAATGAGCGAAAAAAAATTTCTTGGAAGTCTTTAGCCATCGCATCCGTTATCGGATTAGTAGCATTCACGGGTGGGCAGATAATCATCTCAAATTCAAAAACTACCGCTACCCCTACTGTCGTCACCAGCCCTGCGCCCGTTGATACTTCATCGGCGACACCGCCAACCGAACCTTCGCCATCGACATCGCAGGAAATTAAGGTTAAACCTTCTGATTCTGGAAAAATGACGCTGACGATTTCGGCAGCCCGCGGTAATTCCAATATTGATGTCGTAGTAGATGGAAAACATTTATATAAAGGACCGTTATTTCAAGGAGATTCCAAGAGCTTTAGCGCGCCAAATTCGATCAGCATCTATTTGAGCAATGCTGGAGATCTAGATTTAACGTTAAATGGCGAAGAAATCGCCTCACTTGGTGCGCGTAACCAAGAGATTCGTAAGACTTTCAGATCTAAGTAGGCGACAACGCTGTACCATCTGACAAATGAGTCGGACTGTTGCAATTGTTACTATGGGCTGTGCCCGTAATGAAGTCGACTCTGAAGAGTTAGCTGGCCGCCTAGCCGCCGATGGTTGGACCTTAGTTTCAGATGTTGAAGCAGCCGAAGTTGCGGTGGTTAATACCTGCGGGTTTATTGAATCAGCGAAGAAAGATTCAATTGATGCGCTCTTAGAGGCTAATTCGCTAAAGGGGCACGGTAAAACGCGCGCCGTAGTCGCTGTTGGTTGTATGGCAGAACGTTACGGGCAAGAGTTAGCGAAGGCGCTTCCGGAAGCCGATGGCATATTAGGTTTTGATGATTACCAAGATATATCTGCGCGATTGCAATCAATCGTCTCAGGAAATGCCCACACCCCACATGTGCCGCGTGATCGTCGTTCACTTTTGCCTATTGCACCTGCCGATCGCCCCGCGGCGCGAGAAGAAGCGATCAATGAATCTTATGCATCATCACTTGGTGCTGGTGGCTCTCTCTTTCGTAAACGACTTGGAAGCGCACCTTGGGCACCGCTAAAGATCGCATCAGGCTGTGATCGCCGTTGTTCGTTCTGTGCGATTCCATATTTCCGGGGTTCCTTTATCTCGCGCAAACCAACTGAAATTATTGAAGAAGGAAGATGGCTTGCCCAAAACGGAGTCACCGAACTATTTCTGGTAAGTGAAAATACAACTTCATACGGTAAAGATCTGGGTGATCTAAAGTTGATGGAGAAAATATTGCCCGAATTTGCTGCCATTGAGGGAGTCGAGAGAGTAAGGCTTTCCTATCTGCAACCTGCCGAGATGCGTCCATCTTTGATTCAAGCGATGATCGAATCTGAGAAAGTTGCACCTTACTTTGATCTCTCTTTTCAACACTCCAGCCCAACGGTATTACGCAGAATGCGTCGCTTTGGAGATTCTGAAAAGTTCTTACATTTAATCTCCCAGATTCGCGCCTTATCGCCAGAAGCCGGGATTCGCTCTAACTTCATAGTCGGGTTTCCGGGGGAGACGCAGGAAGATTTTGATGAGTTAGCGAATTTCCTTAGCGCAGCAAAGTTAGATGCCATTGGAATTTTTGGATACTCCGATGAAGATAATACCGAAGCGCTGGATCTGGCCGATAAAGTTGAAGAGGATGTAATTCGCCAACGGGTGGAATCTTTATCCTCACTGGCTGATGAGATGGTCTCACTTCGCGCCACCGCACGAATCGGCGAAAATGTGCGCGTACTTATCGAAGATAAAGAGCTACAAGAAGGTCGAGCAGCGCATCAAGGTCCAGAAGTTGATGGAACCACCTCCTTCATCGACACTAATTTTGAAGTTGGTCAATATATTGATGCGGTGATCATAGATTCAATGGGCGCAGATTTAGTGGCGCGTGCGCTATGAATATTCCCGCCTTCATAACTCCTAACTCGCTAACCATTGGGCGATTGGTTCTAATCCCATTTGGTGCAATCGCCTTATTTATAAATGGCGGAGATGATTACAACTGGCAGATTGTTTCTTGGTGGATTTTCTTCATTCTTGGTTTAAGCGATATCGTCGATGGAAAACTGGCGCGCAGCAGACAACAGATCACCGAACTTGGAAAGTTTCTCGACCCGGTTGCCGATAAAGCAATGGTTGGTACCGCCATGGTCTGTCTCTCAATTCTTGGGCGCATGCCTTGGTGGATAACAATTGTTATCTTGGCGCGCGAAATTGGAATAACTCTCTTCCGCTTAGCGATCGTGAAGCGGGGAGTGATTCCCGCAAATAAAGGTGGCAAAATTAAAGCCACCCTCCAAAACTTTGGTACTGGTTTTTATGTACTTCCACTTAGCCCAGATCTATATTGGTTCCGTGACGGATTTATGTATATTGCAATCGCTCTCACTATCGTTACCGGCGCCTACTATGTACGATCTGCATTTAAACCGCAGAGCTGATTGGAACTACCTGTGACCTTAACAAATGAGATCATCACTTTAATCTCTGACATTCACGGCTCGTTACGTGCCAGAGGTGAAACTCTTTCGATCGCAGAGTCAATAACTGCTGGCGGATTAAGCAATGCACTAACCATTGTTCCCGGCGCATCAGATGTTTTTCTCGGGTCAATAACCGCTTATCGACCAGAAGTAAAAATCTCACATTTAAACGTTTCCAAATCTGTAATTGCAGAAAACTCAGTTGTGAGTGAAGAAGTTGCTATTGAAATGGCGCGTGGTGCAATTAAATCTTTTGGTTCAACTTGGGCGATTGCAACCACTGGGGTCGCCGGCCCAGGTCCATCAGATGGTTCAGATGCGGGTCGAGTCTTCGTGGCATTTGTCGGTCCATCAGTGCAAGTCATAGAACTTTCACTCTCTGGTGAACGTGAAGTGGTGCGAAACGCCACGGTAGCAAGCGCGATCGCCTCATTTGCGCGTATCCTTAGGCAACGAGACACCAGCGCTCCGCCGCAGCAGAAGGGATGACCACGATGGCTTTGTTACGCACCGCAGTTGGCCAAACTCTTCGCGCTGCCCGCACCGAGCAATCACGCACACTGCGCGATGTCGCCCGCGAAGCGCGCGTCTCACTTGGTTATCTTTCAGAAGTAGAACGTGGCCAGAAAGAGGCTTCATCTGAACTTCTAAATGCAATCTGCGAAGCACTTGGCTTAACACTTTCTACAGTGGTCGCAAACGTCTCAACTGAACTTAAAGTTCTTGAGAGCGCGAAGTTGTCCGTTGTCGACGCAGCCTAAGTACGCAACTCAAGGCGCTACACATCGCCGAACAGAGAGCGCAATTCTCGAGTGTACAAAATCTTTAATTGCCCAATCGGGTCTATCAAATATTTCAATGATTGAAATCGCCGATGCATCTGAAGTATCACGTG
>CAXNDN010000083.1:0-4093 GCA_964201295.1 Candidatus Planktophila sp. | reverse complement strand
TGTGCCTTCCATTTTTTACTGCCTTTCGTTAGGTGTTAGTGCTCGTCGGCAAGGGCGCCGGCGATATACAAAGCGGTCAACAGAGTAAAGATATACGCCTGAAGACATTGGACCATGAACTCGAAGAAGGTCAACACAATGCCGATACCAAAGGCAAATGGGCTAACCAACTTCAAACCAATTGCACCTTGGGCAAGGTGTTCGCCGCCCAAGATAAATACGAGCAACAATAAGTGGCCCGCAAACATATTTGCAAAGAGACGCAGTGAAAGCGTCAAGGGACGAACTAAGAAGAAGGTAAGAATTTCAAGAGGTGTAATCAAGATGTATGCAGCTTTTGGAACACCTGGCATGAACATGATCTCTTTGATGTACTTGTATAAACCATGCTTGCGAACACCCACGTAGTGGAAAACAAAGAATGTGAACATCGCCAAGACATAGGCGAATCCAACGTGAGACATGGTTGGGAATTGAATTATTGGAATAATTCCAAATAAGTTATTTACGAGAATAAAAGTAAAGAGGGTAAAGAGGTAGGGCACGAAGCGAAGGAATTCATGGCCGATAACATCTTTGGCAAGATCATTGCGGACGAATGCGTAGACACTTTCGCCAGCGAATTGCAGCTTGGAAGGAACAATCGCTGCCTTGCGAGATGAGGCAATAAAGAAAACTGAAATCAGAATGACAGAAAAAATAACTAGAAAAATTGGTTTAGTTGTATATGGGTTATCACCAAAAATAGGTGGCAGTTCGAAGTCTTTGGTACTCGGCGGGACAAAGCCTTCGCCTTCAGCGCCGGAAAGAACTATCGAGAGCACTCGAACTCCAATATATGTAGCGGTTACTTATGGATGGCCTATAACGGGGCAACCTTATTCGGAAAAGCCTCAACCTGTGAAATCCAAGAGGTGTGATTTGCGCTCGGGTCGGACCGCTACTAGCGGCCGAACCGTCTTTATGGGTCGGACCGCTATTCGCGGCCGAACCGTAGCCAGACCAAGTAAATGGCTCCGCCCATTCCGACGATCAGCCCAGCCAAGGTTAGGTAGGTCGTGCCCAGCCACTTATCTGCGGCATACCCAGCCCCTCCCCAGAAGAGCAGGCCAGAAAGTAGATAACCAAAGATCGTCCACATTGCGTTCTCGTCGCGCTTGTTATGGCTGCTGTTACTCACTTAGACCTCCGTGGGTGGTACTGACGATTTGGCTTGTGTTGGCAATGGTAGATGAGTTTTGAGTTTGAGGTAACTAGCGATCTCCCCACCGAGCCAGGCAATTGTTAGCGCACAGGCTGCAACGCCAAAGCTAAGGCGGTCAATTGTCTGGCGATCGGTGAAATTAGCCAAGGCCCAGAGGAAGAGGCCTAAGAAGAAAAGTTTGGCAAAGTAAGAAAGTAGCGCCATCGCCATCGTGCTGATGGGATCTAAATTACGAGTCAAGCGCGATACCAAGATGTGAATTACAAAGTAGATAGCGACAATAAATTGCGCAAGAAGTGCGCCATAGAAACCACTTAACCCCTTCAGAAGTGAAAAAAGCACAATTGCAATTGCGCCAACAATTAAAGTTGGGCAAACGGCTCCACGCAACAATTGTGATTCGTTAGATTTTTCTTCAGACACGGTCGGCAATTTCTAAATTTCGGAAAGATTTAGATTTACCGCAGCTAAAGTGAATCGTAAATGCCAACATAGCCCCAGCAAAAATTGCTGAAACCCACAGCGGCGCAAAGGCAGAAACGCTTACTGGGAAGGCAATCGTAGCGGTCCATAAATACATAATTCCTGCAGTGCGTACCTGAGTATTGCCTGCACGCATAATCCGGTGATGTAGGTGTTCTTTATCAGATGCAAATGGTGATTTACCTGCGCGGATACGGCGAAAGATGGCAAGTGTTAAATCAGCTAAAGGAATCGCAAGAACGGCAAATGGCAGAAGGAGCGGCAAGAGCGCAGGGCCCAGCTTCTCCTCAGTAATCGCATTTGGATCAACCTGTCCGGTTAAAGTAATTGCAGAAGCAGCGAGCATTAAGCCTAAAAACATCGATCCCGAATCCCCCATAAATATCCTGGCGGGATGGGCATTGTGTGGCAAGAAACCTAAACAAACCCCGATCACGATCGCAGTTATTAGCGAAGGTGCACCGGCGCGATTGAAGCCGTAAACAACTGCTAGCAAGTAAGCGAAGGCGAAGAAGGCCGCGCCTGATATCGCCACAATTCCTGCGGCCAAACCATCTAACCCATCAATAAAGTTAACAGCATTGATAGTGACAAGAACGATCAAGACGGTAAGTAATTGACCAATACTTGGCGGCAACATAGTTACACCATTAATCGGCAACCAAAGAATTTGAATTCCGTAGAGCAACAAGATGCCGGCGGCTAAAGCCTGCCCCGCTAACTTCGTAATGGCATCTAACTCAAATTTATCATCAAGCATGCCCAGCAGAACTAAGAATGTTCCTGCCAAGAAAATTCCTTGCGCATCGTGTCCAAAAGATTTACCAACAAGTGACAAGTTTCCAACGATCAGAAATGTCGCCGACATTGATAGCCACATCGCCAATCCACCCCAACGTGGTGTTGGAATAACATGGATATCGCGCTTGCGAATTTGTGCAACAGCCCCAAAGTGGAGCGCCCATTTACGGACAAGTGGAGTCACGATGTAACAAAGCGCCGCCGCCAGAAGCAGGGTTACTAGGTACTCGCGCATCCTGCTTGCCTATGCTGTGTAAATGGGGAAGCGTGCAGTAAGTGCGTGAACTTCAGATTTGATCGCCGCCAAGGTATTGGCATCATCTGTCTTAATCGCCCGCGCAATAAAAGATGCGATCGTCTTCATCTCTGTTACGCCCATACCTTGCGTGGTTGTGGCTGGAGTACCGACGCGAATACCACTTGTGATTCCTGGCTTCTCTGGATCATAAGGAATCGAATTCTTATTCATTACTATTCCGGCTAAGCCACAGCGCTCATCAGCAACTTTTCCAGTCACACCTGTGCTGCGAATATCCATCAATGCGAGGTGCGTCTGAGTACCGCCAGAAACGGCGCGCATTCCTTCGCCTTCAAGGGCTGCTGCCAGCGCCTTCGCGTTAACAATTACATCTTTGGCATACTTTTGATAAGCAGGAGTCGCACATTCAGCGAGTGCAATTGCTTTGCCGGCAACTGCCGACATGATTGGTCCACCTTGCATACCCGGAAAGACTGATTTATCAATTGCTGCCGCGTGTTCTGCCTTGGTCAAGATCATGCCACCGCGCGGACCACGTAGAACTTTATGTGTTGTAAATGAAACAACATCTGCATACGGAACAGGTGATGGAATCGCTTTACCGGCAACCAAGCCAATGAAGTGCGCGGCATCCACCCACATAATCGCACCGACTTCATCGCAGATAGCGCGAACCTTTTCAAAGTCAATTAACGATGGATAGGCGGTTGCACCAGAACAGATCATCTTTGGCTTAGTGCGAATTGCGATATCGCGGAGTTCGTCGTAATCAATTAGCTCGTTATCTTGGCGAACGCCATATGACTCGACGTTAAACCATTTTCCAGAGAAGTTGACTGGAGAGCCGTGAGTTAAGTGGCCACCATGTGGCAGAGACATCGCAAGAACTGTGTCACCAGGTTTGGTAAATGCTTGATAAACGGCGACATTCGCGCTGGCTCCAGAGTGTGGCTGGACATTTGCATGTTCTGCGCCAAATAGAGATTTGGCACGATCGATCGCAATTACTTCTGCCTTATCTACTTCTTCACAACCACCGTAATAACGTTTTCCGGGATAACCCTCAGCATATTTATTGGACAAGGTAGAACCGAGAGCAGCAAGAACTGCGCGTGATGTGAAATTCTCTGATGCGATTAATTGCAGATTGGTCTGCTGGCGCTTTAACTCTGAAAGTAAGACCGCTGCAATATCAGGGTCTTGCTGGCTAAGTAGCGCGAAATCGGGGCCATAAAATGTCTCTGAACTCATGCGGGCAAGCCTAAGCCTTACTCGTGAGAAATGTCGGATACGAGCGCTGTGATTTCGGTTCGTGAGACTGCGCCTTCTCGCACGATCCGCGTTCT
>CAXNDN010000082.1:0-4128 GCA_964201295.1 Candidatus Planktophila sp. | reverse complement strand
ACATCAACAGTGCGAGTTCCACCAAAGTAGTCGTATCCCCAAATTTCTTGCAGCAACTGCGCGCGGGTAAATACGCGGCCGGGATGTTGTGCCAAGTACTTAAGAAGTTCAAATTCTTTAAAAGTTAAATCAAGTGCGCGACCTTTTATCTTTGCGGTGTATGTACCTTCATCAATTACAACATCACCAGTGCGGATTTCACCAGAAGTTGGATCTGCAGCGGTGATCGCCGCAAGGTGTGCACCGATTGCGATTCGAATTCGCGCATCAACTTCGGCGGGGCCTGCGGTGTCGAGCATTACATCATTGACTCCCCAATCAGCGCTCATCGCAGAAAGGCCACCTTCAGTGGTGATTGCAATTACCGGTGCACCAACGCCTGTTGAAGTGAGTAAACGTGTTAAATTCTTTGCTGCAGGTAGATCGCGACGGGCATCAACAAAAACAATATCCATCACAGGTGAATCGATTAATACGCTCGCTTCGGCAGGCATGATCTTTACTGTGTGCTGCAAGAGAGCAAGTGATGGCAGAACTTCCGCGCTGGCGCCATTGGTGTTTGTTAATAGCAACACCTTGGCCATGGGGTAAGCCTTTCGCGAGTTAGTGATATCTGCTTAAGTAAGAGAGAATACTCCTGTGAAAACCTTGATTCCACTCGTGGCTGTACTGGCCGGTGCCACTGGATTTGGCATCTGGTATCAGCGCACCCGTGGGGAATTTCGCAAGAAGAAGACGGTAAATGGGCCAAAGCTCACCGCTGCAATCGTGGGTACAGAACTGGGATCTCGCGCCACAATGGTGCAATTCTCATCAGCATTTTGCACGCCCTGCCGTGCGACCAAGGCCTTACTCGAAGATATGGTCAAGACAATGCCTGATGTTCATTACGCCCATATCGATGCTGAATCTAATCTCGAACTCGTGCGCAAATTAGATATTCGCTCTACACCAACGACCTTGTTTTTAAATAGCGCTGGCGTGGAAGTCGGCCGCGCGATGGGAACGCCTAAGCGCGCTCAAGTCCACGCTGCAGTCTCGGCAATTCACTAACTTCACTTGTTGCGAAAGACTCGCAAGTAGCAAATTACCTTGGTCCGCTTTATCCTTTAGCAATGTTCTCTATCCAAACCAGTTACTTCACAAAGCGCCGTGTGCTTGATTACGGCCGCTTAACTGGCGCTATCTGTTGTCCTTAGTTTGCAATTTTAAAAACTAAAACATCAACCCAAAGGCGAAAAGTGAAGGAAGTAAAAATGTCAGTATCAATAGATGCACGTGGCCCTCGTTGGTCTGCGGTAATCACGACAGTTGTATTAGCAACTGCTCTTGTTACATCAAACCTTTGGGTAATTGCCTTCCAAGCAGTCGTCTTTGCCATAGGCGCACTGCGTGGTCCGCAATTCACGCCCTATGCAGTCATCTTTAAAAAGTTAATTAAGCCACGTTTGAAGTCAGAGGTGGTTTTTGAAGATGTTCGTCCGCCACAGTTTGCACAGGCGGTTGGACTTGGTTTTGCTCTAGTAGCCGTGATCGCATCTGTGACTGGAGCTAGCTTGGTCTTCACGGTTGCAGTTGGCTTTGCACTTGCTGCCGCGTTTTTAAATGCAGCATTTAATTTCTGCCTAGGTTGCGAGATGTATTTGCTCATTTTGCGCGTGCGCATAGCTAAGTAATTCGTTTTATCCACTTTTAAATCAATGAAATAAACCAAAAAATAGGAGAGAAAATGTCACGAGATACATCACTAGTCAGCGGCGATTGGGTCGCTGAAAATATCAATAACCCAAAGGTTGTAATCGTGGAGGTCGATGAAGACACCACTTTGTACGAGCAAGGTCATATCGAAAACGCGATCACCTTCCACTGGCGTGATGATCTGCAAGATGGCCTTATCCGCGATCTGATTTCAAAGGAGAAGTTTGAAGCGCTACTTTCTAAGTCAGGTATCTCAAATGACTCAACAGTCATCCTTTACGGTGGCAATAACAACTGGTTTGCAACGTACGCTTTCTGGTATTTCAAGGTTTACGGACACCAAGATGTTCGCTTGCTAGATGGTGGGCGCAAGCGTTGGGAACTCGATGCTCGTCCATTTGTAGCCGAAGTACCAACTCGCACAGCAACTCGTTACGTTGCAAAAGAGCGCGATAACTCAATTCGCGCATACCGCGATGAAGTAATCGCAGCTATCGGCACACTCAACATTGTTGATGTGCGCTCACCTGCAGAATTCAGCGGAGAACTAGCCGCACCTGCTCACTTGCCACAAGAGCAAGGTCAGATCAAGGGACATATTCCAACTGCGAAGAACATTCCGTGGTCAAAGGCGGCAAATGAAGATGGCACATTTAAATCAGATACAGACCTGAAAGAGATTTATGTAGGCGCCGGTGTTGATCTTGCAAAGGACACCATCGCTTACTGTCGTATCGGAGAACGTTCTGCATTCTCTTGGTTTGTGCTTCATGAACTTCTTGGCGTTGCAAACGTTAAGAATTACGACGGCTCTTGGACTGAGTACGGTTCACTTGTTGGAGTACCAGTAGCTGTAGGCGCATAAGTTGAGAACCTGCGGTGCAACTCCTGGCGGTCCATCACTCGATGGCATCGACGTTACGACACAAACAATAATCCAAGGTGTTGTATTAAAGGCAGGGGACGACGGAGTACCTAACGGAACTCCGGCCGGTAACGCACATGTCCGTTTGTTAGATCGCGACGGAGAATTCACCGCAGAACTTCCAACTAATTTGCAAGGACATTTTCGTTTCTTCGCCGCCCCTGGCATCTGGACTCTCGTAGTTCAAGCACCAGGTGCGCGCGTAGAACAGCAAGTAACCGCTGCGCAAGGCGTTCCTGCCGAACTCATCATTTCACTTTAAAGGTAGGCTTTACCTATGGCTGATAGACATGAACTCCGCGATAAAGGTTTGCGTTTAACACCACAACGCGAACTCGTCTTATCTGCAGTGCGCGAACTCGGCCATGCCACACCTGAAGAAGTTGCCGAAAAAGTGCGCGCGACCCACCCTGGTATAAATCTTTCAACTGTTTATCGCAACCTAGAAACTCTTGAAAATGTTGGCCTTGTGCAACACACGCACCTAGGCCACGGAGGAGCGACCTACCACGCAGCCGAAGAGCTAACTCATCTCCATCTGGTTTGTGGTGATTGTGGATCTGTCGGAGATGCACCAATTGGTGCCGCTGCAAACTTTGTACAGAATTTAGCTGATGATTATGGCTTTAAAACCGATGTCACTCACTTTGCAGTTTATGGGTTATGCGCCGCGTGCGTTAAGTAATTATGACTGCGGTATTTGTAGAAGATGGCGTCGATAAGGGCGCCATTTGGCATTTCGGTGAACCTAATAAAGAGCAGAAAGCTATGCTCGAAGGAAGCGCCTGGGCAGATCTCTCGCACCTAAATATCATTGCAGTATCGGGTATCGATCGCCTGAAATGGTTACATGATTTAACTACTCAGCACTTATCCGAACTTAGCGTTGGCCAATGGGTATCTGCCTTGATCTTGGATCCGCAAGGCCACGTCGAATATCAATTTAACTTAGTAGACGATGGCGAAACTACTTGGTTAGTTATTGATCCGGGCTATATCGAAACTTTGATTACTTACCTGCAGAAGATGAAATTTATGTTGCGCGTTGATGTGCGTGATGCATCAAATGAGTTTGTTGTTCTGCGCGCACCGGGGATTGCAACTGAAATTGGTGGACCATTCGCTCTGGTTCCACGTGCGGAGCTAAAAGAGATGCAAGAGACTTTTGGTGCTACGGCAATGCAAGTTGGTACTTGGGCACTCGATGCAGAACGCGTAGCTGCGGGTCGGCCACGTATAGCTTTTGATACCGACCATAAATCAATTCCTAACGAACTCGGTGTGCTCAATAAATCGGTACATATGAATAAGGGTTGTTATCGCGGGCAAGAAACTGTCGCCAAAATATTTAATCTCGGTAATCCACCGCGTCGCTTAGTCATGTTGCACTTAGATGGCAGCCAAGTTGTGATGCCAGCACCGGGCACACCTGTAATGAACGGTGAAGTACAAGTCGGTTTTCTCGGCACAGTTGCGCGCCACTTTGAACTCGGCCCAATCGCACT
>CAXNDN010000081.1:0-4319 GCA_964201295.1 Candidatus Planktophila sp. | reverse complement strand
AAGTTATGGGTTTTGACGATATTTTGAAAGCCATCGCACGCGTAAACCCAACCGACGTAAGAGAAATTGCCAACGAATATCTCACCAAATCACCTACCCTTGCACTTGTTGGTCCATTTAAAAACGAGGCTAAGTTTGAGAAGGTGTTGCGGTCATGATTAAAGTCGGCGTACTCGGCGCTCGTGGGCGCATGGGAGCAGAAGTAGTCAAAGCTGTTACCGCTGCCGCTGATCTGGAGCTAGTCGCATCCTTAGATCTTGGTGATTCACTAGATCAACTCGTTTCTAGTGGCGCACAAGTAGTCGTTGATTTCACAACTCCCGATTCAGTAATGGCAAATCTTGAATTTTTAATCTCAAATGGAATTAACGCAGTTGTTGGCACAACAGGTTTTGATGATGCGCGAGTCGCCAAGTTACAAGCGCTGGTCACGGCAAATCCTAAGGTCGGCATTTTAATCGCTCCAAACTTTGCTATCGGTGCGGTCCTGATGATGGAGTTTGCTACAAAAGCGGCTAAGTACTTTGAATCTGCTGAAATTATTGAATTGCATCACCCAGATAAGGTGGATGCACCATCTGGAACAGCGGCACGTACCGCAGAGTTAATGACCCAAGCCCGCAAAGATGCAAAGCTGGCGGCGGCACCAGATGCCACTAATTCCGGTATCCCTGCTGCGCGCGGTGGCAAGGTCGGCGATATTCCAGTGCACTCAATCCGCCTGCGCGGATTGGTCGCGCATCAAGAAGTTCTTCTTGGCGGGCTAGGTGAGACCTTAACTATTCGCCATGATTCGCTAGATCGCGCCGGTTTTATGCCAGGGGTTTTACTTGGCGTTCGTAAAGTTATTTCAAATCCTGGGCTGACATACGGCCTAGATAAGTTTATGTAAGGGGATTAGTAAATGGCTAAAGCAGATATCACAATGTATGGCGCAGACTGGTGCGGAGATTGCCGTCGCTCAAAGCGCTTACTTGAAGAGCTCGATGTTCAGGTAAACCATATAGATGTAGAAAAAGATCAATCAGCTGCCGCTAAGGTAATGGAGATCAATGGGGGAGCGCAGTCAATCCCAGTAATTGTATTTTCAGATGGAACGCATCTGACTGAACCTTCAGATAATGATCTAAAGGCGAAGTTGCAAGCTCTCAATATTATTTAATCTTCCTTCAATTTATGTGAAATAGCGCCGCTGATGTTGCTGCTGCTGAAAGCACAACAACCGGAAATGGTGCGCGCAGAATAAGTGCGAGAATCGCTACACCAACACCGGCCACGCGCTGATCGGTGATCAAACGTGAATCTTTGGTAAATGCTTGAACGGCAACTAGCGCACTTAAAAGAGCGATCGGAATTAGCGAATTGATCTTTAAAATTCTTGGATGAGAAAGCCAACGTTTTGGAACGCTATGCCCAAGGTACTTCAAAATAAAGGCCAGAAGACTAGTTCCTATAACTGCTAGCCAAAATGGATCTAGCGAATCTATCTCCATAGGTTTGCTCGCAATCCGAAGAAGACCGCTAACAATGCAGTAGTAATAATCGGCACACCGGGCACAAAGTAAGGAGTCATTACTAGCGCCAGCGCACAGGCGGATACCGCAAGCAGTCGATCTGTCTTATTTATCAAACGCGGCCACAGCAGACCTAAGAATGCTGCTGGTACTGCGGCATCAAGGCCCCAAGCGGCAGGATTACCCATCGCCTGCGCACCAAGCGCACCCGCCAAGGTAAAGATATTCCAAAATATAAATACACCAATTCCAGTTAGCCAGAACCCTTGGCGCGCTGCTTTCACACCTAAATGTTCTTGAGAAAGTGCGACTCCTGTGGATTCATCGATAGTAATTTGGGCCGCAAATATTCGGCGCAACCCATTAACGTTTAATACTGGTGCCATCCTCAGTCCGTACAAGGTATTTCGTACGCCTAATAAAGAAGCAGTTGCAATTCCGCTAAGTGCGCTGCCACCTGCACCCAATACTCCAACTACAGCAAATTGCGATGCGCCGGTAAATGTTAAGAGTGAGAGCAAACAACTTTGTAAAACTGAGAAGCCAGCGGCAACTGAGGCAGCCCCAAAAGCAATCCCGTAGGCACCAACGGTCAGAGATACGCTCAAAGATTGGGCCGTGGTGGCGCGGTTCACTCTAGACACGGGGATAGTCTGCCTTAAATGTCCTCAAGGAGGTAACGCCTTATATATAAGGTGGCGCCCATGAACCAAGAGGTAATTTTCCGCGACGATGTCACAGTTGAACTCGTTAAATCCAGCGCTAGCGACGCTGATGTAATTTGGGCAGCGCGCGTCTCCACCGCTGGAGAACAATCACTCGATGAGATCGGGGAAGATCCTGCGCGCTCAGCTGGTCTAATCAATTATTTAGCGCGCGAACGTCACGGTTCTCCTTTTGAGCATACATCAATGACATTTTTTATTAGCGCTCCGATATTTGTCTTCCGCGAATTTATGCGCCATCGCATCGCCTCCTACAACGAAGAGTCGGGTCGTTACCGCGAATTGAATCCAGTTTTCTACATTCCATCGAAGGAGCGCAAGTTAATTCAAGTTGGAAAGACCGGCTCCTATACCTTTGAAGATGGCACCAAAGAACAATTTGATATTTCAATTTCTGCAATGAAGGAAGCCTATTTAGTTGCTTACGACAGTTATAAAAAGATGCTCGATGCTGGGGTCGCCCGTGAAGTAGCGCGCGTAGTCTTGCCAGTTGCGACTTACTCTTCAATGTATGTGACTATGAATGCTCGTGCGCTTATGAATTTTCTTTCTCTTCGCACGGCGCGTGAAGGCTCACATTTTCCAAGCTATCCACAACGCGAAATTGAGATGGTGGCCGAGAAAATGGAAGCCGAATTTGCAAAATTGATGCCACTTACCTACGGAGCTTTTGAGAAATCTGGACGGATCGCACCTTAAAACGGTAGGTTTCACCCATGACAATCGAAGCGCCATTCGGACGCATGCTCACCGCAATGGTGACGCCATTTGATAAAGATGGAAAGATCGATTGGCCCGGAGTAGAAAAATTGGCGGCACATTTAGTTGCCACTGGCCACGATGGAATCGCTGTAAATGGAACAACTGGCGAAGCTCCTACAACGAAATCTTCTGAGAAAGAGGAGGTTATCCGCGTTGTAAAGGCAGTGGTGGGCCCAAAGATTTTTGTGGTTTCTGGTGCTGGAGATAATGAAACCGAATATTCAATGAACCAAGCCAAGCGCACCGAAAAAGCTGGTGCAGATGGGCTGCTGGTTGTTGCACCGTATTACAACAAGCCTCCACAAGCAGGCGTGGTGGCGCACTTCAAGGCGATCGCTAACGCGACTGATCTACCGTTGATGATGTACGACATTCCCGGTCGCTGCGGAATCGAAATAGAGCCTGACACAATTGTTGAGCTCTACAACCACCCACAAATTGTTGCCTTGAAAGATGCAAAAGGAAATGTTGCATCAACTTCTTGGGTAATTCAACGTTGCGGAATTCCAGTTTATTCTGGCGATGACATTCTTAACTTGCCGCTTCTCTCTGTTGGTGCTGTCGGCATGGTTTCAGTCTGTGGTCATACCGTCGGTAAAGATCTCAAAGAGATGCTCAATTCGTGGTTTGCAGGAAATACAGCACGGGCTTTAGAGATTCATCAGAAGTTACTGCCTGTCTTTACCGGAACATTCCGCACGCAAGGTGCGATCCTCACCAAGGCTGCGCTCAATATGATGGGCCTACCTGGTGGCCATACAAGACTTCCGCTCGTCGATGCAACCGAAGATCAGATCGCGCAACTCCGTAAAGATCTGATCGCCGGCGGCGTCGCACTATAAATACTCTTTATGACCCATCCACATCCCGACCTTGGTACGCCTAGCAAATTAGTTGCGGGTGGACTGCGCATTGTTGCACTCGGTGGTTTAGCCGAAATCGGTCGCAATATGACTGTCTTTGAAACTAATGGCAAATTATTAATCGTAGATTGTGGCGTACTTTTTCCAGAAGAGAATCAACCAGGTATTGATTTAATCCTGCCTGACTTTAGCTATATCCGAGATCGCCTAGCGGATGTAGTGGGTCTAGTTTTAACGCACGGACATGAAGACCATATTGGTGCAACTCCTTACTTACTGCGAGAGCGTGGGGACATTGCGCTCTACGGATCAGCACTGACTCTGGCGTTAGTGACAGCAAAGCTTAAAGAACATCGCATCTCACCACTGACGCGCGAAGTTAAAGAAGGTATGCGCGAAGATATCGGTCCATTTGAAGTCGAATTTGTCGCCGTAAACCACTCGATTCCAGATGC
>CAXNDN010000080.1:0-4385 GCA_964201295.1 Candidatus Planktophila sp. | reverse complement strand
ACATTTAAACGTTTCCCAATCTGTAATTGCAGAAAACTCAGTTGTGAGTGAAGAAGTGGCTATTGAAATGGCGCGCGGTGCAATTAAATCTTTTGGTTCAACTTGGGCGATTGCAACCACTGGGGTCGCCGGCCCAGGTCCATCAGATGGTTCAGATGCGGGTCGAGTCTTCGTGGCATTTGTCGGTCCATCGGTGCAGGTGATAGAACTTTCACTTTCTGGTGACCGTGAAGTCGTGCGAAACGCCACGGTAGCAAGCGCGATCGCCTCATTTGCGCGTATCCTTAGGCAACGAGACACCAGCGCTCCGGCGCAGCAGAAGGGATGACCACGATGGCTTTGTTACGCACCGCAGTTGGCCAGACACTTCGCGCTGCCCGCACCGAGCAATCACGCACATTGCGCGATGTCGCCCGCGAAGCGCGCGTCTCACTTGGTTATCTCTCAGAAGTAGAACGTGGCCAGAAAGAGGCTTCATCTGAACTTCTAAATGCAATCTGCGAAGCACTTGGCTTAACACTTTCCACAGTGGTCGCAAACGTCTCAACTGAACTCAAGGTTCTCGAGAGCGCGAAGTTGTCCGTTGTCGACGCAGCCTAAGTACGCAGCTCAAGGCGCGACACATCGCCGAACAGAGAGCGCAATTCTCGAAGGTACAAAATCTTTAATTGCCCAATCGGGTCTATCAAATATTTCAATGATTGAAATCGCTGATGCATCTGAAGTATCACGTGCAACTTTATATAACCATTATCGCGATAAGAGCGCTGTGATATCTGCCCTCATCACTGCAGAAGTTGAATACATAATCGAGCTCGCCAATAAAGCTGGAACACCTGCAGATGCCCTAGAAAAACTCTCGCTTTATATATCTTCTGATGCAGCGCTCGCTGCAATGCGCTTCCATGATCAAAGCGCACTCACCAGCGCTCTGTCGCACGCTGACCACCCCCTGTATTTAGAGA
Source organism: Candidatus Planktophila sp. (assembly GCA_964201295.1). Taxonomy (GTDB): domain Bacteria; phylum Actinomycetota; class Actinomycetes; order Nanopelagicales; family Nanopelagicaceae; genus Planktophila. The sequence goes on along the minus strand of CAXNDN010000080.1, from coordinate 3,420 downwards.
TCGCCCGATGCCTTTATGGCGCCACGAAATCTGAAGCCGGCACTGGGGTTGCAATGCGTTGGCTAATTGGACAAGTAATGCAACCGCTTAACGCAAAACAATCACGCGAACAAGCCGAACTTCTCGTCGATCGCACCCTCTTTTAATTTTTAAATGCGTATTTCTGATCTGCGCGAGCGCTTAACTCTGTCGTTCGGGCCAGAATGGACGCCTTCTTTCTGCAAAGACATTGCAATTACCGAATTGGGAAGTAAAAGTGTTGATGAAGCTCTGCAATCAGGCCTAGAAGCAAGTGATATTTGGCGCGCGGTATGTGCTGCCTACCCTAACGAAACTACTAAATACCGATAAAGCGCAGTTGCAAGTAATTGGCGTGTTGCAAACTGCACGATGACTCTTTATATTTCTGCCTATGTTTACTAAGCGCCGAGTTATTGATTTCTGTCGCGTAAACACTTCTGCCTGCTGACTTAACGCAGCCATTTTAGCTTTACCTTTTAAATCTCGAACTTTCAACAAAAACTTTCAAAACACACTTGTATCAATCAATAAAGGGAGAATTATGTTAAGAAATGTAGTTTTACGACCGAATCTGTTAATAGTTGCCTTAGTGAGCCTGGGCCTCATTGCCGGGGCATCAATATCACCTGCTAGCGCTGCGCCAAAGAACTTGGCGCGCGCTGTTGTGCAGACTGACTGGCTAGAAAAGAATCTAGATAATCCCGATGTGAAGATCATTGAAGTTAGTACCGAGGCTGGCTTATACGAAAGAGGCCATATTAAAAATGCAGTGAAGTTCAATTGGTACACGGATCTTGTTGAAGTTGTAAATCGTGACATTGTTGCGCGCGCACGATTTGAAAAGTTGGCTCGCGCTGCAGGTATCAATAAGAACTCAACTGTCGTGCTCTATGGCGATAAGAACAACTGGTTTGCAGCATGGGGTGCTTGGATCTTTAACACCTACGGCATTGAAGATGTTCGTCTCGTCGACGGTGGGCGCGTCAAGTGGGAGAAGGATGGCCGAGCATTCACCAGCGTTGTTCCATCTCCAAAGGCGGGAAATTTCGTTGCCAAGCAAGCAGATAGATCTATCCGTGCAACATTGAATCAAGATGTATTGCCGGCAGTTCGCAAAAAGGGCACAGTAGACTTAGTTGATATCCGCTCTGCCGATGAATACAGCGGAAAGATATTTGCACCTGCCGGTTTCCAAGAGCTTGCAGTTCGCGCAGGACATATTCCAGGTGCGGTCAATGTGCCTTGGGGCTCAAACGTTAACGCCGATGGAACCTTTAAATCTGTCGCAGATCTGAAGAAGCTCTACGCCGATAAGGGTATTGATGGCAAGAAAAAGATCATAACTTACTGCCGTATCGGAGAGCGTTCATCACTTACTTGGTTCGTTCTCAGCGAAATTCTCGGGTATGAAGTTAAGAACTATGACGGCTCTTGGACTGAGTACGGCAACAGCGTTGGTAATCCAATTAGCAATCCATCAGGAACTATTTGGGGAGCTGCATAATTAGCGCAGATACGAACTTTGACAGAGGTTTCGCGAGGGGCGAAACCTCTGTTGAGGCTCCTATCTGGGGTAAAGCGGACACGCTTCGCACTATCGCCGCCGGCGCAATTATTTCGCTCTTGCTGGCGACGGCCTATTTCTTAAGTGGTAAAGAAGGAGCCGGGGCTAACGCCGCTCTCTCGCTTTTAATTGGAAGTGCACTCGGAATTGCATTTGAACGCGGCCGGTTTTGCTTCTTCTGTATTTTTCGCGATGCGATCGAAGACCGTGACACAACGCCATTCTTATCCATTATTAGCGCGATAGCAGTCGGTGCAATTGGGTATGCAATAGTTTTTGGACAATTCTTACCAGACACGAGCTCTGGATCACTGCCACCAGGTGCTCATATTGGTCCAGTAAGTCTTGCGCTAGTCGTCGCGGGATTGGCATTCGGAGTTGGAATGGCACTTTCTGGTGCTTGCATCAGCGGACATTTGTATCGCATCGGGCAAGGTTCACTGCGCGCCTATCCAGCACTTCTTGGTTCCCTTATCGGCTTCGGTTTAGGTTTTAAAAGTTGGAATCTGCTTTACTCAAAATCAATTAGTGATGCGCCTACTACTTGGCTTCCACATAAATTAGGTTACAGCGGCGCACTTGTCCTAACCCTTCTAGTGCTTTCAGTCATTGCAATTATCGCCATAAAATGGGGTAAGAATTCAACACCGATTGCAAATCCCGTTCCCGAGAAAATTACCGTAGCGACACTGCGCCAATCTCTCTTTATTAATCGTTGGCGACCATTAACAACTGGCGCCATATTTGGTGTTATCGGAACCGTTGCCTATCTTCGTATTGAACCCCTTGGCGTGACCAGGCAGATAAGTACAACATCGCGCACTTACTTTGAAAGCAAGAGTTGGATTCCACAAAATTTAGATGGCTTAGATCTAATGGCGGGATGTGTGGCCATCGTTTCTGACACGATTGTAAATAATGGCTGGCTCATTCTTGGAATAGTTCTTGCCTCATTTGCTGCTGCACTGACCGGAAACCGCTTTAAATTTCAGCAGATTACTTTGCGCAATGGGCTAACGGCGCTGCTCGGAGGAGTGCTTCTGGGCTGGAGTTCAATGATCGCACTCGGCTGCACAGTTGGCGTTTTGCTATCAGGCACACAATCTTTTGCGCTCTCTGGCTGGGTTTTCTTCGCAACGGTCTTTATCGGAAGTTGGATTGGTATAAAACTTAAACTCCATAAGCTTTAAACTGCAATAACTTCCAGAATCCAAGGCGCAACACCATCACTTGGGGTAAGCGCGCAGGGGTATTTTTCAGAGACGATTGCATATAAATCTTCCGGGGTCTTGGGCAGAGAACGCGATTGCAGAAGCCATCTCGTAATCTCACCGCGCGTCTTCTTTGACATATGCGTGACCACAGTGCGCACGCCATCGACCACCGTTGAGACGCGAACTTCAACAGTCTTTTCCACGGGGGAGTGCCAAACCGTTTTATAGGTCGATGATCGGCAATCCACGATTAGCGGGGTCTTGATTGGATCTAAAACTGCAGATACTGGCGCACGCATTGCGCTGTTATCGATTTTTTCCTTGTAACTCTCAATTAGCTGATCAGGCCGAACCGCCCCGTACTTCGCGGAGATGATCACAACGGCGCTCGCTCCCCGTTTCTTGGCAGCGGCAGAAAGGCTGGCCCAATCAAGGGCCTGATACAGGACCCCGGTGTAGACGTTGATAGCAGGCGTTGGCTTGGTCGTTGAATTCTTCTTCTCAGAAGGCGGCAGAAGGATCAACACGCTTCAAATCCTCCCACGCGACACGCTCAAAGGCGTTGTCAGTCGCGCCTGCTACCTTTCGAACAGATGTTCGGATAAAGTTATCCCTGCACAA
>CAXNDN010000079.1:0-4405 GCA_964201295.1 Candidatus Planktophila sp. | reverse complement strand
TCGGTCATCAAGATTTTCTTCTTGATTAATTCATCGAATACGCCATCCCAAGATTCTCCGAAGTGGATGTTGTGGTGGGCAACGTGATCATATTTCTTGGAAGAGCCGACCAATAGCGTTGCACACGATGGGGAGTACTTAAGACGCTTTATTGAAAGCGGAGTTTTCCCAAGCAGGTCGCGCCATACAACAGGCAGATCTGGATTCATTACAACAACGTCGCATTCAATACGTTCATCTGTGTTGGTGATTACCGCCTTGGCGCGCCCGTTCACAACATCTAATTTCGTAACTGTTGTGTTGTATTTAAAAGTTACGCCATGCTTTTGCGCCGCAGCGGCAAGTGCACGCGGTACTGCATGCATTCCACCCTTCGGAAAGAAAACTCCGTTAACTGAATCCATATAGGCGATTACTGCATAAATTGCCAAAGCTTGCTGTGGGCTAACCCCGGCATACATCGCCTGGAATGAATAAACCTTTTGCAGACGCGGATCTTTTAAGAATTGATTTACTTTCGGTGAGAGTCTTCTAAATCCACCAAGTGCGATCAAACGTGCCAAGTTAGGGGTTAGCAAATTAAATGGTGAATCAATATTACGATCGATAAAGTCGTTCATCTCGTACTTGTATAACTTAGTTACAAATTCGACATATCTGCGATAACCCAGCGCTTCTTCGGCGCTTACCGTGCGGCGGATCTCTTCTTCCATCTCAGCGGTATTGGCATGCACATCAATTTGTGAGCCATCGTGATAAAAAGCGCGATAGAGTGGTTTGAGAGGTGAAAGTTCTAGCCAATCTTTCATATCTTCGCCGACGCAGCTAAATGCATCTTGAATAAGGGAAGGCATTGTTAATACAGACGGTCCGGTATCAAATGAGAAGCCATCTTTTTCTAGTAAACCGTTGCGACCACCGGGCACGCTCTCGCGCTCGATGACCGTGACCTTGCGTCCTGCACCCGCTAAACGAAGTGCGGCACTTAAACCAGCAAGCCCTGCACCCACAACGACAACGTGATCAGTGGGACCTTTTACTCTGGCGGTCATTTAATGGCTCCTACGGATTGCGCTAGTTGCAAGTTCAACAAGTAACTCACGGGCTGAAGGTGCAATTTCAGCAGAGTTTGCGGCAGTTAGCGCGTTGGAAAGTAGGCCATCGATGAGATCTTCGACATCTTTAACAGCGCCCGTTGCGGTAATTAAGGCGCGGACCTCATCAATTTGATCGGAAGTTAGATCATCGCGACCAAGGGCTGCCGAGATCTTGGCCTTGGTGTCCTGATCTGCACGTTCGAAGGTCATCGCCATCAGGACAGTGCGTTTGCCTTCGCGAAGATCATCACCGGCTGGCTTACCGGTGACTGATGGATCACCAAAGATTCCGAGCATGTCATCGCGTAATTGAAAGGCTTCACCGAGCGGTAGACCATATGCACTCAAAATATTTATAAGATCCTTGCGCTTTGCTGAATCTGTCATTGCCAGTGCTGCACCTAAATGCAGGGGGCGTTCAATTGTGTACTTGCCAGATTTGTATCTGGCGATGCGCAGCGAACGATCCACACTTGGGGATTTCTCGCCCGCTTCACGCACATCTAAATATTGACCAGCCATTAGCTCAATGCGCATCTCATCGTGTACCGAAAGCGCCGACAGCAGCGCATCGCTGCCAACGCCAGATGTATGCAGTAAATGATCTGACCAAACAAGTGACAGATCACCGAGTAATACCGCCGCAGATTCACCGAATTGATCGGCAAGGCCAGCCATCGCCTCGGTTTGATGTAAATTTTCAAAGTGGCGATGAATTGCTGGTTTGCCACGTCGAATGTCGGAGCGATCCATCAGATCATCATGAATTAGGGCGCAGGCTTGCAGTAATTCAAGGCTAGTAAAGGCGCGAATATCTGCCACTGTCGGCTGCGCACCTGTTGCGCTGAACCCAGCATAGGCAAAGAGGGGACGTAGTCGTTTGCCACCTTCAAGAAGAAATGACTCAAGGGCATCGCAGACCGGGATTAATTCCGAACCGATAGCACCAAGGTATTCGCGTTGTAACGCTAAATAAGAGGTGAGTTCAATCTGAACCTGCTCACGTATCTCAAGGAGCGTGCCACGCGCATCGTTAACCACAACGCAACGGTACCCTGACCGCATGGAGATGCGCATGAAGAGAGATGGGGCTGCCGTCACATACTCCTTTGAATTCTTCCCACCTAAGGATCAAGAGGGGGAGACCCGTCTCTGGAGCGCAATATCTGCGCTTGAACCGATCGCCCCTGACTTCATCTCTGTTACATATGGGGCAGGTGGATCAACGCGTGATCGCACAATTCGGATTACCTCAGAAATTACCGAACATACAAAGTTGCCAGTTGTTGCTCATTTAACTTGCGTGGGTTCAACGCGCGATGAGTTACTTGAGATATTAACTCGCTTTAAAGCCGCTGGAATTCACAATATTTTGGCGCTGCGCGGTGATCCATCAGGTGGACCGCGTGCGCCGTGGTCGCCAACTCCTGGCGGTTTAAATCATGCTGATGAATTAGTTTCACTTGCTGCAGATTTTGGTGGATTCACAATTGGCGTTGCCGCATTTCCAGATGGCCACCCGGCATCAAATGGAGATTTTTCTAAAGATATAGAAACGCTAATCCGTAAAGAAGGCGCTGGCGCGACTTTTGCAACCACTCAATTCTTCTTTGAGGTAGATAAATGGAAAGCGCTTGTCGATAAATTATCTGCACGTGGATCGCAACTTCCGATCATCGCGGGAATCTTACCAGTTACAAATGTAAATCAATTAAATCGGATGGCCGAGTTAAGTGGCACTCCGATCCCAAGTGCAGTCTCGACCGCCTTTGAAAAGATTAAAGATAACTCTGATGATGTTCGCAAACTTGGCGTTGAATTAGCAACTAAACTTTGTGAAGAATTACTTACTGCGGGAGTTCCAGGTTTACATTTCTACACGATGAATACATCTACCGCGACGCGCGAAATATTTGCACAGATAAAAGATAAGAAAAGAGTATGAATAAGGAAGAATTCAACTCCACCTGGAGCGCTTTGCACGGGGGAGCAGAAATAAAAGGGATCGTGAAGGCTTGGTTGGCTATTTCATTTGCATCTGCAAAGGCTTTGTCGAAACTGCGCGTTACTCCAAATATTTTGACCTTGCTCGGCATCGTCTTTGCAGTTGCAATGGCGGCAAACCCGCTTTCTTTATGGGCAATTCCACTGTTAGTTCTCTCACTTTACGCCGATGGTATTGATGGCAGCGTCGCTATTTATCAAAAGCGAGATAGCTCATTCGGTGCTATTTTGGATGCCAGCGCAGATCGCATCAGCGAAGCGCTCTGGTTTTATGTTGCCTTTCGAATTGGTGCGCCAGCCTGGTTAGTACTTGGCATATATGTAATTGCCTCAACTCAAGAGTATGCGCGGGCTAGATTAGGCGGGCTAGGAATCAGCGATGTTGGTGTGGTCACTCCCGCCGAGCGTCCGGTGAGAGCCAGTTTTATCTTTATCGCACTTGTCGCTTATGCACTCGGTTTAAATCTAGTTACCTTAACTATCTCAATTCTCGCCATTTTACAGATAATTAGTTTTGGCTTAGTGGCTCGCTTTGCCCACAATAGCTTGCGCAACAATCTCGGCGCTTAACCCAACTAACGGTAGCCCGCCACCAGGATGTGCTGATCCTCCTACGCAATACAAACCGTTCAGAGGTGAACGATTCTTAGCGCGCATAAATGCAGAGCGCGCACCGTTGCTGGCAGTTCCATAAATTGCACCGCCAGGGGCTGCCACAGTCCTCTCTAAATCAGAAGGCGTGCGGATCTCCAACATTTCTAAGCGATCACGAATTGAGATTCCGCGAGATTCAAGTAAATCAATAATTTGCATCGCATAACGGTGAATAAAATCTGCATCGTTCCAGTCAAAGCCATCATTTAAATCGTGGCGCGGGGCATTTACCAATATAAACCACGCTTCATGGCCGGCGTACTTAACCATTGATTCATCCTGAGGAGCACATAAGTAAATTGTCGGATCTTGCACTGGCTGCTTGCGATCGAAGATATCTGCAAACTCAGCGTCATAATCATTTGGAAAGAAGATGTTGTGGTGGGAGAGCCCAGTTGGATTCTCGCTGGGGCGCAGGCCGAGCAGTAAGGAGAAGCCAGCTAGTGATGGATCTGCTTTGGCCAAGTTTGCACGTTCTCTGCGCAATTTCTTAACTTTGCCAGTGATCAACTTGTTGTACACCGTTGACGAATCGGCATTTGCTACGACGATCGAATATCCCAAGACACGGCCATCAGCCAGGGAGATCCCAGTGGTAGCCTTGCCATCGTGATTTATCTGAGTCACTGAAGTATTAAACTCAAATTTTA
>CAXNDN010000078.1:0-4555 GCA_964201295.1 Candidatus Planktophila sp. | reverse complement strand
AAAGTTTCATTCACTCACATCATCGCTTATGCGATGATCAAAGCGATGCGGTCAATGCCAGAGATGAATGTTTTCTATGGCGAATTAGATGGCAAACCTGCCTTAGGCCGTCCCGAACATATCAACTTAGGAATTGCTATTGATTTGGCGAAACCAGATGGCACTCGCCAATTATTAGTTCCATCAATTAAAGGTTGCGAAGGCTTGGATTTTGGACAGTTCTGGGTTGCTTACGAGGAAATTGTTAAGAAAGCCCGCGCTGGCACGCTCACCGTCGAAGATCATTCAAACACAACTGTTTCGCTAACTAATCCGGGAACTATTGGCACAGTCCACTCGGTTCCGCGCTTGGTGCAAGGACAAGGCTTAATCGTTGGCGTTGGTGCAATGGATTATCCAGCTGAATTCCAAGGTGCAAGTGAAGAAACGCTCGCCCGCATGGCAATTAGCAAAGTAGTAACGCTTACTAGTACTTACGATCACCGTGTAATTCAAGGCGCACAATCTGGTGATTTCCTGCGCCGTATCCATGAAATTCTGCTCGGTGGCGATCACTTCTACGATGAAATCTTTGCAGCGCTTCGCATCCCATATGAGCCAATTCGTTGGGCATCAGATATTGAATTCTCAAAAGATGAAGAGATAAATAAAACTGCGCGCGTTCAGCAGTTAATTCAGGCGTATCGCACCTACGGCCACTTGATGGCAGATACTGATCCGCTCGAATATGCACAGCGTTCGCACCCAGATCTTGATGTAGTTAATCACGGACTTACTTTGTGGGATCTCGATCGTGAATTTGCAACTGGCGGCTTTGGTGGCGCGAAGTTTATGAAGCTCCGTCAGATCCTTGGCATTTTACGTGATTCATACTGTCGCTCTATTGGCGTTGAGTATATGTATATCTCAAATCCTGAAGAACGTAAATGGATTCAAGAACATGTTGAAGTTGGCTTTACAAAACCAGAGCGTGAAGAGCAGCTACACATCTTGCAAAAGTTAAGCGATGCCGAAGCCTTTGAATCTTTCCTTCAGACCAAGTTTGTCGGGCAGAAGCGCTTCTCACTTGAAGGTGGCGAATCAGTAATTCCAATTCTTGATGCAGTAATTTCAGCTGCAGCTGAGATGAAGATGGATGAAGTTTGTATCGGAATGCCACACCGCGGCCGCTTAAATGTATTAGCAAATATCGCGGGCAAGTCATACGGCCAGATTTTCCAAGAGTTCCAAGGCCATTACAAAGAGAATGAAGTCCACGGCTCAGGCGATGTGAAGTATCACTTAGGTACTGAAGGGGTATTTACTGCAGAATCTGGTGCGCAGACCAAGATTTACTTAGCGGCAAATCCATCTCACCTCGAAGCGGTAAACCCAGTACTAGAAGGCATTGTTCGCGCTAAACAGGATCGCTTAAATGTAAAAGATTTATTCTCAGTCCTGCCAATCCTTTTGCACGGCGATGCCTCATTCGCTGGCCAAGGTGTCAACTTCGAAGTTCTGCAACTGTCGCAACTTCGCGGTTACCGCACCGGTGGCACAATTCATATTGTTGTAAATAACCAAGTTGGCTTCACGACTGCGCCACACGCCTCACGTTCTTCCCGATATTCAACTGATGTTGCTAAATCAATTGAAGCGCCAGTTTTCCATGTAAATGGAGATGATCCAGAAGCATGTGTTCGTGTTGCCCGCCTGGCTTTTGAATATCGCCAAGTATTTAATAGAGATGTAGTAATTGACATGGTTTGCTACCGTCGTCGCGGACATAACGAAGGTGATGAGCCAAGCTTCACACAGCCACTTATGTATAAATTAATTGATGCAAAGCGCTCAACTCGCACCCTGTATAACGAATCACTCATTGGCCGTGGCGACATCACACCTGAAGAAGCTGAAAAGTTAGCCCGTGATTACCAAGTCCAACTTGAAGAAGTTTATGCATCTGTTGCTAATTACCAAGAAGAACACGATCCAAACTTCCAACCTCCAAGTGTTCCTAACGCCGAATCTATTCCGACCTTTATCTCTGAGCAGTTAATTCGCGAAATTGCTGCAACCCAAATTGCGTTTCCAGAAGGCTTCCACGTTCACCCTAAGTTGCTGCCACAATTGCAAAAGCGCGCTGAGTCAATCAACGATGGGACCATTGATTGGTCAACTGGTGAAATGCTCGCCCTTGGTTCACTTCTAAAAGAAGGTCGCCCGATTCGCTTAGCCGGTCAAGATTCACGTCGTGGCACATTTAGCAATCGCCACGCAGTTATCGTTGATAAAGAAAATGGCTCAGACTGGACACCGCTGAGTTCTTTAGTTGCAGATCAAAGCCAATTCTTTGTAATTGATTCACTACTCTCTGAATATGCAGCAATGGGCTTTGAATATGGATATTCCGTTGCTCGACCAGAAGCGCTAGTTATCTGGGAGGGTCAGTTTGGAGATTTTGCAAACGGTGCCCAAACAATTATTGATGAATTTATCTCATCTGCGCTGCAAAAATGGGGAGAGCGATCATCAGTTGTACTGCTCTTGCCACATGGTTACGAAGGACAAGGCCCTGATCACTCATCAGCACGCATCGAACGCTTCTTAACACTTGCAGCTGAAAAGAATATGACAATCGCTCAGCCTTCAACGCCTGCGTCGTACTTCCACTTGCTTCGCTTCCACGCCGCAAATCCAAAGCGTCGTCCAATGATTGTCTTCACACCAAAGTCGATGCTCCGTTTGCGTGCAGCGGCTTCTTCAATGAGCGATTTCACATCAGGTACATTCCTGCCAGTAATTGGTGATGCAACGGTGGATAACGCAACACGATTGATTTACTGCTCCGGAAAGATTTACCACGACTTAGTTGCAGAACGCGCACGTTTAAATGACACCAGCACCGCAATTGTTCGCGTGGAACGTTTATACCCAATGCCAGTTGCACAGATGGAAGTTGAAGCGAAGAAGCATCCAAAGGCTAACTTGCTCTGGGTCCAAGATGAACCGGCCAACCAAGGTCCTTGGCCACACGTTGCCTTAAGCACTACTGAAATAATTGGTGGAACCGCAGTCGATGCCCGCGTACTTCGTCGAATTTCCCGCCGCGCATCAGCATCTCCTGCAACTGGTAATCACCATTTGCACGAGGAAGAGGGCAAGGCTTTGATGTACGAAGCCTTTACTCGCTAGCTTTTTTAATTCTAGCCACTACATTTCCAATAACTTCATCTTTTCTTAAATAACCCCAGGTGCGAGAATCAGTTCCTGACTCGTTATCGCTGCGCACAAAGAAACTTTCCTGACCAGATTTATCTAACTTAATTTCAGAAATGCGCTTTATATAGAAAATCCCAGGTTGTTGCTCACGCTCGATTACAACTGCATCGCCTAATCTAAGGAGTAAGCGCTTCTTGCCGAAGAATCCGTAATAAACAAGGAGCCAATCCCGCGGGTTGTAAGTCGGCTGCATAGAAGTGCCTTCTACGATGACCCGCCCGAGGATGCTAAAGCCGCTCATGGACGGTAGTCTCACACATACAGCTTTCGAATTAAAGAAAAGATAAGAGGAGAGAAAATGAAGAACTTTTTCACACCAAAGGTAACTGTTCACGCACATTGCGATCTGCCATGTGGAGTTTATGATCCAGCGCAGGCCAAGATTGAAGCGCTATCTGTAAAGGCTTGCATGGAAAAGTATGCCGCTAATCCAGATGCTGATTTCCGCTCACGTTCAGTTGCAATTAAAGAAGAGCGTTCACACCAAGTTAAAGAGCACCTCTGGGTTCTCTGGACAGATTATTTCAAGGCACCACACTTTGAGGCATACCCACAACTTCACTCACTCTTTAATGATGCGACAAAGTTAGCCGGCGCAGCTGGTACTAAGGGAAGTCAAGATGTTGCTGTTGCCGATAAGTTGATCGCAAAGATCGATGAGATCGCGGAGATCTTCTGGGCCACTAAGAAGTCTTAATTATCTGAGTTATTAATTAAAGATTGAGCGGCGGTGCGCGCGAGGAAAGATACTCGCTCGACCGCCGTTCTTTCTATTCTGGAGTAAGCGATATGACGTTCGCCGTCATAAACATCGCATTCAAAGATCATCGTGCGATCCACAACTTCAATGCAACGAGCGGTAGAACGAATTTCTGTTCCAATACCGACCGAGTCGATAAGAGAAATCTCAAACTTATCAACAATAGTTGTTTCACCATTTTCTAATAACTCCACCAACGCCGCTACACAGGCGCTCTCCATGACGCTCATAAAATGTCCGGGGGCTAATATCGGTAGATCAGAAATTCCCATCGCTAAACACGTATCGCCCGGTCGAACCGTCATAACGGAAAATCCAACTGCACCAATTATTTCTTCGGTGGATTTCATAACTTAAGTATTACTCTTCCTCATCAATAAAGTGTTGAACGTGCGTCTGCTCAATTTGAATTTCACGATGCTCGACATTTCCAAATTCATCAATTTCAATTGAAATTTCCGTCATGCTGAACTGGGTTACCACCTCAGTTACACCTGCACCACTGGCTTGGCGTAAAAGCTCTTCGTGGATACT
>CAXNDN010000077.1:0-4574 GCA_964201295.1 Candidatus Planktophila sp. | reverse complement strand
GCGCTCTTCTGGCGCGCTGGATCTACATCTGCACAAACTTGCAGGATTGGTTGAAAACCACGATTCGGAAAGAGCGATGGGATTCGAAGCGCAGAGCGAGAATGTGCCTGCCCCATCCAGCCGAGACCGAGAACGGCAATACGAATATCTCTCTTCATTTTTTAACCTTACCTTGGGCTGAAGTAACTGGACAACGGGGATCTTGCACTTGATCATTCCATGAATCTCTAATCCAGTGGTGTGCTGGATCATCGCAAAAAGCCATACTGCGTTCGGCGGCAGGGCCAGCCATTACATTTAAAAAGTACATTGGATATTCCGGGGATGCGATAGATGGTCCGTGATAACCATGTGGCACAAGATAAATATCTTTATCATGAATGGTTACCGTTTCATCCAGCGAACCATCAACTGTGTAAACGTGGAAGAAGCCAACGCCTTCGCTATCTCCGTGGTCTGTTCCTTCTTTACCGATTTGGAAGTAATAAACCTCTTCGTTAATTGTCGGACATCCTGGGAATTTATCGTGGCGGTGGGGAGGCCAAGAAGAGAGATTTCCACCTGGTGTAATTACTTCACAGACCAAGATCTTGTGACAACCGGTAAAACTAGTTGGTGTTGCAATGTTATTTACTTGGCGAGTTGCCTTCCCAGAACCGCGAACTTCAACAGAAACGCCCTCAGCAGGGGTGTAGCAAACCGGAAATTGCTCACTTGCTTCGGCGGTTAAGAGCGCAACTTCGCCAGATTTTCCAGAGAATTTCACCGATGAATTAACCGGCAGATAGATCCAGTCAGAAACTGCCGCAAATACGCCGGTGCGACCTTTCAAGGTAAAGGCTTGACCATCTACCTCTACCTTCACATCTTGAGCCGATAGCGGAAGCAGAATAGCTTCACGTCCCTTCAACTCAACTTTGACTTCAACGCTCTTTGCGAAGTTGTAGGTATAAAAGCCACAGAACTCCCATTGCGCATCCTTTGGTGTTAATGAGATTTCTGCGTCAGCAGTAGCCAAAGTTCCGGCAGGTTTATACCAACTCATCATCAACCTTTTCTGACCATCTTTGCTGCACGAGTAACGGCTGCTTCAACATCTAATTCTTCACCGTACAAGAGCGCACGCCCCGGAACCAGACCACGAATATTTGGAACAGTAAGCGCTTTCTCCCATTTGGCAAAGACTTCTTCCCAGTTGCTTCCGGGATCTCCACCTAATAATAAAATCGGACAGCTAGTTGCTGCAGCTACTCTTTCAGGATTTGCAGGGGCAGGAATCTTTAACCAGGTAAATGCCGAAGACGAGCCAAGTGCTGATGCAATGGAAACTACCTTGATCAACTTCTCTTCAGATGGATCAAGGACCGCTCTTCCATCTGCGTTCTTCATAAATGGAAGTGGTTCGATCATTGAAACTAGCTCTAGGTCCGCTAGTTGCGTTGTTACATTGGCAACCATCTCGATAGTTCGAGCAACGCCAGGATCTGTCTCATCAATTCGCAGCAGCGTCTTTCCACCATCTAAACCCATGCTCTTTATATGTTCGGCGTCATATGCGCTTAAGCGGTCATCGAGTTCCCAAGTGGCTCCGATAATTCCACCACGATTCATGGTGCCGATCGCAACCTTTTCTTCAAGAGCGCCTAGCCAAGCTAGCTCTTCCAAAATATCGGCACTTGCCATTACACCGTCTACTCCGGCAACAGCTAAACCACGAATTAATTTATCTAATAAAACATAACGATCAGCAATGGCAGTTGGATTATTACCTGCTGCGATGATCCCGCGCGCTGTGTGATCTGCTGCAAGTAACATCAATTTGCCATCTTTACCTGCAACGGTTCTGCGCGCACGCTTCTTTAAAGCCTTTTGTAGCGATACCGGATTATTGATCCTGGCTTCTATGAGTTCTAGGTAGCGCTTACGATCGAGAGACATTACCGCTTACCTCCTGTGCCAATAAAGTTATTAAGAATTTCAATAGTTGGCATTGCATCAGCGCACATTAACTCAGAAGCTAAATAGGCACCAGCAGCATTGGCAAATTCACCTATCTCTTGTAATCCCCACCCACTTAATAAGCCGTGAACAAGTGCTCCACCAAAAGCATCTCCGGCACCGAGCCCACATACCAACTTGATCGAACGTGGAGCGATAACAATTCGCTCATTTTGCGTTGCCAGCAGAACGCCATCTCCGCCCATCTTCACAATCGCAATTCGAACCCCACGCTTTAAAAGTTCGGTGGCCGCTTCCTGAGGATCAGAGATTCCAAGTGCGACTTGGCATTCAGCAATATTTCCAATTGCAATCGTGCACATTGAAATCGCTTCTTGTGCAGCAGTGCGCGCTGCATCAGCATTTAGCCAAAATGAAGGCCGGTAATCTAAATCGATAATTGACTCTTGCTTACGACCACGCTGCTTTAGCCAAGTAATGGCGCTCTTCGCCGTTTCTCCATTTGATAGCGCACATGCGCTGACCCAGAAAATCTTGGCGGCTAGCAAAGTTTCTGTATCGATATCGCTAAGACTTAATTGTGTATCAGGTGCCTGCGGTTGGCGATGGAAGATAATTTTTGGATCCTCTGGCGGATCTTGTGAAGCAAGTACAACTGGCGTCAGGCCACTTTCGGCCACCTTCACAAAATCAGTATTTACTCCAAATTCGCTTAATTTATTTAAAACATATTGTCCAAGTGGATCGATCCCGACTTTGGTTACGATCGCGCTTTTGTGTCCCAACTTCGCCGCTGCAACTGCCACATTTGTAGGGGAGCCACCAATTGATTTATGGAAGGTTTGCGGCTGGCTGAAAGAGGTATTCATCTGCTCAGCAAAGAGGTCAACGCTAATTCGACCAACGGTAATCAGGTCGAGTTGCATTGATTTCACAATCCTTTTCAAGGGTAATAAACGAAAGAACTTCAGATTTCTAGATACTAACTATATAGTGAAGACCTAGCCACGTGGAAGCCGGAGATTGAGCGCCAAATGAAAATTGCCGTTATTGGTGCTGGACGCATGGGCGCTTTGCGTACTGAAGATCTCGTAAAAGTTGGTGCAGATGTCACAGTCTTTAATCGCAACCTGGAAGGCGCGAAGACGCTGGCAAGTAAATTTAAATGTCATTACGATGATATGGCGCAATTCAAAAACGGTGTCTTTGATGGATACGTCGTTGCCACGGCAACTGATTCTCATATCGGTTTACTAGCCAATTTAATCCCGCTGGGTAAACCAATTCTCTGCGAGAAGCCAATCTCTTTGACAGTTGAAGAAACCGATTCAGTCATCGCCGATTGCAAGAAATTTGGAACGCAGATTCAAGTAGGTTTCCAGAGACGCTTTGATCCACCAATTAGCAAAGCTGCCAAAATAGTCGCAAGCGGTGAAGTCGGAACCTTATACACAATGCATATGTATGCCCATGATCACCTGCCTTCTAGCCTTGAGTTCCTCGAAGGAAGTGGCAGTATTTACCGTGATCTGCACGTTCATGACTTTGATCTCGTCCGATGGATTACTCAGAGCGAGATTTCAAAAGTTTACGCGACCCAAGCGGTACGCGAACATAAACAATATGAAAAGTACAACGATGCTGACGTCTCGCTAATTTCTGTTACGACGGCAAGCGGAGTTCAGATTGCAATCACCGGTACTCGCCACAACCCTGTGGGCCATGATGTTCGCCTTGAAATCTTTGGCTCTAAAGATTCACTTGCTGTCGGCTTTAACCGAAAGACACCCATCCACGATATAGATGGCGAAATGAGTTTCGCCGAAACTAGATATCAAGGATTTATAGAAAGATTCCGCGATGCCTTTGCCGCAGAGACAGAAGCTTTCCATCAATTTGTAAGTGGCAAAATTTCTAATCCTTGTCCACCAGAATCTGCTCGCGAAGCGCTAAGGGCTGCAATTGCTTGTGAAGAATCAATCCAAACAGGCCAGTCAGTGAGCCTTTAGAATGAGCATTAACGTCAATCTTCACTCTGAAGAGTTCTATCGGAATCCGTTTGGGACATTCGAATATCTGAGAAATGAAAAACCAATCTTTTACGATGAGATCGATAAGAGATGGGTCATCACTCGATATGTAGACGTAGTAGATGTGTTGCGCAATCACAAAGTCTTCAGCGCCGAACCGTATTCCCGTTTTACCGATGTTATTGGTCTGACTATGGCCCATATGGATGGCAAGGATCATGATTCACGTCGCTCCATCGTTGCACCGCCAATGGTTGGTAAAAATCTAGAAGAATCGTTGCTGCCGCATGTAAGAAGTGCTTCTGAAAAAATCGCAACGGGTCTTGATCTGGAAGGTCCATTTGATGCAAGGATTCGTCTAGGAAAGCAACTACCTTTGAAGACGATGGTAAGGCTCCTTGGTCTCTCCGAAAGTGATGAGGATTTACTTTCCGATGTCACCACTAAGGTCATCAGAGCTTTACAGGGTGATGAGCCCTACAAATCAATTGGTAGAGCAGCTCACGATTCATTTGCATTAATACTTGCTAAATTGATCAGTGAACGACGCAAAAATCCAGAATCTGATTTGCTATCAAGTTTGAT
>CAXNDN010000076.1:0-4589 GCA_964201295.1 Candidatus Planktophila sp. | reverse complement strand
TTAACCTGTAATACAAGTAAATAGGCGTGCGTAGCTCAACGGATAGAGCATCTGACTACGGATCAGAAGGTTAGGGGTTCGAATCCCTTCGCGCGCACGAGATGAGCCTTTCGGTGCCTTTCACACCGGAAGGCTTTTCTTTTTATTGCCGCCAAATAGAGATAGCGTGAGGCACATGAGCAAAGTATTTTTATTCGTTGAAGTAAATGTGAAGCCGGGCCAATTTGATGAGTTCGTTTCAAAACTCAAGGGCCATATTGCGGTAATCCGCACCGAAGCCGGATGTGAATTTATCGATATCTATCGCGATACCCAGAAACCAGATGTTGTAAATGTTTGGGAGATCTGGAGTGATCGCCCGTCTTGGGATGCTCATATGGTTAACGAGAACAGCAAAGCATGGCAGGCAATCGGATCAAATTATGTATTTGGTGAAACGATTACAGTTATGGATGCGCTTTAAAGCGAAGCAACGCCCATTTCGCAAGCAATCGATGAGGCAAGGCCATCATTGGCTGTTGCAAGATCTGGATGGCGCACACCGGTCTTAATTGAACCAACCCACGCGGTTAGTTCATTGATATAAGCCTGTTCAAAGCGCCCCATCCAATTTTCATAAAGTTTGCCATGTTTGCGGGCAGGGAGATTGAAATCGTATGAGATGGAAAGTCCGCCGAGGTTATCGATCTCAAGGGAGCCATTTTCCATAAGCGCTTCCATGCGAACTTCATAACCGTATGTGCTGTTGGCTGCAATATCGATGGTCATCAAGACACCAGATTTTGTATGAGCTAATACTGTAAGTGGATCTTGTAACTGATCATTAGCGTATTTACTGCGCTTCATCGCCACGGTAGACATAGAAACAAATTCTTCGCCCAACAACCAACGAGCAATATCAACTTCGTGCACAGCAACGTTTGTTAGCAACATAGCTGTTGTCGCAGTCGGGGAACTTACATTTCGAGAAATACATCTCAAGTGCAGTGCTTTGCCGTACTTACCAGATTCAATTTCTTTCTTAAGTTCGATATAACTTGGATCAAAGCGGCGCATAAATCCGAGAGTGATATTTAAGCCCGAGGCATTTGCCAAATCTGCAACTTTTTTAGCATCGGCAGATTTAGGCGCGAGCGGCTTTTCACAAAGAGTGTGCTTGCCTGCGTTGATGGCGAGAGTTAAGTGTTCAGGGTGCAGCCCATCGGGTGAACAGATAATGACCGCATCTACATTTGAATCGCTAACCAGCGCTTCAACTGATGCATGTTGGTTTATGGCTTGACCTGATTTGGCGCTAAGTTCTTTAGCCAATGAATCCATACGTGGACCATCGAGGTCAAAGAGAGCTGTAACAACTGCGCCATCTACATGTTCGGTCAGATAACGCGCGTGACCTGCTCCCATGACTCCTACACCGATGACACCAACGCGAATATCAGACACTTTTACTCCCTGTTTGTTTCTTATTTGGTTGTTAAATTTGCTACGGCCGGTGCAACGACATTGTGTAAATAATCCACCGATTGTTTCATACCTGTGATCGGACCTTCGCCAATACCTGGCATTTCACCAGTGATTGCCACATCTTGTTCAATGACATACCAACCGTTGTATCCAGCGCTTTCTAGCGCCAAAATTGTTTCGAGAATTGGGACATCGCCTTGACCCAGCGGAGTAAATAAACCCTTCTGTACGCCTTCCATAATGCTCTGTTGGCGAGTAAGTACCGGTGGCACAGATTTCATATTTACATCTTTTAAGTGAACGTGGCCGACTCGGCTGGAATATTTCTTTGCGAATTCAACAGTGTCTTGGCCACCGATTGTCATATGCCCAGTATCCAAACACCACATCACATCTGAGTTTTCGACGACGCGGTCAATGTCTCGCTTGGTTTCAACCACAGTTTGCAAATGGGGATGGACCACTTGAACAAGTCCGTGATCTTTACAAATTTGATCTACTTCAGCTAGAACTTTAAAGAATTGCTTTACTTCATCACTACCGAGCTCTTCTGGATTAGCCCAATCCCAACTTTGCACTGGGGATGAAACCAAGTGAGTTGCGCCGATCTCTTGAAATTTCTTACTTGTCTTTAGCACCGCATCGATTGTGGCTTTTTCTTGCGACTTATCGTGTAAGACAACTGGAGTAAATCCACCGATCATCGACATTTTAAATTCTGCTAATTGATCTTTAAGTTCTGCTGAATCATCGGAGAAAAAACCTGGTGCACCAAGTTCTGTGGCCGGTAAACCAAGGCTGGTCATCTCAGATAAAACTCGTTTTGTTGGCAACATCGCGCCCCAACCTGGGACTTCACAGATTCCCCAAGAAATAGGCGCTGATGCGATGCGTTGTAAAAATGTCGCGGTCATTGGCTGATCATAACTTGCGCGGTAAGGTCTGAACATGACTATGGATATCGGCGGATCTTTCCGCCATGAATTAACTGGCAGTTTCTCGCAAGGTTCTGACTCAAATCCAACGGTCGCAATGGTGGAGGCCTCATATAAGGCCAATAACCTGCACTATCGATACGTCAATTGTGAAGTGAACCCTGACCAGCTGGCAGAGGCTGTAGCAGGCGCAAAGGCGATGAATTGGAAGGGTTTTAACTGCTCGATCCCGCACAAAGTCGAAGTTATCAAGTATTTAGATGGCCTAGGGGAATCGGCTGCGCTTATCGGCGCAGTCAATTGCGCGGTTAATCGCGGCGGCAAGTTAATTGGCGAAAATACCGACGGTAAGGGATTTCTCAAATCATTTTTAGAGATAACACCTGCCACCGGAAAAACTATTGTGCTGCTCGGTGCCGGGGGTGCGGCGCGAGCGATCGCCGTGGAACTCGCTTTGGCCGGTGCGAGTAAGTTCTATGTGGTAAACCGCTCACGCGCTCGCGGCGAAGAGTTAACTGCGCTTCTAAATGATAAAACAAACGCTAGCGCTGAATTTGTGGAGTGGAATAAGACTTACGAAATTCCAAAAGATGCCGAAGTGGTAATTAATTCAACTTCTATGGGAATGGTTAATACCGAAGGTCAACAAGATATTAACTTTGACTCAATCCGCCCCGGAATGTTGGCAGCCGATGTAATCGTAAATCCGCCACAGACTTACTTCTTAACCGAAGCTGGCAAGCATGGAGCAAAGACTTTGCAAGGTTTAGGAATGGTTGTCAACCAAGCGGTAATCGCAATCGAGTATTGGACTGGTGTTGTGGTAGATCCCAAAGATTTACATAACGAACTTACGCGCGTTTTAGGTCTTTCTTAAACTTTCGCAAGATCAGATTCGGCAACAACGCGCAGCGCTTGTGCGGCGATCGTCAGCGCTGGATTCATAGCCGCAGATGATGGGAAGAATCCACCATCAATCAAATAAAGGTTGTGATGATCGTGGCTGCGGCAGTAGCCATCTACGACGCTGGTACGGGGATCGTTGCCGGCGACTGTTGTGCCACATTGATGCGAGTTCATTGAGATATCAAAAGGCTGTCTAAAGATTCCTTGATACCCCGCCTTACGTAATACCTTCTTGGCGCGACGCAGAAGTTCCATATGTGTCTTCATCCCAACTGCCCGTCGGACGATCTTGATCGCCCCATTTTCTGCGATAGTTACTCGATTTTCGGGGTGCGGCAGATCTTCACTCATAACCACAAATTCAACGCTGTGATCTGAAATCAAATTAAGTAGCGGCAACGGGACTACCTTCGCAAAAGATTTCATCATGATGCCTTGAACTTTTCCAATTAATTGCACAGCACCAAGTGGATAACCCTTGCCACCATCTAGATACCAATCGGTGAAGGAAAGTGTCTTCTGGAAAGTTACATCGTTCTTGCGGCGCATGTCAACTGCTGCGATATGGCTATTGTTATGCATCATAAAATTACGGCCAACTTGATCAGAAGAATTGGCAACGCCAGAGCGCAGCAAGAGCGCTGCGGTATTTACTGAACCAGCGGAAATTACAAATTTCTTTCCGTAGATTTCTAACTGCTCACCGTTGCGAGTTGCTTCAAGGTGGCTAACTGATTTTCTATCTTCAGATAGAACAATTCGATTTACTTGCACCGAGGTCATCAAGGTGACATGGCCAGTTGCAATTGCTGGATTTAAGGCATTGACCTCAGCATCGCTCTTGGCATCAATTTTGCAAACAAAACCATCACAGGTCTTACAGCGAATACATTTTCCGCCAGGTCCTAAATCAATACCCATTGAATTTGTATGTGGTTTAACACCTGCTTTACGTAAGCGCTCACCAAGTGCTTGCACATATGGCTCATGTTGCATTGCCGGATAAGGAAATGGGGTACTGCGATCGTTGCCGTAGATATTCTGGGCATCACCGTGGACTCGGTATAACTCTTCAGCGCCGTAGTAATACGGCTCTAAATCTTCATATGTAAAAGGCCAAGCAGGTGAAGTGCCCTCTTGGTGCTTGATAACTGCGAAATCGAAGCGACTAAAGCGGGGCAGTGACGCGCCATAAACCTTGCTATTTCCGCCAACAAAGTAATGAACTCCGGGAACAAACTCTTTATTTTTCTCATCAAGCCACTTCTCATTGGGCTTGTATCG
>CAXNDN010000075.1:0-4601 GCA_964201295.1 Candidatus Planktophila sp. | reverse complement strand
TGAATTTTGGCAGCTGCGCGATCGATAGATTCAACGCGGTTGTGGATGTAGAAAACTTGTCCATCGCGTAAAAGTTCGCGGTGAATTGCAGCGCGAATCTGCGCATCTTCGGCAGCACCGACATAGGTAAGAATCGGATGTCGTTCTTCGGGCGGCGTTGTAATCGTCGACATCTCGCGAATACCGGTCACCGCCATTTCCAGGGTGCGTGGAATCGGGGTGGCCGACATGGCCAGAACATCTACCGTGGTGCGCATCTTCTTCAGCGATTCTTTCTGCTCAACCCCGAAGCGCTGTTCTTCATCTACGACGACCAAACCTAGATCTTTGAAAATAACATCTTGCGATAACAATCTGTGCGTACCGATAACAACATCGATACTGCCCGCAGCGAGTTCTGCCAAAACATCTTTCGACTCTTTAGCGCTATTAAAACGTGATAGCCCTGCCACGCGTATCGGGAAGCCGGCATAGCGCTCAGCAAAAGTTTTCTCGTGCTGTTGCACCAAGAGCGTAGTTGGAACAAGCACCGCAACTTGCT
Organism: Candidatus Planktophila sp.; assembly: GCA_964201295.1. Taxonomy (GTDB): domain Bacteria; phylum Actinomycetota; class Actinomycetes; order Nanopelagicales; family Nanopelagicaceae; genus Planktophila. The sequence continues at coordinate 4,060 of CAXNDN010000075.1, read as the reverse complement.
TTCCATCTTGCACCGCTTTAAACGCGGCACGAATTGCGATCTCAGTTTTACCGTATCCAACATCGCCACAAATGATGCGATCCATCGGATATGGCTTTTCCATATCGCGCTTTACTTCTTCAATAGTAGATAGTTGATCTGGCGTTTCAATATAAGAAAAGGCATCTTCTAACTCGCGTTGCCAAGGGGTATCTGGTGAGAATGCAAAACCTGGCGAACTTGTACGCGCTGCATATAAGCGAATTAACTCACCAGCAATTTGCTTAACCGCCTTACGGGCGCGGCCTTTAGCTTTCTGCCACTCACCACTTCCGATGCGGTGCACCGTCGGTGATTCACCACCAATGTATTTACTTACTTGTTCCAAAGTATCGGTTGGTACAAAGACGCGATCGTTGGGTTGACCACGCTTAGCTGGTGCATATTCAATTACTAAGTATTCGCGCGTAATGCCGCCGATAGTGCGCTGGACCATTTCAACATATCTGCCAATTCCGTGTTGTTCGTGAACTACAAAGTCACCGGCGCGAAGTTCCAGCGGATCAACTGCTTGCTTGCGCTTAGAAGGCATGCGTGCACCATCTTTTGCTGATGCTTTACTGCCAGTTAAATCGCGCTCGGTAATAAATAAAATGCGGGCAGAATCTGAAGTAAAGCCGTGAGCGATCGCTGATTGGGTAATATGAACTGAAGCCTTTGTAGGAATCGCTCTTAACTCTGGAACAATTACTACCGGCAGATCTGCGTTACGGAAGATACCGGCATAACGCTCAGCCATACCTTGGCCAGCGGCCGAGAAGATGACGGAGAAACCAGCATCCACTGCTCTTTGTAAGGTACTAATCGTGCGATCCATATCTGCGCGCAGTGGATCAATCGCCTGAAAATCCAAGAAGGTTGCAGAAGTATCTAGATCTGATCCGAATGGATTAAGTGCGCGTGAAGTAAGTTGGCAGCGCGCGATCTCTTCAATCAAACCTTCCCAGGAAAGATAAGTTGCATCGGTTACTGGAAGAGGTGCTGCTGCGCCAAGTGCCGCATGTGACCAGGCTGCCTCAAAGAACTCTTCATTTGTTGCGAGCAGATCTATGGTGCGCATGCGGATACGTTCATCATCTATAAATATGACTTCAGTTCCGCGGGGCATGCGCTGCATAATTGTTTGAGTTTGATCTACCAAGATTGGGATCAGCGATTCCATACCTTCAGTGGAAATACCTTGGGTAACCCGATCTAAAATCTCCAGTGCGGCAGGATATTTAGATTTAGCGCCTTCTGCGCGCTCTCGGATATCTGCGGTTAGCAATAATTCGCGGCACGGCAGGATCGTTAACTTTCCAATGACCGGTGAAGTTGTGCGCTGACTGGCAACATCAAAGTAGCTCAACTCTTCAATTTCATCTCCGAAGAAGTCGATACGAACTGGATGTTCAGAAAGCGGTAAGAATAAATCAACAATTCCACCACGAACTGCAAACTCTCCACGCTTTTCTACTAAGTCGGTGCGGGTATATGCCAGGTTAGTTAAATTGGTGAGCAACGTTGTTAAATCAACTTCGCTGCCGATCTCTAAAGTCTGTAACGGTTGACTTGCTAAATCAGCGATAAAGCGGTGGATGACTGCGCGTATCGGTGCAATAACAATTGTATTTTCATTATTTAGTGTTGCTAAATCTGCCAAGGTGGCCAAACGCCGAGCCACTGTGTCACTTCGCGGACTTAAACGTTCGTGCGGCAGAGTCTCCCAAGCCGGAAACTCCAGAACTTTATTATGTAATTCGCGTAATTCACTGGCCAAATCTTCAGCGCTTCGACTTGAACTAGTAACGATGAGCAGTGATGACTTTTCGGCGATCTTGGCAAGTAAGAATGGATATGTCGCTGCAGGTGCGATTATCTTCTTGGAATCGTGCAGGCAAGATGCAACAGCACTTTCGCTGCCAATCATCTGTACTAGTGCACGCATTTGCCTACCTCTCAATTCTCTTCTTGGAAAAGCCGATTGGCCCCGTTCCCAAAATGGGAGGGGGCTTGATACTCCAAGTCTAACCTGCATATTTGCGTATCAAAGTCGGCGGTATTCCTGAGAGGATATGCCTGTGACGAAGAGCCCGGCTAATTCCAATAACATCGCAAGCGATGATGCGCTCTTGCGCAGCGATGTCCGAAAGCTCGGCGATCTCTTAGGGCAATCGCTAGTTCGACAAGAGGGCCAAGCGCTTTTAGATTTAGTTGAATCAGTGCGAAAAGCGGTACGCGAAGGCGGCGGAATTGAGCTACTGGAAGAACTTTCGGTAGAAGATTCAGTACAACTCGTACGCGCCTTTAGTACCTACTTCCATTTAGCAAATGTGGCAGAACAAGTTCACCGCGCCCGCGTAATTGCACAATCGCGAGTAGTGGGCGGCTCTTGGTTAAGTCGTGCGATCGACAAGATTGAAGATGCCTATAAAGCTCAGACACCAGGACATGAATTTACCCACCAACAGCTTGAAGAGTGGATTAGTGAATTAATGGTGCGCCCAGTTTTTACCGCCCACCCAACAGAAGCAGCCCGCCGCTCCATCTTAAATAAACTCGGTGAGGTTGCTAAGTTACTGGATCAAGATCTAGATCCGCGACAAAACGAAAGACTTGCTGAGACTGTTGATCTTTTATGGCAGACCGATGAATTACGTTTAGATCGCCCTGAACCGCTGGATGAAGCGATGAACGCGCTTTATTATCTAGATGATTTGGCGCGCAATACCGTTCCGGAAGTTTTAAATGACTTCGCCCGCGGATTAAAACGTCTTGATATTGAACTTCCGGTGCAAGCGCGACCGTTGACCTTTGGTACCTGGATCGGTGGAGATCGCGACGGAAACCCAAATATCACCGCACAAGTAACTGAAGATGCAGTAATTCTGCAAGTGGGCCACGCGATTAGAACCACGATCGCGGCAATGGATCAGCTGCGCCAGATGCTCTCAGTCTCAACTCGTATCGTCGGTGCTACTCCCGAACTATCTGCTTCAGTAGAGCGCGATTTAAAGAATATTCCAGAATTTGAAGAACGTTTCTTACGCTTAAATCAGCAAGAGCCGTACCGACTAAAGGCAACTGCGATCGTGCATCGCTTAGCTTTTACTCGTAACCGCCACGCTATTGGCGCTCCACATGTGCCGGGGCGTGATTATGCAAACTCTGCCGAATTAATTGCAGACCTAACTTTGATGCGTGATTCACTCTTTGCCCATCGCGGTGAGTTAATTGCCACCGGCTTACTTGAGCGCACTATCCGCAGCATCGCCGCCTTTGGTTTAACTCACGCAACGCTAGATATTCGCGAGCATTCTGATGCGCATCACAATTTACTTAAGCAAGTATTGCCATCTGGATATTTAGAACTGTCGCACTCAGATAAATTTCTGATTTTAATAAAAGAACTTGGCTCATCTGGGCAGATTAAAAGTGCTGATTTAGATGCATCCGGCAAAAAGACTTTCGATACCTTTAAAGCAATTGATGATCTGATCGAACGCTTTGGTCCAGAGGTCATCGAGACTTACATCGTCTCAATGACTAAAGGCGCAGATGACTTAATTGCCGCCGCAGTTATTGGTAAGGCCACTGGTTTGGTTAATTTAGAAAAGAAAGTTGCCAAGATTGGTTTTGCACCGCTATTAGAAACAGTTGCTGAATTACGCGCTGCTGGTGAAATTCTTGAAAAGTTACTTTCTGATCCGACATACCGTGCGCTAGTAACGCTGCGCGGTGATGTACAAGAAGTAATGCTTGGATACTCTGATTCAAATAAAGATGCCGGTATCGCAACTAGCCAATGGGAGATTCATAGAGCCCAGCGCACCTTGCGCGATGTGGCGATAAAATATGGCGTAACGCTTCGCCTCTTCCACGGTCGCGGTGGATCGGTCGGACGCGGTGGTGGACCAACTTATGACGCCCTCGTTGCACTTCCGTGGGGATCAGTCGACGGTCAGATAAAGATGACTGAGCAGGGTGAAGTGATTAGTGATAAGTACGCGTTACCCGCACTTGCTCGCGAAAATGTGGAGTT
>CAXNDN010000074.1:0-4673 GCA_964201295.1 Candidatus Planktophila sp. | reverse complement strand
CGCGTTGATTGGCTCCGCGATTTCTATTACGGAGTCGATGGTCAACCAGGACTTAACGAACTCTCACTTGATCTCGGCGGCATCGATGCCCGCGCGACAAACACCATGAATTTATCTGACACGATTGAAATCCGCGTTGGTCGATACGGCGCTTACCTTCAAGAGAATATTCCAGATCAAGATCGCAAACTCGCAAATATCCCTGAAGAACTTGCACCTGATGAGTTAACTCTTGCTAAAGCAATCGAACTTCTTGCTGCGCCATCTGGCGAACGCGAATTGGGAACCGATCCACAAACTGGTTTAGAAGTGATCGCAAAGTCAGGGCGCTTCGGTCCTTACATAACCGAAGTATTTCCTCCAGAACCAGTTGAACTCAACGATAAAGGTGAACCAAAGAAGAAGCGCAAGAAGAAAGATGCACCGAAACCAAAGACGGCATCTCTTCTTTCCACAATGACTCTGGACACCATCACATTTGATGATGCGCTAAGACTGCTCTCACTTCCCCGCATCCTTGGCACAAATTCGCTTGGCGAAGATATAACTATTCAAAATGGACGTTACGGCCCTTACCTTAAAGCTGGCCTTGATTCACGCACACTAACCAGCGAAGATCAACTCTTCTCATTATCACTCGATGAAGCTTTAGAGATTTACTCAAAGCCAAAAGAGCGTCGTCGCGGTGTTGCCAAACCTCCACTAAAAGAACTCGGCAAAGATCCGGCAACTGAGAAGGAAGTAATTGTTAAAGACGGTCGCTTCGGTATGTATGTCACTGATGGCGAAACAAATGCAACGCTTCGCCGCGGTGACACCCTAGAAGCGCTAACCATTGAACGCGCCCTTGAACTTCTTGCCGGACGTCGCGCGTGGGAGGCTGAAAATGGTCCTTCCCCAAAGAAATCAAAGAAGAAGGCGGCCAAAGTAAAGGCGGGGGATAGCGCGCCAAGCCTTACCAAGAACACGATTAAGAAAGCAGCAACAAAGAAAAAAGCTGCTAAAAAAGCCACCGGCAAAGCCGCAAAGAAAGCGGAATAGAGTCAGATCATGGCGCAAGAGACTTGGCTAATCACCGGCGGTGCGGGCTATATCGGCACACACGTTGCAGACCTTTTTATCGCAGATGGCAAGCACATTGTTCTGCTTGATTCACTTTATCAAGGCCTCGAGTCGCGAGTGGCACATCTACGCAAGAAACATAACCAAGAGATTCCACTTCACGTTGTCGATATCCGCGATTACACCGCTGTTGAAAATATCTTGAAGAGCCAAACATTCACCGGGATTGTGCACACTGCAGCACTGAAAGCAGTCGGCGAATCAGTTGAAAAACCTGATGAGTACAAGGAAGTTAACTACACAGCAACGGTTGAACTCTTAAAACTTGCCCAAAAGCATGGTGTTAAGAAGTTCTTATTCTCTTCAACAGCTGCAGTTTACGGAAGTCCTGACACAACAGAGCCTTGCAAGGAAAACGGACCGTTGTCACCGATTTCGCCATATGGGTCAACAAAGTTGGATGCTGAAAGTAAAGTTACGGAATTTATAAATACACCAGGAAATACTGGTTCTTCATTTCGTTTCTTCAATGTCGTGGGCACCGCATCACTTGAGTTGCTCGACAATTCAGTTGAGAACTTGGTGCCTATCGTTTTAGGTAAGTTAAATAAGGGCGAAGCGCCCGTGATCTTCGGTATTGATTACCCGACTGCAGATGGCACTTGCGTGCGCGATTATGTTGATGTGCGCGATATCGCTGCAGCGCACCTGACCGCGGCAAGCGCCACCAAGCCAATCCCAGCAATTATCAACGTCGGTACTGGTCGCGGTGCATCGGTGCGAGAGATCATCAAGTTGGTATTAGATGCCACAAAGAAAAGTGACACCGAAGTAATTGAAGCGCCACGTCGCGCCGGAGATCCTGCATTCTTATGCGCAGATGTTGAGTTGGCTGCGAAAGAGATGGGCTTTAGATCTAAATACAGCCTGGAAGAAAGTATCCGTAGCCTCTTCTAATTAAAGCTTGGCACCAGGTGAGAGAACCTTAATGCCCATAACCGCAGCATTGGCAATCATTTGTTTATCGTAAGTGATGATTCCTTCGATTTGATGACCAAGTGTTATCGCTGTCGCAACATGTATTGCATCAAGTGTCGCAAGAGTTACAGATCCCGTGAATGATTCTGCAATTGTAAGTACCTGATTTGAAATAGAAACAAAGTTGATTCGTGACAACTCTTCATTTGCAAGCTCAATATCTTTTGGATTGATGCGAAACACTGCTCTCTTTACTTCTAAGCGTGCAAGATCAGATGAGATTGCTTGGGATGTCAGTGCTTTGACCATTGCAGGTCGTTCGGGTTCTGCGAACACATACTTCAATATTGCAGAGCTATCTAAATACCAGCTCAATATCTTTCCTCAGCGCGCATCTCCATCAAAACTTCTGTCGAAGTTTTGCTCCCAGTAATTTTCACTGGGTTCTTAGTCGGTCGCCAATCTGGATTTTCCGCGGGTTTAATCAAACCGCTTTCAATGTACTCGTCATAAAGTGAACGTTTGATTGGCGCAAGGCGCGCAACCGGAACGCCGTGTTCGGTGATTTCAATAATCGCACCTGCTTTGACCGCATCTAAAACTTTCGAAGCGTTCTGCCGCAAATCACGAACACCAACAGATTGCATTGCAGCAGGTTTAACCACCTTCACAGCAGGTTCTTTCACACGTGCTTTCTTTTTGCCAGTTGTTGGCTTTGTCTTACGCGCAGCGGTTGTCATATTGCAAGAGTAGCACATCAGATAAATGTGCTACCTCTGAAATCCCTCAATACAAGCTATTTGAAGGCCTATATAACGCGCCTGGCGCTCCCGATAGACTTCCCACATGCCGAACAGCTTGCCGACCCCTGCCGCCCCGGCGCAGGATGAAACCCGCAGCGTTCTAGCGATCCCCGCATTTCGCAAGCTCTGGAACTCAATGGTCTTCTCATCTTTGGGTGATTGGCTCGGACTTCTTGCAACTACCGCACTTGCCCAACAACTCTCCGGTGGATCTTACGCAACTGCAAACTTTGCGATCGCCGGAGTCTTTATCGCACGTTTACTGCCCGCTGTATTTCTCGGACCAATTGCCGGCGTTATCGCTGATCGCTTCGATCGCCGCAAGTTAATGGTCACATCCGATATCTTGCGCGCAGCACTTTATATCTCTATTCCAATCGTGAACACATATTTCTGGTTATACACCGCGATGATCTTGGTCGAATGTTTAACGCTCTTTTGGTCGCCGGCCAAAGAAGCAACAGTTCCAAATCTTGTCGGTAAAGAACGGCTAGAAAGCGCCAATCAAGTATCGCTCTTAGCCGCTTACGGAACCGCACCGATTGCAGCGATTCTATTTTCTTTACTTACCTTATTTACCAACGCGATCGAATCATTATTCCCATTTACGATCGGTGGCTCAATTGCCATCGCACTCTACGTTAACGCCGCCAGTTTTGCTTTTGCCGCAATTACTATTTGGGGACTTAAAGAAATCCCAAAGGGTGCAGCCGCTAAGAAAGCAAAAGATGAAGGCGTTTTAAAATCCCTTTACGATGGTTGGAAAGCAGTTAGCCAAACCAAGATCGTGCGCGGCCTAGTTGTCGGAATGATCGGCGCCTTCTTCGCAGCAGGTGCGGTCATCGGCCTTGCTCGCACATTCGTGGGCGATCTCGGCGGCGGTGATGCGGCCTACGGTGTTCTATTTGGCGCAGTCTTTACCGGTCTTGCAATCGGTATCGCCTTTGGCCCAAAGATATTTGCACAATTTTCGCGCCGCCGTTTATTCGGCGCATCCTTAACAACCGCTGGTTTCTTCCTTGTCTTACTTGCACTTATCCCTAACCTGGTAATGGCAGTTTTCATAGTAATTATCCTTGGCGCCTTTAGCGGAATCACTTGGGTCACCGGCTTCACGATGCTGGGCATGGAAGTTAAAGATGAAGTGCGCGGGCGCACCTTTGCCTTCGTGCAATCACTGATCCGCATCACTTTGGTGGCAGTCTTAGCCGTGGCACCAGTTATCGCCGCAGCATTTGGTGTTCGCACCTACGAATTTGAAAACAGCACAATCAATTTTAGCGGCGCACAAGCCACGATTTTGGCAGCAGGTGTTATCGCAGCAATCATCGGGTCAATTTCTTATCACCAGATGAAAGATCGCCCAAATATTTCGCTCTGGTCAGATATTTCAAATGCACTTAAAGGCGAACTCGGTGGCATCACCGGTGCGCCAACTCTTGGCACCTTCATCGCATTTGAAGGCGGCGAAGGAACTGGCAAATCAACGCAATCAAAATTGCTTAAGAAGTGGCTAGAAGATCGCGGCGAAACTGTAGTTCTCTCTCGCGAACCCGGCGGAACAGATTTAGGACAAGGCTTGCGCAAAATTTTGCTCGGACACGAAACCGGTGAAATCAGCCCACGCGCCGAAGCTTTACTTTATGCCGCAGATCGCGCCCACCATGTTTACTCTGTAATTCGCCCCGCACTTGCTAAAGGTGAAGTTGTAATTTCAGATCGCTACTTTGATTCATCAATTGCTTATCAAGGCGCCGGTCGCATTCTCTCCCCTGGTGAAGTCGCACGTATTTCGCGTTGGGCCACTGAATCTCTTTTCCCAACGCTAAC
>CAXNDN010000073.1:0-4752 GCA_964201295.1 Candidatus Planktophila sp. | reverse complement strand
CAACTTGGCAACACGGTGTTGAAACAGCGATTGATCTCACTTTGCTAGGACGTTATTACGAAAGATATGCAGATCACGCTGTTTCAGTTGCACGACGCGTTATTTTCTTAGTAACAGGAAAATTTGCTTAACATGACAACGACTTTGATCCCTAACCCGCGTAAGTTATCAACTGAACCACGCAGATCCGATAAAGTTTTTCGCGGGGTAGTTACTGGTGGCGGACTTTCATCTCTCGTAATTCTGGGCTTAATCACGATTTTTTTGGCATATCGTGGCTTTGAAATCTTCCAGCAAGAGGGTATCGGGTTTATCACGAACTCTGAGTGGGGTATCACTGTTGATGAATCTGGAAATATTGTTGAAAGTACTTTCGGTCTCGCTGCAATGTTGGTGGGAACAATTCTCTGCTCCTTGGTGGCAGTTGTAATAGCGCTTCCAATTTCAGTTTTTTCTGCACTCTACTTGAACTTTTACGCTCCAGGGTGGCTAAAGAAAATTTTGGTGGCCGTGATCGACTTAATGGCCGCCTTTCCATCAATCCTCTTCGGCGTTTGGGGCTTCTTGGTTTTGATGCCGAGCGTTGAATATTGGGCGAGGTTGCTCAATAGGCACCTTAGTTTCGTACCCGCATTTGAAGTTTTTCCACCTTACTTCACCAGATCACCATTTGTTGCTGGCGTTGTTCTGGCGATAATGATTATTCCAATCATCACATCTGTTTCTCGCGAAATTTTTGCACAAGCACCTTTAGATCGCATCCAAGCCGCCTATGCACTTGGCGCAACGAGATGGGCGATGATCAAGGCTGTAGTTATTCCGCACGGCCGAAGTGGCGTAGTTGGTGGGGCGATGCTTGGCCTTGGTCGCGCACTCGGTGAGACAGTGGCGGTGTACACAGTCTTAAACATTGTCTTCCAGATAAATTGGCAGATCTTGCTCGGGGCTGGAGGCAACGTAGCGTCACTTATTATTTTAAAGTTTGGTGAGGCTGGTCCATATGAAGTTAAAGCACTAATGGCCGCTGGTTTAGTTCTCTTCTTGCTTTCACTGGTTGTAAATGCAGCTGCAAACTTGATCGTTAAGACGACCGGAAAGTCAGGAAGATGACAACCACTGCCACTCCAAGTAAGCCTTGGGCAAAGAGCAACCGAGACAGAGCCAGAGATTTTTCTTTTATCATCTTTGCAATAGCATTTTCATACGCCTTTGTGGGCGTTACTGAGATGAAGGGTAAGCTCGCATACGCTTTTATTTTCTTTGCCGCATATGCAGTTTTAGTTTCGGTATTTGGATTTTTAACTCGTGGTGCGCCGGCTGCAAAAGATGCCTTCGTTAAAACTTTAGTGGCACTTGGATCTATTCTTACGCTTATACCTATTGCAAGTATTGTTATGACTGTAATTCGCAACGGCGCACCTGGACTCAAGCTAAATATATTTACCCAGGATATGTCCATGGCAGCTCCCACAGATCCACTTACCAATGGTGGCTTGCTGCACGCGATTACCGGAACCCTGACGCTAGTCGCTTTGGCACTTGTTATCAGTGTTCCGATTGGCATTCTCACCGCTTTGTACCTGACCGAAGTTAAAGGCAGATTTTCCGGACCGATTCGCTTCTTGGTGCAAGCAATGAGTGGAGTGCCATCAATTGTGGCGGGCCTCTTTATTCTTTCTGCAGTCCTGTATCCAATTACCAAGAATTACTCAGCGCTAATGGGCTCATTAGCGCTCTCTATTTTGATGATTCCTACAGTTGCTCGCGCTTCAGAAGAAGTATTGCTTTTGATTCCAGATGATTTGCGCGAAGCAGGTACTGCTTTAGGCGGTACGCAATGGCGAACGGTGGCCATGATCGTCGTACCAGCCGCACGAAGTGGATTGTTGACAGCTACGATCCTTGGAATTGCACGTATTGCGGGAGAGACAGCGCCACTGCTTTTGGTCTCTGGCGGCGGCGATAAAGTCAATCCAAATCCGTTTAGCGGCTCAGTAGGTTCACTTCCTTACTACATCTGGAAATCATTTAATGCTGGAACGCCCGAATCCTTGACGCGCGCTTGGGCTGGCCTTCTGGTCCTGATGATTTTGATATTAATCCTATTTAGCGCAGCACGTGCGCTATCTGCCCGGAAGGTTTCCAAATGATTCAAACTCCTGAAAGCGAGAAAGAAATGTCAACAGCTGCACAACCGAGTTCATTGGCAAACGTTGCAAATGCTAAGCCAGCAAGGACTCGACCTACTCAGGCAATCGGGACGGGCTTAGAGGCGCGTGGTATCCACGCCTGGTTTGGCACCAACCACGTTTTAGCAGATATAAGTTTGGAATTTGCCGCCGGTAGCGTAACAGCACTTATCGGGCCTTCAGGTTGTGGCAAGTCAACTTTTATCCGCACCTTAAACCGCATGCACGAATTTATACCGGGTGCTGCGATGGCGGGAGAAGTTCTGCTTGACGGTAAAGATGTTTATGCGACAGGCATAGATGTCACAAAGATTCGCTTGCAAGTGGGCATGGTTTTCCAGAAGCCAAACCCGTTCCCATCGATGACAATCGGCGAAAATGTACTTTCCGGCCTTAAGTTGGCACAGATTAAAGTTGCAAATAAAGATGAACTGCTTGAATCCTGTTTGGTACGGGCGGGGCTTTGGAATGAAGTAAAGGATCGCTTGGGAGCCCACGGTGGTTCTCTATCGGGAGGCCAACAACAGCGCTTATGTATCGCTCGCGCGTTAGCAGTTAGCCCTGAGGTCTTGCTGATGGATGAACCTTGCTCTGCGCTAGATCCGGGGTCAACCCTTCGAATTGAAGAAACGATCCGCGAGCTATCTGATTCAATGACAATCATCATCGTGACTCACAATATGCAGCAGGCCGCTCGTGTATCTGATTACACCGCCTTCTTCTTATCAGATGGTGGCCCTGGCGAAATGATTGAAGTTGCCCGCACTAGCGAGATATTCTCGCAGCCAAAGGATCAACGGACTGAAAATTACGTCACTGGCCGCTTCGGTTAGCCGTAACCTTTTGTTCATCTAAAGGTTGAGCAGCGTTTACCAACCGAGGGTACTTAATTCATATTGAGCGCCTAGTTTTCTCCGAGAAGTACACCTATCTCACATAAGGGGAAAATTAATGAAAGTTTCAATGCTCGCAAAATCTGCAGCAGTTGCACTCGTTTTCGGCTTGGTAGCTTCGACTCCAGCCCACGCAGTAGATCTATCTGGTTCAGGAGCTTCATTTCCTACCAATCTAATTGAAGCTTGCAAGGCTCCATTTGCAACAGCAAGCGGACACACATACACATACGCATCCGGAAGTTCATCAACTGGCCGCGGTAATGCAGACAAGGCAATTGGCGATTTCTGGTTTACAGATGCCGCACACACAGCTGCAACTAAGCCTGCGACAATTATTCACATACCAGCAGTCGCTGCTCCAGTTGGCGTCTTGCACAACCTTCCATCACGTAAAGAGCTTGCGCTATCAGCATCAACGATTGCAGGAATCTTCGCAGGAACAATCACTAAGTGGAACGATCCAGCAATTATCAAAGATAACAACCGCACAACTAACAAAATTACTTACAAGACCAAGAATGGTGTAATCGTTAAAGATTCAAAGGGTGACCCAATTGTTACTAAGACAACACCAGTAACTCTTAGTTATACTAATTTGCCAAATAAGACAATCAAGGTTATCTACCGCTCCGAGGGTTCAGGTACATCAGAGAACTTTACTAATTACCTAAATAAGACTTCACCAACGATCTGGCCAAATGTTAAGAACGCTACATTCGCCACATCATTCCCCGGTAAGTTGACTGACCCTGCGAACCTAGGTCGCATGACGAGCATTTCAACATCACAAGGTGTTGCACAGCTTGCTTCAAAGACTCCTTACTCAATTACTTATGCTGAAACTAGCTTCGCAAAGTCAAATGGCCTAAAGGTTGCATCTGTGTTCAACGCTTCAGGTAACGCAGTTGCTCCGACAGCGGCATCGACTTCAGCGTTCTTATCTCAGGCAGCAATGGATGCCAACGGTATCGTTACATTTGATTACGAAACTAAAGAAAAGGGCGCATACACACTCGGTATCGTCTCTTACATGCTGGTAAATACTGCTTATGCAGATAAGACCAGAGGTGCTGCAGTCAAATCATTAGTGCAGTACTTAATTAGCCCAGCTTGTGCAAAGGACAAGGGCGCTGCTTTGGACTTCGCACCACTTGATGGCGAATTCCTGACAAAGGCGAACGCACTGGTAGCAAAGATTGGTTAATTTTTAACCTATCCACGAGGGGGAAACGGCCAGGGAAACCTGGCCGTTTTTCTTTCCCCTAAACTCAACCAATGAAGATTCGCTTGGCGCAGCCAGCTGATGTCGAAGATATTCATCGTTTGATTTATGAGCTCGCTGTTTATGAAAAAGCGCCAGAAGAAATGGTTGCCACAATTGACCAGATAAACACCTCACTTTTTAATGAAAGCCCGGTTGCCTTCTGCCACGTTGCAGAAGTCGAAGGAAAAATTGTTGGGATTGCGCTCTGGTTTTTAAATTACTCAACTTGGCTGGGCAAGGCCGGAATTTATCTAGAAGATCTCTTTGTTCAGCCTGAATACCGTGGCCACGGAATTGGTAAAGGTTTTATGCAGACTTTGGCTGCCCTTTGTGTCGAACGCGGATATGAAAGATTTCAATGGTGGGTACTTGACTGGAATAAACCTTCAATAGATTTCTATCA
>CAXNDN010000072.1:0-4766 GCA_964201295.1 Candidatus Planktophila sp. | reverse complement strand
ATCAGTAATATTTTGCACATAGAGAACTTCGCTACCCGTGGCCTTCAAGTATCTATTGATTAGATCAAATGCGAGGTAAGTATTGGCGTGACCCAAATGCGTTGCATCATAAGGAGTAATCCCACACACATAGATTCGGTACTTACTCTTCTTTGCGATTTGGGATAGCGATTGGGAGGCGGTATCGAAGAGGCTTAGCTGCGGAAGTGAAAATCTCACGGCGAGCGGAGGGATCGCAACTTGCGCCCAAGAGTTCATAACCTCATCCTAGAACGGTGGCCACGGAACCGCCGGCCAATCAGGATTGGGAAGAGGAAAGGCGCCTTCCGTTAGGGCGCGATCAATACGTGCGATTGTTGCGAGGATCTCATCCTCTTCAATTAGGCCGGCGATGATGTCACGTTTTGTCGCAGTAAATAACTCACGGGCTTGCTGTAGTAAAGACATTTCTTCATCAGAAAAACTTAAACCTGACCATTGCCATAAAACTGTACGCAACTTGTCATCAACATGGAAAGTAACTCCGTGGTCACATCCGTAGAGATGGCCTCCTGCAATCGGAATTAAATGTCCAATTTTGCGATCTGTATTGTTGGTGATGATATCGAGGAGAGCTAGTAGTCTTAACTTTGGGTCACTGCATTGATAGAACTCCATGAGATCAACCTTTGGATCTATATCGATCCATTTCTGCACCATTCCCGTTCCGTATGGTCCATCGCGCAAGATCGTTGGTGGCACCAGATTAAGTTCCAGCCAATGACTGACTAAAAAAGTTAGGTACTCGCGATTAGCTAAAGAACCATCTGGAAAATCCCAAAGGGGTCGCTCGCCCGCGATTGGTTTATAAATACAGGCAAATTCACGATCCTCACCCGAGCTCTTCACGCTACACATCGCATATAAAGTCGCATTGGATGCATCTACCAATCGACCCGTAACTGTTAGAACACCATTATTTAAATCAACTAAATCTTTTTCAATTTGTTCAGGATCTAAATGGGCGGCACTCATCTGCGATACCCATTTGCGCGTGGGCAGAGATGTCCATTTGGATCGATCGGTCCACCGCAGAAGGGACAGGGTGCGCGTCCGGCAGCGACGACAGTGTTGGCTCGCTTCGCAAAACTTTCGGCATACCCCAGAGTCATCATCACCCGAAGGATCTCCTGATCAGATGAGGTGTTGATCTCCAAAAGCTCTTCTTCAGTGTTATCTGACTCGGCGATCGCTTGCAGATCTATCTCAATGAGGCGGCGATCGGAGAGATAGGCCAGACCAATCACGCCAACTCGAAACTCTTCATCTATCGGGCTTTCCAAGGGTCGATCGTCATTAGATACTCGATCAAAGACCGCTAAAGGTTCACTAAGGCGAATCTCTCGCAAAATCTGCAGGACGCGATCTGCAATTGCCGCTACTTGCGCCTTCTCTAAAGCCACTGAAACAAGCCTGGTCCCAGTCCTTGCCTGGATAAAGAAGGTGCGCTCCCCCGGGATCCCAACCGTTCCGACCACGAATCGTTCGACTGGATCAAAGAGAAAGATACGCGGTGACATTACTTGCTTTTCTTACCTGATCCGCCACCGAGGAGCGCTCTTGTAACACGCTTAGCGCTAGTCGCCTTAGCAAATTCTGCGATTGGGGTAGTCGTATTATTTAAAGTCAAGATTCGGAAATCACTGCCATCAAAGTCGAGAACGGTAATCGAGGCTGGATCTATAACAATTTTCTGAAAATTATCTAAATGCGTTCCTAAGACCGCTGCAACCACGCTCTTAATCACATCTCCATGGCTGACAATAATTTGCAGGCCACCCTCTGCCGCTGCTGCGTGTACAGCGCGCATGGCACGCACTTGCATCTGCGCCAGGCCTTCACCATCAGGAAAGTACATGGCACTAGGACGACTTTGCACTACCTTCCAAAGTTTCTCGCGATAAAGAGTAGTCAACTTCCTTCCCGTCCACTTTCCATAATCAACTTCTGAAAGATCTCCATTGATATCAATCTTTGGTCGTTGCTTAGTTGGAATAGATTTCAAGAGAGGGTTTATAGTTAAATGACAACGCTCAAGTGGACTGATATGCACTTTAGAAATCTTGACTCCAGATAAACGACTAGCGAGCTCTGCCGCTTGAGATTCACCTTTCTCTGTCAGATAAACCCCTTCAGTACGACCGGAGAGTACGCCGCGTTCATTAGCAATAGAGTGGGCGTGACGTATTAGAAGTATCCGTGTCATGTTGGAAGGTTATCCGTAATTTAACCCCTCGTCTTGCTAGGGTCGCGCCATGGAAATGCGAATGGTTGGCAACTCAGGCCTGGAGATCTCCCGCTTAGGGCTTGGAACCATGACTTGGGGTCGCGACACAGATACCCACGAAGCAGCAGATCAAGCGCGTGCCTATATCGAAGCAGGTGGAAATTTTTTAGACTCGGCAAACCAGTACGGTAATGGCGATTCGGAAAGAGTTATCGGTGGTCTCATCGGAACTCTCTTTCGTCGTGAAGATGTTGTCATATCTACTAAGGCTGGAATTTCCTACGAAGGTAGCGCCTTAAAAAGCGATGCGTCGCGCACGGCGCTTATGTCGGCACTTGATCAATCACTAGCGCGATTAGGAACAGATCATGTTGATTTGTGGCAGGTACAGATTTGGGACGAAAAAGTTCCTCTAGAAGATTCACTCTCTGCTTTGGACTGGGCCTACACAAGTGGACGCGCTCGCTATGTTGGGATCTCAAACTTCAACGGATGGCAGAGCGCCCGCGCTATTTCCTTGCAAGAATCAAATTCTGCTAAAGCGCCAATAATTTCAATGCAGAATGAGTTCTCTCTACTTGCTCGAGATGTCGAGAGCGACGTGCTCGAATGTGCTGTAAATCTAAATCGCGGTTTTATCGCTTGGTCACCTCTCGGCCGAGGCGCACTTACAGGTAAATATCGAAACGGGATACCGGCAGATTCTCGCGCTGCAACCCCACACTTTGCACCATTTATAGAGCCGTATCTAAATGAGAGATCACGCCGAATCGTTGAGGCGGTTAGCGTCGCAGCTCAAGGTCTTGGTTACTCACCTTTGGAAGTGGCTCTAGCCTGGGTTAGGGATTTTCCTGGAGTTACATCGGCTGTTGTCGGTGCGCGCACCGGGGCACAGATGCGCGGAATATTGGTAAGCGAAGAGATTGCACTTCCCGAAGTTGTCCGCAGCGCGCTAGATGAGATTTCGCGCTAAAGCCAAATTAGGCGTTCTCTAGGAAATCCGCGAGTACGCGGACTCCAAATCTCAGACCTTCGATAGGTACGCGCTCGTCAACTCCGTGGAATAGAGACATAAAATCTAAATCCGCGGGAAGACGTAACGGTGAGAATCCATAACCAACTATTCCTAATTCGGAGAGAGCTTTGTTATCTGTGCCACCGCTCATTAAATATGGAACTGGAATTCCTTCTGGATCTTGTCTTAACAGCGCTGCCTTCATCGCTTCGACTAAAGGTGAATTGAAGTCGACTTCCAGTGCAATATCGCGTGAGATAGTTTCAATAGCTATATCTGGTCCAATAATGGAGCGAATCGTTGAGTTCAACTCATCTTCATAACCAGGTAGAAAACGGCCGTCAATTACCGCACTTGCTGATCCCGGGATGACATTAGCCTTATATCCCGCTTCCAACATCGTTGGATTAGCGGTGTTCTGCAGTGTGGCGCCAATCATGCGCGCAGTTGAACCGATCTCCTTCAACAACGGACGAAGATCTTTCTCGTTATATTCACGTCCGGTGATACGCGCAACTTCACGAAATAGGTCTTTAACTGTCTGTGTATATCGCTGCGGCCATTCAAATCTTCCTATCTTTGCCACCGCTTCGGTTACCGCAGTTATTGCATTTTCATCGTTCATCATTGAACCGTGTCCTGCGCGACCCTGCGCGGTAAGGCGCATCCAATGAATTCCTTTTTGCGCCGCTTCTACAAAGTAGAGCCGCTTTCCATCGGCGACAGTTACTGAGAATCCGCCAACTTCAGAGATCGCCTCTGAACAACCAGCGAAAACTTCCGGATGGTTGGCACTCATATAACGAGAGCCATATGTCATTCCCGCCTCTTCGTCTGCAAAGAAAGCTAAAACTATGTCGCGCTTAGGTTGATAACCTCGCCTTGCCCAGCCACGCACGATTGCCAAAATCATGGCATCCATATTCTTCATATCTACCGCGCCACGGCCCCAAATCATTCCATCTTTTATAATTCCACCGAATGGATCAACCGACCAATCAGCAGCGTTTGCCGGGACTACATCGATATGGCCGTGTACAACTAGCCCGGGCCGGGATGAATCGCTCCCCTTAATTCGTGCAATAACGTTGCAACGATTTGGTGCGCCGTCATAGATCGTTGCTTCGATACCAACCTCTGCTAAAGATTTGACAACATATGCAGCCGCAACACTTTCATCTCCCTTACCTTCACCAAAATTTACACTCGGAATCCGAATCAATTCTTGACAAATTTTTATTGCATCTTCTTCTACCGAAAGAAGATCTACTTCATCTCTGCTCATCTGCATATTCTCTACTAAAGCTCGATATTTATCGCCTACTTTCTCGATATTTACCCTTCTCGTTGCCAGAGTTTTGGCTCGCTTTGCTTCAAGGCCGTCACCGTTGATACCGTTGTCCTCGCACTCGTCCGGGTGGCGGAATTGGCAGACGCGCTAGCTTGAGGTGTTAGTGCCCGCAAGGGCTTAGGGGTTCAAGTCCC
>CAXNDN010000071.1:0-4952 GCA_964201295.1 Candidatus Planktophila sp. | reverse complement strand
TTTGCACTTAGAAATGGCGAACAAGTCTGGTCTGAAATCCAACCTGGCCACGTTACAAATTGGCCAGTGATTACTGGACATATCTTTGAATTTGGTTTTCCAGATGCTCTGCTACAAATGTGGGCGGCATACTTTGCAGAACGCGAAGGCAAGTTAGGCAATCGTTTTGCTTGTGCTTCAGTTGAAGAAGTTATTGAGTCACATAAAGCATTCGCGGCAGCGATGAAGTCCCACCAAACTCGCACAGAAGTCGCTATTTAATTATGAAGAGTTTTGCTGGTACCAATATTGCCGTTATCGGCAGCACAATGATGGATTTAACCGTGTATGCCGACATCTTGCCGGCAGCTGGCGAAACTAGATTCGGCGAAAGCTTCACAACTGGCTTTGGCGGTAAAGGCGCTAACCAAGCGGTTATGGCCGCTCGTACTGGTGCGAAGGTATCCATGATTACCGGCATCGGTAACGATGGCTTTGGCGATGAAAGTTTGCAGAATTTTAAAGATTGTCAGATGGATACCTCGTCAGTATTGCGCCTAGATACACACACTGGCGTTGCTCATATCTGGGTTGATGGCCAAGGGCAGAATCGAATTTCTATTGTTCCGGGCGCTAACTTTAAATTAACGCCGCAGGATGCAATTGATGAAGTAAAAAAGTTAAAGAACGTCAGCGTATTAATTGCGCAATGTGAAATCCCACAGGAAGTAACTTTGGCTGCCTTTCGTACCGCTCAGGAGCTAGGGATAACAACAATTTTAAATCCGGCGCCGTATCAGCCACTTACTGATGATTTATTGGATCTAACTGATTGGTTGATCCCCAATGAAATTGAATTTGCCGAACTTGAAAAGGCTCATCGCGCGCCAGATACAGATGAAATAATTGCCTCACTTCGCGCTAAGGGTCGCACTATCGTGACTTTAGGAAGTGAAGGCGCTGCCTTGGTTACCAAAGACAGGAAGGTAAAGAGATTCGCTGCTAAAAAAGTTAGCGCAACAGATACAACAGGTGCTGGCGATTGCTTCATCGGTGCATTTGCAGCGGCAATTGCAACAGGTGCGACCGAAGAAAGCGCTGTGCAATTTGGAATTGATTGTGCAACGAAGAGCGTGGCGCGCAAAGGCGCACAATCTTCTTATCCAAAAATTGAAGAGATGGATTTCAGCCTGATCGTAAAATAACGCTGCTGTAAGGAACAGCATCGCCGGTATGAATTATTCCGAGCGTTTGCCCGACCTTAACTTTGAAATCCTCGTGAGGAATTACCGTGGCCTTTAACCCACCGTGGTGTTTCTGATATTCAGCTACTGTCGCAGCATCAACTTTCGCTTCAAATTCTGCGGCTATATACATTCCAGTTAAATCTAGGTGTGGCAATATCGCATCAAGTACTTGGGAAACTGTTGGAGTGCCCATAACAAGTGCCAAATCAATTGTTTCTACGTTGGGATATGTGGGAAAGGGGCCATCGACAATTGCGATCGTATTTACATGGCGAAATCTAGCCAGCAGGGATGCAAGGTCGCCGTTGATAATTCCATTTTTTATCATGAATTTATAATCCCCTAGTAATCGCCTTCGCACAAGCGCTAAACTTGAAAAATGCCCGAACAGTTAGCCAGCCAAGAGGCTGCACTTGTCCGAATTCAGAACCATCTTGAGAAGTCTACCGAACGCGTCTTAATTGGAATTATTGGCAAGCCAGGTGCAGGCAAATCCACCCTCTCTAAGTTCTTACTGGCCAAGCTTCCTAAAGAATTTGTAACGGTAGTGCCGATGGATGGATACCATCTAAGTAATAAAGTTCTTAAAGATTTAAAGCGCGCAGATCGCAAAGGCGCCCCCGATACCTTTGATGTCGCTGGATTCATATCCCTAGTGAAACGTATCCGATCTGAACAGACTCAGAATATTTACTATCCAATCTTTGATCGTGCGATAGAAGAATCAATCTCCGCCCAAGGAGTCGTCACATCTGCTACCAAAGTAGTAATTATTGAAGGCAATTATTTATTGCATGATGATGGCGGATGGGAAGTATGTAACGATTTGCTAGATGAGAGTTGGATGGTTGATGTAGATGAAGATAAGCGAATTTCAAGGTTGATTTCGCGACATATTGCCTACGGTAAAGAGCCAGAAGCAGCAAAGGCTTGGGCTAAAGGCACTGATGAAGTAAATGCAAAGTTAATCGAACGCGGTCGTAACCGCGCCGATTTCGTTGTTGCTATTGATTAACTACGTAGCGCTGCTGCAAGCGAACGGAAATCTTCGACCAATATGTCGATCTCTCTCTGTCCGTGAGCCAAACTAATTAACCACTGTTCATCTAAGCCGGGAGGCGTAATGATGCCGCGGTTTAGCGACCAGAGCCAAGAGAGTTCAGCTACTGCAAAATCAGTTGCTTTGTAATCGCGATAGTTACGAACAGGGGCTGTAGACCAAGTAATACAGCCCTTAACTCCAAACCCAACGGTATGTGCAGGAAGTTGGTACTCATCAATAATTTCAGAGATTCGCTCTAGCGCTTGTCGGTTTAGCGCTTCTGCTACTGCCAAAGTCTCTGCATTACAAATTTTATCTACAGCACGAACACCAGCCATAGCTAATGGATTTCCGTTAAATGTACCGAAGTGGGCCATTTTGCCGTTGCTTATATAGTCCATATATTTCTTCTTGCCGCCAAAGGCCGCCATAGTTAAACCGCCGCCAATTGATTTAGCAAGGGTAATTAAATCTGGTTGCACACCAAGTCTTTGTGCTGCACC
Source organism: Candidatus Planktophila sp. (assembly GCA_964201295.1). Classification (GTDB taxonomy): domain Bacteria; phylum Actinomycetota; class Actinomycetes; order Nanopelagicales; family Nanopelagicaceae; genus Planktophila. The sequence goes on along the minus strand of CAXNDN010000071.1, from coordinate 2,181 downwards.
TTGATGCCCAGCGGTAAGACCAGTTTTTACTTCATCAAAAATTAAAATGATTCCGTATTGATCACAGAGTTCGCGAACACGTTCTAGATATCCAGCATCAGGAAGAATAATTCCAATATTTTCCAACACCGGCTCAACAATGAAACAAGCGATTGTTGATGAATGCTTTTCAAAAATTGCTTCCAGTGAATCAGCATTGTTGTAAGGAACTACAAAGACTTTTCCGGCAACTAGATTTGAATCTGCAACAGGAGTTGGAAAATCTGCATCTCCGGCAGATTCAACTTTAGGTTTTGCAGATACAACAAAAGGATCGTAGCTACCGTGATAACCGCCTTCGATTTTGACGATATCGCTCTTTCCGCTGGCAGATCGTGCAACTCGCACTGCGTACATCGTTGATTCGGTCCCTGAATTTGTAAAACGCACCTGATCAATTCCGAAGCGACGACAGATTCGTTCTGCGGCATCCGTTGATGTAGGAGATGGAGTTACAAAGAGCATTCCAGTATCAAGGGCTGCCTTGGCTTCTTCTACGACTACCGGGTTTAAATGTCCGGCGAGCATTGCGCCAAATCCCATCGAGAGATCCAGCAGTTCTCGGCCATCGACATCAGTCATCCAGGCGCCTTTAGCGGAGACGATTGAGATTGGATAGGGATCCCAGTGCTGGAAGCTAGATGTGACGCCGAGGGGGAGCGACTTCATTGAGCGCGCGCTCTCGGCGGCTGAACCCTTGGTGTTCTTAGTAAATAGTTGCCATTCTGAGGCCAGTAAAGCGGCTACTTTCTCAGGTGATATCGGCGTGGATGTTACTGGTACTGATCTAAAAGTTTCCGCGTGATGCGATTGTGTAATCATTTTAAAGCTGTACGGCAAAGGTTTCTGATTTAGAAACTCGTTTGAGAAGTACTCTCCCCATCGTTGTCACTCTTTCGAGCGCCCCTAAGTATCTCCGAAGTCAAAAAAAGTTGCAACCCCAACCCCTTTTTATGCGAGAAGTTCGGGCGTGTCTCATAAACCTGCCATAATTAGGGAACTTATGGAACTTATGAAAAGAAAAAATGAGAATTAGAACTTGGATTAAAAAGACACAAGCTGGTCGTTTTTTCTGGCGAGTAGTCATTGGAATCTTCGGCGGCGTAATAACTGTATTAGGTACCGTTGCGTTAGTCGCACCTGGCCCTGGAATTTTAATTGTGATTGCTGGACTTGGAATTTTAGCTACTGAATTTGCTTGGGCGGCTCGAGTTATGGTTCGCACACGCACCTATGCACAGAAAGCTGCCGATAAAGTTGGAATACCGAAATGGGTTCAGTTAGCCCTGGTTGCTGGCGCTGCGGTTTTATCAATAATTGTAATTTTATATTTGTACGTGGCTGGAAAAATTTAAAACTGAGAGCGGATATCCCAAAGATCTTTAAAGACCGGATTAAATAAAGTACTTGCTAAATACTTAACTCCATCAGAGCCACCTGTACCGGCCTTCTGCCCAATAGTGCGCTCAACCATCTTTACATGTCGATAACGCCACTCTTGTAGCCCCTCATCGATATCCATCAAACGTTCGCAGACCATCGCTGACTCAGGATCGCTGCGATGAACTTCCAACAGAGCTTCGATGACACGTGGATCAGATTGATAATGGGTCGATTTATCGCGATCCAATATCTCACTAGGAATTTTATGACCTCGTTTTGCCAGGTAGGCGAGCGTCGAATCCCAAATGGAGTTGCGAGATGTAATCTCCTTAATTTCTGTCTGCACATCTAAAGGCAGGTGTGAAGCCATCTTTGAATCTCGACGCCCCAGCAGCGCTTCAACCTTTCTAAATTGTGCAGACTGGAACCCACTGGAGGAGGAGAGATATCCACGGAAAGCGTTAAATTGCAGTGGCGTCATCGTCTCTAAAATATCAACTTGGGTAACGCAGACCTTAAGAATTGTGCGAATCCGTCCAAGAATCGCCAGCGATCGGTGGGTGTCGCCAGATTCAAGGGCTTTTCCGGCCGCGCTAAATTCGTGGATTAATTGTTTGAACCAAAGTTCGTAACTCTGGTGAATGATAATAAAGAGCATTTCATCATGTTCTGGACCCTCAGATAGCGGTTTTTGCAATTCAAGTAATTTATCAATTGCTAAATAAGAGGTGTAGGTAAGTGCGGAATCGAAATCGGCAT
>CAXNDN010000070.1:0-4967 GCA_964201295.1 Candidatus Planktophila sp. | reverse complement strand
GGCTTGCCAATAAGAAAGTGATCGTTAGCGTTGGCAGATTGGTTCACCGTAAGGGACAGGATTCGCTAATTTCTGCGCTGCCTGAAATTTTGCAACACCATCCAGATGCTCATATTTTAATGGTTGGCGAAGGCCCATACCGCGCACACTTAGAAAATTTGGTTGCAAAATTAGCGGTCGAAAGTTCAATTACATTTATTGGCCGAATTCAATATGCAGATCTACCGCGTTACATATGTACCGGCGATATCTTTGCAATGCCATCTCGCTCGCGCCTTGCCGGGTTAGAAGTTGAAGGGTTGGGAATCGTTTATCTTGAGGCTAGCGCTTGTGGACTTCCCGTTATCGCAGGAAAATCAGGAGGTGCGCCAGATGCAGTTATCGAAGGCGAAACTGGAGTTACCGTAGACGGAAGCGAGCCCTCTGAAATCGCAAAGGCGATAACTTTATTATTCGATGATCCTATTAAGGCGAGAGAAATGGGCGCACGCGGTCGCGAGTGGATTCTTTCCAATTGGCGTTGGGAAATCTGGGCGGCAAAGTTCACCGAGCTACTTAAAATAAATTAAGGCTCCGCGCCTTGTAGAGTGCACCGAGCCTATTACCAACGCCAAGTTTGCGATAAATCGCCGCTAAATGAGTTTTAAGTGTGGCTTCTGAAATAAATAGCGATTTTGCTAAATCGCTATTTGTCCCGGGCAGAGTTAGCGCATGCAATACAGTCAACTCTCGTGGCGTTAATGCACTCGCCACTTCTGAGTTTTTTAGCGCTCTCACGATTCCCGGAGCGCTAAAGTTCATTGGTTGAGCTAACGCGCTTTTCAGCGCAGATACAACATCGCCGAGCGGAGCGCTCTTCTTCACAAATGCGCTAGCGCCGGCGCGCATCGCAGCGATTAGATGGCTCTCCTCATCACTCATTGTCAAGATTACGATCGCCATTTCTTGGGAGTGCTTACGTATCCATTGCACGATATCAAGGCCAGAACCGTCAGGAAGATGAAGATCAAGCACAACTGCATCGGGTGATTTATGCGCTATTTGAGCAAACGCTTCAGCACGTGTTGCTGCTTCACCGCAACAAGACATACCTGCGATCTCGATGGCGCGCTTAATTCCTGATCTAACTGATGGATGATCATCTATCAGTAAAATTTCAGGTACAGCTTGCGCACTCAAAGAGTTATTGCGACTCGGGTTCCGGAACTAGTTGATAAAAAGGTAAATACGCCACCTAGTTGTTCAGTACGTTCTTTAACTCCAATTAAACCTAAACGTGAACTCTCCAAGGTCGCACCTCCTTCGCCGTTATCGCGCACCTCCAGGTAGGTGTGATTTTCAACTTGGCTTAGCTCTATTTCAATCTCGCTAGCCCTAGAATGCTGAGCGCTATTTCGTATTAACTCAGTTGCAATCGCAGTGACTTCTAAACCAAGTGCAGGGTCGATATCGAATTCGGCAATCTCCAAACGCGCCAAGCGAGAACCGCAGATCAGATTGGCCATACTGGCCAACTTCTCTTGTACTGATTCAACGCTGGTTTCTCTCAGTTGGTAAATCTCACGACGTACTTTCGTAATCAGTTCATCGACTTGAAAACGTAGTGAGCGAATTCCTTTCCGCACAGTTGCATGCGAATCGGTTGCAGCCAAGAGCAAATCTAATTCATAGCCCAGCGCTACCAAGTCTTGCGCAACTCCATCGTGCAGGTCGCGGGCTAATTCTAGGCGTTGTGGCGTAATCACTTAGAAAATAGTTCGCTGATTTCCTTGGCAAATTCCTGCGCAACAACGTGCCGCTTGATGGAAAGTTTCGCCGTCAGTTGTCCGCCGGCGATAGTAAAGTCAGTTGGAAGAATGGTGAATTTACGAATTGATTCGGCTTTACTCACCGCTTTATTTGCTTCATCTACTGCAGTTTGAATTACCGCGATCAGATCTGGGTCCTGAGTTAACGTTGCAACCGTTGCGCCATCTTTCTTATTGGCAACGATCCAAGATTTCAAAGAATCTGGGTCAATTGTTACAAGGGCTGCGATAAATGGTTGATTATCTCCAACGACCACACATTGGCTTACTAACGGATGTGCGCGAAGGCGATCTTCCAGCACTGCAGGAGCAACATTTTTGCCGCCAGCGGTAACAATCAATTCCTTCTTGCGGCCAACGATAGAAAGGAAACCATCTTCATCAATTTTGCCCAGGTCACCTGATTGAAACCAGTGATCTTCATTGAAAACTTCGGCATTAGCGGCATCGTTCTGCCAATAACCGCGCATTACGATAGGGCCCTTAATTAAAACTTCCCCATCTTCGGCAATCTTGATACTGGTTCCGGGAATTGGTTTTCCAACGGTTCCAACCTTTAGCGCTCCAGTTATGTTTAAAGTCGCACCCGCAGTTGTTTCGGTTAGTCCATAACCTTCGTAAATTGTCACACCAGCACCACGGTAGAAGTGTCCAAGGCGTTTTCCAAGCGGAGCACCACCTGAAATGGCGGCTTCCACATTGCCACCTAAGGCGGCACGAATCTTTGAGAAAACTAATTTATCGAAGAGCGCGTGCTTTAAAGTGAGCAGAGGGTTAAAACCACGCTTATCTAAGGATTCACTGTATGCAATTGCGACTTCGGCAGCTTTGCGGAAGATCTTTCCCTTGCCTGCAGCATCTGCTTTAGCTTCCGCTCCGTTGTAAACCTTTTCAAAGATTCGGGGTACAGCCAGAACAAACGTTGGCTTAAATGATGCCAGATCTGGTTGCAAGCGGCCGACGGGATCACTGCAGTGCGCTAGGTGTAGGCCAGCACGGATCGCTCCGATTTGGACCATGCGCCCAAAGACGTGCGCAACAGGTAAGAAGAGCAGAGTTGATCCATTTGGCTTAAGAAATAGATCACTGGCGCCTTCTACAACATTTCCGCACTCAGATAAGAAATTACCGTGGGTTAGTTGAACACCCTTTGGCTTACCGGTTGTTCCGGATGTATAAATTAGCGTCGCCAAGGTGTCGGGAAGAAGCGCGTTGCGACGGCGATCGATTTCATCATCACCGATATGCGCTCCTGCTGTTGCAAGTACCGAAAGTACATCTTCGGTCATGGTCCAAATATGTTTGGTATGTGCCGGCAAAACTGTATTTACTAATTCGCGATGTGTTGGCGTTTCTACAATCAAAGCAACGGCGCCAGAGTCACTGAGGATCCAATCAACTTGCTCAGCAGATGATGTTTCATAAATTGGAACTACACAGCCACCGGCATACCAAATTGCGAAATCGAGAATCGTCCATTCATATCTTGTGCGCGCCATAATTCCGACGCGATCGCCGATTTGAATACCGGCTGCAACGAGTCCTTTTGCGGTGGCACGCACTTCAGCGTCTAACTCTTGCGCACTAACCTTCTGCCAGGCATCGCCGAGCGGACGAGATAGCATCACACGATTTGGTTCAAACCAAGCGCGCTCGGCAATCAAATTTGTGAGGTTGCCTGAAGCGGCAGCAGGGACAAGGGCCGGGATTGAGATTTCATTCATGCCCTAACGCTAGCGCCCGTCTTGAAAAAAGGGGAGAGGGGGGAAAGGACTTTTTTACGGGTAACCTTTGGGCATGAGCGATTTCAGCAGTTCAACAGTAACCATCGATGCCCCGATCTCCGAAGTCGGGGCCACCCTTTTCGCAGTAGCCTCCTACCCCGAATGGTCCGCAGCTTTTAAGAAAGTGGATGTGCTAGCCACTGATGAACAAGGTCGTGCGACGAAAGCGAAGTTAACAGTTGATGCCGGCGCTGTTAAAGATGTAGTGACTCTAGATTTTGACTGGAGCGCAGCACCAAGCAAAGTGACCTTTACTCTCGATGATGCAAACATACTTACCAAGATGGATGGCGCTTATTTACTTAAAAGTTTAGGTGAGGATGCAACGTCAGTAACTTACGAACTCTCAGTTGGATTATCTATGCCAATCCCAGCGATGATGATCGCCAAACAAGAGAAGTCAACTATCGATAGCGCGTTGAAGCAGCTTAAAGAACACCTAGAAGGATAAATACGTGGCTTCTAACACCATCGGAATCGATGTCGGTGGCACAAAAGTTCTCGGAGGCGTCGTAAGCGCAAGCGGTGAAATTCTCATCACCGCCCGACGCGATACGCCACGCGAAGGCGGTAGCGCCCTCACGCAAACGATCGCAGATGTTGCAAATGAGTTACTCCGCGAATATCCAGTGGAATCTATAGGTGTATCCGCAGCAGGTTTTATCTCATCTGATCGCCAAACTATTTTGGCAACGCCCAATATCGCAGGTTGGAATGGTGTTAATTTAGATAAAGAATTAACACAAATTCTTAGCAAACGAATAGTTTTAGAGAACGATGCAAATGCCGCCGCTTGGGGTGAATTTAAATTTGGTGCAGGTCGCGGCCGTAACGATTTGATGCTTTTAACTCTCGGCACTGGCGTTGGTGGGGGATTAATTCTGGATGGGTCGCTATTTCGTGGCGCATTTGGAATTGGCGCAGAACTTGGTCATATGAGACTTGTTCCAGATGGACATTTATGCGGTTGTGGAGTTCGTGGCTGCCTTGAGCAATACGCATCAGGGTCAGCTCTTATGCGTCATGCCCGAGAAGCAATTAGTGCCAGTCCAGATATCGCGCGCAACTTACTTGCACGTGGAGATGGCACTTTGGAAGGTTTAAAGGGAGAACACATAACGGATGCCGCGCGTGAAGGTGATCCGGTAGCACTTGCCGCATTTAATACAATGGCTAGTTATCTTGGAGCAGGAATCGCATCGCTGTGCGCCGTGATTGATCCATCTTGCATAGTTTTAGGTGGGGGAGTTATCGATGCGGGTGAAATTTTTCTTGGCCCAACGCGTGAAGCGGCACTTCGCCTGATCCCGTTTAGCGGTAAGCACCCGTACCCAGAAATTATTGCCGCAGAGCTTGGTAATAGTGCAGGGTTGGT
>CAXNDN010000069.1:0-4987 GCA_964201295.1 Candidatus Planktophila sp. | reverse complement strand
ACCCTGGCCGTAGGTGGCGCCACTGATTACTTCGATGGAAAACTGGCGCGTGCTTGGGGCCAAGAATCACGTTTTGGAGAGTTGGCAGATCCCGCGATAGATCGTCTCTACATCATCGCAACTTTGATTGTTCTCTATCTTCGCGATGCGATTCCGCTCTGGGTGATCGCGGTATTGCTTGGAAGAGATCTGTTACTTGGCGCGCTCACAATAGTTTTGGCGATGAACTCTCTGCCGCCACTTAAGGTTACTTATCTCGGAAAAGCTGCAACTTTTAATCTCCTCTACGCCTTTCCGTTCCTTCTGCTTGCACTACATCCAGGATGGGCGGGTACCGCTGCCTATATCTTCGGCTGGAGTTTTACCTGGTGGGGAGTAGGGCTCTATCTATTTACCGGCGCTTCCTATTTCCGAACTGGAATAGCCGCGATTAGAGTGACGCGGTAGATTTCGCTCGCTTTCAAACGAACTAACCGCTGAGGAGAAATAATGTCGTTAATACCCGATGGCCTGCAATACACCAAAGAGCACGAGTGGGTCAGCGAGATCTCTGCCAACGTTTTTCGAATGGGCATTACTGATTACGCGCAAGGTGCTTTGGGAGATATCGTCTATGTGCAGCTTCCCAAAGTTGGAGAGAGCGTGATCGCAGATAAAGTATGTGGAGAGGTTGAATCCACTAAGAGCGTCTCAGAAATTTTTGCACCAGTAAGCGGCAAGATCGTTGCTGTAAACGAATCACTCGGTCAGGCTCCTGAAACGGTTAACTCAGAACCTTATGGTGCGGGCTGGTTGGCAGATATTGAGGTCGAGAGCGCACCATCAGGCTTACTATCGCCAGAGCAGTATCGTCAAATCACCGCGTAATTTCGCAATTTTTTCTTGCAAATTCTTCTCCCATTTCCGCTTGATTTCTCACCTTTCTCACCCTAATGTCAGCCTCAGGTAGAAGTTGAACCTGACCAGGATTTAAGCGAAAGGAGAGTCGCGATGGAGAACGTTTCTGAAAATAGCGAGCTAACTAGCACTCTCCATCTTGGGCTGAGGTCGGTAGTTGATACATCCCCCGAGAGCGCACTAAACGCCCTTTTGTCATCACTTGCCGCTTCAGATAAATCAGCGATCGATGCAGTTCTAAATGGTGGCACTGAAAAGGCTATGGTGGTTGTTCACCGTGGTGCGAATAAGGGCTCACGTTTTTTGATCGACCAAGATAGCGTTTCTATTGGACGTTCACCTGAGAGTGAGATCTTCCTAGATGATGTGACTGTCTCGCGCACCCATGCAGTAATCGAACGTACTGGATCAGGTTTTTCACTTACTGATTTAGGAAGTCTTAACGGAACGTATATCAATAACCAATCACTGAAATCAACGCCACTTTTCTGTGGCGATGAAATCCAGATTGGAAAGTTTCATCTAATTTTTGTATCAGCACGTAACCAAAAATAATTACTAATTAGGGGAGTATTAAATGAGCGTTCCAGCCCGCGCGTATCTGAGCATCGGTGAAGTCCTTACTAAGTTGCGAGGAGATTTTTCAGATATAACAATCTCAAAGATCCGCTTCTTAGAGTCAGAGGGTTTAATCGAGCCGCAACGCACCCCATCTGGATATCGCAAATTTACCGCTGCCGATCTTGACCGCCTCCGTTATGTCCTGCTTTTGCAGCGCGATCAGTACTTGCCACTGCGTGTTATTAAAGAGAATTTAGAAGCCCTTGATCGCGGCCTTGAGCCAGCGGCAAATGGGGGAGTAGCAACGCCTCGTCCGGCGCTAGCGACGATAGATGGCGAATCATCGCCAGAATCTTTCGGCGCAACTTCTGATCTTCGCCTTTCGCGGGAAGAGCTACTAAAGGCAAGCGGCCTTAAAGATGCACGACTTGTAGAACTTGAATCATTTGGATTTATTGCAATCCGTGGCCGTCATTACGATAACGATGCCCTAGCGGTTGCCACAGCTGTTGCTGAAATGGCGAGTTTTGGAATTGAGGCCCGCCACCTTCGCTCATTTAAATCTGCGGCAGATCGCGAGATCGGTTTAATCGAACAGGTTATTACCCCAATCAACCGCCAGAAGAGTTCCGACTCTAAAGCTCGCGCAGAAGAAGTTCAGAAGCAGATCGCATCCCTTTCAGTTCGCTTACACGCTTCCTTGGTGCGCGCCGGTCTAAACCGACCACGTTAATTCCTATCAAGAGACCAGTCGCTCTAAGATGATGGTAAATATGGAGGTTGTTGGCGTTCGCATTGAGATGCCCTCCAACCAACCGATCGTCCTTCTCAAGGAAGTAGATGGCACCAGATTCCTACCAATTTGGGTTGGTGCCGTGGAAGCCACCGCCATTGCATTCGCACAACAAGGGATGGTTGCGCAACGACCGTTGACCCATGATCTGATAGCCAATATTTTCGAGGCAACCGACCTAACTCTGACTGCAGTGCAGATCGTTCAACTAAAAGATGGCATCTTCTACGCCGAACTTCAGCTGCGCGGGGAGAGCGGTAACGTTTTAAAGATCAGCGCGCGTCCATCTGATGCGATCGCGATCGCGCTGCGGACCAAGAGCAACATTCTTGCTGATTCAGATCTCCTTGACGAGGTTGGCCTGGACATCCCAGAACGGTTGATTGGTGATGGTGAGGATGGCCGCGCGTCATCTAGCGGCTCTGACGTTGAGTTAGAGCGCTTTCGCGAGTTCTTAGACCAGATCAATCCAGAAGACTTCGCTGGTTGAGTGCTTAGAAGTCTCACTCTCTACTTGAGGTTTGGGCCGTGTCGGTCGTTGTTCCTAGGCGATTCTGCTCGTAGCCTTAACCCATTGAGTCCCCAGGAATTCCCCAACAGAATCGAGCGAACGTGACCTCCCCAGTTACGCCAGATCAATCTAATCAATCAAATCAGCAAGGTGAAATTGGCTACCGCGGAGCAACCGCTTGTGCGGCGGCAGGAATTTCATATCGCCAATTAGATTATTGGGCGAGAACTGGTTTATTGGAACCGAGCGTTCGCACAGCAAGTGGTTCCGGAACTGCGCGGCTTTATGGTTTTCGCGACATCCTGGTTTTAAAGATCGTAAAGCGCCTGCTTGATGCGGGGATTTCTCTACAAAATATTCGTACCGCGGTGACACATCTGCGCGGTCGCGGCGTTACTGATCTAGAGAGTATTACTTTGATGAGCGATGGCGCTTCGATCTATGAATGCGCCAGCACTGATGAGATCGTGGATCTACTTCAAGGGGGACAAGGCGTCTTCGGTATCGCCGTGGGTAAAGTTTGGCATGAGGTCGAAGGTTCTCTTGCATCCTTGCCGGGTGAGATAAACGGCGAAACCGTCCACCCATCTAGTGGCGAAAGTAACGACGAGCTCTCACAACGTCGAAAGGCGAAAGGCGCTTAATACACCTACGCTTCCCCTACACGACTAACACGGGGGACTTATTCCCTTCGAAGGAACTAGGGGAGTGGCGATGAGTTACGAAGGCGAAGCATTTGTAACTCGCCATGTCGGGCCATCCTCTGCAGAAGAGTTGCAGATGCTCCAGGTGCTTGGCTATAACGACATTAAAACATTTATTAAAGCTGTGGTGCCGGAAAATATTCAGATCGCCAAGGCGCTCTCACAAGTCTTGGATTCAGCAAAGAGCGAAGTTGCGGTGATCGCAGAGCTTCGCGAAATAGCCGCTCAGAATCAAGTATTTACATCCTTAATTGGTGGTGGTTACTACGGAACAATTACTCCTGCAGTAATTAAGAGAAATGTTTTAGAGAATCCAGCTTGGTACACCGCATACACGCCGTATCAACCTGAAATTTCTCAAGGACGCCTAGAGGCTATCTTCGCCTTTCAAACAGTTATCTGCGAGATGACTGCGCTCTCACTTTCTAATGCATCTATGCTCGATGAAGGCACTGCTGCGGCAGAAGCGATGACCCTTGCGCGACGCACCTCAAAAACTAGCGATAGCGCGGTTTTCCTAATTGAAGAACATGTACACCCGCAGACTAAAGCAGTTGTTAAGACCAGAGCGAAGCCACTCGGTATTGAAGTCATTGAGGTAGATGCAGGAGATATCGCCCGAGATGGTTTCGATCGCGAATTCTTCGGACTTCTTGTGCAATACCCAGATACAACTGGTGAAATCTGCGATTACGCGAAGGTGTCAGAGTATGCGCACTCCAAGGATGCGCTCGTGATTGCGGCAACAGATTTATTAGCGCTCACTCTGTTAAGAGCTCCGGGGGAGTGGGGCGCAGATATCGCAGTTGGTTCGGCGCAACGTTTCGGTGTGCCGATGGGATTTGGCGGTCCACATGCAGGTTTCATGGCAGTGCGCGCAGGATTAGAGAGATCTTTACCTGGAAGATTGGTCGGGCAAAGTATTGATTCACACGGCAATCCTGCTTTTCGTTTAGCGTTGCAAACTCGCGAACAACATATCCGCCGCGATAAAGCCACAAGCAATATTTGTACGGCGCAAGTTCTTCTGGCAAATATGAGCGCCTTCTACGCGATGTGGCACGGGCCAGAAGGTTTGCGAGCAATCGCCGAAAGAGTCCATGGTTACGCCTCTCGCTTACAGAACGCTGCCAACTCTCGCAACGGAAATATATTTGATACGGTAACAATCGATGTGGCTGACGCCGCTGCCGTTCATCGCGCAGCAGCAGCGAAGAAAATTAACTTTGGTCGGATCTCAGATACCCAAATCCGTATTGCCTTTGATGAAACAACTACGGACTCTAGTTTCAATCTCGTCTTGGAGATATTGGGATTAAGCGATGCAAAACCAAAGATAATCGCCGAGAATTTTCTACGCAAATCTTCCTATTTAACGCACCCGGTTTTTAATACCTATAAATCTGAAACCTCAATGATGCGGTACTTGCGCACTTTGGCTGATCGCGATTTAGCTCTGGATCGCACAATGATTCCACTTGGTTCCTGCACTATGAAATTAAATGCCGCAACCGAAATGGA
>CAXNDN010000068.1:0-5005 GCA_964201295.1 Candidatus Planktophila sp. | reverse complement strand
GCGCGCTTTAACCGTTACTTACAGAACCGCGGAATTAAAGATACAAGTCAGCAAAATGTGTGGGCATTCCTCGGTGACGGTGAAGTAGATGAAGTCGATACCCTGGGCGCGATTGGAATTGCTTCACGTGAAAAGCTAGATAACTTAACGTTTGTTGTTAACTGTAACTTGCAACGCCTTGATGGACCAGTCCGTGGAAATGGCAAAATTATTCAAGAACTTGAATCAATCTTCGGTGGCGCTGGGTGGAACGTTATTAAGGTTGTTTGGGGTCGCGAGTGGGATCCACTGTTGGCGCAAGATCGTGAGGGTGCGCTTGTTAATTTAATGAACACAACTCTTGATGGTGATTACCAAACATTTAAGGGTGAAAGTGGCGCATATGTTCGCGAGAACTTCTTTGGCCGTGATCCTCGTACCGCTGCCATGGTTTCAAGTTGGTCAGATGATCAAATCTGGGGCTTAAGGCGCGGTGGACATGATTACCGCAAACTTTATGCCGCTTATGCAGCAGCAACTCAAGGCAATGGCCGTCCAACAGTTATCTTGGCTAAGACTGTTAAGGGTTGGACTCTTGGTTCGCACTTTGAAGCGCGTAATTCAACGCACCAGATGAAGAAGATGACACTAGAAGATATTCGTGAATTCCGTGATCGCCTGGCAATTCCAATTGCAGATGACAAGTTAGATAAATACACACCTGCTTATTACAAGCCAGCTGAAGATTCTGCAGAAGCGAAATATATGCAAGAACGTCGCGCCGCACTCGGTGGCTCACTTCCTCGCCGTCGCAGCGTTTCTCGACCATTGGCACAACCTGCAGATGAAGCCTACGAATCTGTTCGTCGCGGTTCAGGTCAACAAGAAGTTGCAACAACGATGGCATTTGTTCGCATGCTTAAAGATCTGGTGAAGGATCCGGGGCTTGGCGCACGCTTGGTGCCAATCATTCCTGATGAAGCGCGCACCTTCGGTATGGATTCGCTCTTTCCAACGTTAAAGATTTACTCACCACACGGTCAGCAATACACCGCAGTCGACCGCGAGTTGATGTTGTCCTATAAGGAATCAACAACAGGTGTGATCTTGCACGAAGGTATTAACGAGGCAGGATCTGTCGCATCATTTACTGCAGTTGGTTCTTCGTACTCAACTCACGATGAACCAATGATTCCGATCTATATCTTCTACTCGATGTTCGGTTTCCAGCGCACCGGAGATGCATTCTGGGCAGCATCTGACCAGTTAGTTCGTGGCTTCGTAGTCGGCGCCACCGCAGGTCGCACAACGCTTAATGGCGAAGGCTTGCAACACGAAGATGGTCATTCACCGCTTCTTGTTTCAACTAACCCTGCTGTCATCGCTTACGACCCAGCATTTGCCTACGAACTCGGACATATCGTTAAAGATGGTCTGCGTCGTATGTACGGTGAAAATAGCGAGAATGTTTATTACTACCTAACTGTTTATAACGAGCCATACATGCAACCGGCTGAACCAGAAGGCCTTGATGTGGATGGCTTATTAAAGGGAATTTACTTATTCCAAAGCGGTACAAAGCAACGCAAGAAGTGCGCACAAATTTTGGCATCTGGTGTCGGTATGAACTGGGCGCTCAAAGCTGCGAAGTTACTGGAATCTGATTGGGGTGTATCTGCATCCGTTTGGTCAGTTACTTCTTGGAATGAACTCCGTCGTGATGGACTTGCAGTAGATCGCCATAACTTGCTACATCCAAGTGATCAACACAGCGCTTATGTCACAAATAAATTAAAGGATGCACCCGGACCGGTAATTGCAGTTAGTGATTACATGCGCGCAGTGCAAGATCAGATTGCTTCTTGGGTAGAACAAGATTTTGTATCTCTTGGCACCGATGGCTTCGGACTTTCAGATACTCGTGGAGCACTGCGTCGCCACTTTAAAGTAGATGCGGAGTCAATTGTGATTGCAACTTTGGCAGCACTTGCCAAAGCTGGCGAAGTTAAGCAGAGCGTAATTCAAGAGGCTATAGATAAATATCAGATCAATGATATTAACGCCGCGGATCCAGGTAACACTGAGGGCTCGGGCTAGCTTAAAAGAGTGCATTTGCTAGCGCTGCTCGCGCTTTAATAACGCGTGGATCGGCTGGGTCAACTAAGGCAAATAGCTCAAGTAATCGATCTTTAGCCTGCTTCTTTTCTGGGCCATTTAAAAGCTGGATTAAACGCAAGAGGCGCGCAAAAGCAGGTTCTAAATAACCGCTAACAACTTCAAAATCTGCACATTGCATCTGAATTTCTAAATCATCTGGTGAAGCGATTGCATATTGCATAACTTTGGCACCATCTAAACCATCGGTTCTGGCCAAAAGTTGTGTCTGGGCTAGCCCTAAAGTGGCGAAGGAATCTCCTGGCTTGCGCGCCAACAACTTCTTATATGCAGCTTCCGCTGTAGGAAAATCTCCAGCATCTAGTGCAGCAAGAGCTTCCTCTTCTTCAGGTTCTATTTTTTCTGCAGGTGCATTACCCACACCTTGTTCAGATGCTAACGCTAAAACTTTATCTATAACCATGCGAATCTGTTCTTCAGGATATGGCTGCTCAAAGAGCGGAACCATTTGTTCATTGATTATGGCAACTGCAAATGGAACAGCGCGCGCTTGCAACGCCTGCGCTACTTGTGGCTGTGCATCAACATCGACTCGTCCAAGAATCCAAGCGCCTTGATAATCTTCTGATAGCTTGCCGAGCGTTGCCACGACTTCCTGTGACTCAACAGATCGTGGTGACCAACAAATTAAAATTACTGGCTTGCTCTTTGAAAGTGCTAAAAATTCTTCAGTGAGAATTTGCGGGGTTATTTCAACACCCGGCATCGGTCCAGTTGGTTCTGGTTTAGGCTTTCCTAGCGAACTCAAATCCACGGCGCGAGCAAAGTTGGGTGGCAGGCTCATTAACTAGCCCCCTTTTCTACTCCAGAATCGCGCCTAAATGGCAACACATCATCTACATAAGTCTGTGCTGCAAAGGTTAGCCCAACATCGTGACCTTCACGCTCACTCAAATACCAGCGATGTTCTAAAACTTCGTGGAAGAACTGCGCTTCTTCTATTCTGCCAGCCAAATTTTTAGGGATCATCTCAACTATTGGACGATATGTTTCATTTAACCAGCGCCTGGCTGAATCTGCAATTGGTGGTTTTGGATTCTGCTCACGCCCACGGAATCGATCAAGGGATGCAAGTAAGCGTTTTGCTTGCAGCGCTTCTGTCTCAAGACCAGTCAACTCACGTAAGCGATTGCGGTGATATCCAGGTGCTACCAACTTTGGTTGGAAATACAACTTTTGAGATTCTCCATCTAGTGATACTGAAACCTCATCGACTGCAAATCCTAAATCTTGCAATTGGCGCATGGCGCGTTCGACCGCGTGCCGATCTTTCGGGTCCAATACTTGGCGCTCCTTTAGCGCTTTCCAAATTCGGTGATAACGCTTAATAACCGCTTCGCTGGCGCGAATTGGATCCATACCTGGATAGAGAACACCAGAGAGAGCTAAATCTTCTAACTCTGCAGCAACATTAAAATGGGCGATCTCTAAATCATGTTCACGCTGGCCATCGCTAAGGGACTTTTGAAATTCACCAGTTTCAGCATCGACTAAGTACGCAGCGAATGCTTCAGCATCGCGACGAAAGAGTGTGTTAGAAAGTGAACAGTCTCCCCACCAGAAGCCAAGCAAATGTAATTGCACTAACAACAGCGCTAAAGCATTGGCCATCATTGTTATATCGTTAGAAGTAACATCTTTGCCGCTGAGTAGAACGCGATAAGGAAGTGAATAGGGCAGAAAGCGTGTGACGAGTGCGCACGGAAGTTCTTCATTAGTCTCATTGGTCCGACCCTCGATCACCGCGATAGATTGCACGCTGGGAGCGCCAAGCTGGGCTAGTTCACGTAAAGCTTTATATTCACGGTTGGCGAATTCCGAGACCGTCTCTTTTACTGCATAGACTTCTGAATCAGGGTCATCGGTTGATCGAACCAAGCGCACGACGTGGCGCGAAATACCGCGTTTTTCAGCAAGGGCGGGATCTTCTGGCCACTCTTCCAAATTTATATGCCAAGGCAGGCCGGTAACGGCAGCGATTTCTTCGCCTAACCCCGTAATGCGCAACGCCATACGGCAAGGATATCGCTTTAGAATAGGCGACATGGCTATAACTGATCGCATCAAACGTAAAGCTAAGGCAAGTGCAGCGCCATCAGATTTTGGTGCTCAAGGCAACCCGATAGATCGATCACATCCTTTCTATTTTGGATTTGTCGCAACTTTAGGTGCCTTAGTCGCAATTGTTTTGATGCGCGCTCTTGCCAGTACCAGCCAAATATTTGTCCTGATCATCGTTGCGCTCTTCTTGGCTACCGGTTTAAATCCTGCGGTAGTAGCGATCCAAAAGCGGGGGGTTTCCCGAACCAGCGCAGTAGCCATAATTTTTATCTCCGTAATTGGCTTCGTGCTTTTCTTTGTCGCAGTTGTTATTCCTCCAGTGGTTTCACAAGGTACGCAATTGATTAATAGCGGGCCAACGCTGCTATCTGAATTGAAAAATAACTCAACTATTGCCGATTTAAATAGCCAATTTGGCATGATTGATTCTCTTCAAAGCAAGCTTAAAGAGATCACTGCAGATGGAACGTTGATTATTTCGGCATTTGGTGGAGTTATTGGAGTTGGGAAGTCTGTACTCTCTGGAACTTTTACTGCTTTAACGGTCTTAATTCTTACTCTCTACTTCATTACCTCCTTGCCACAAATGGTTGACCTTGGTGTTCGCTTCGCACCTGCGAGCCGTCGTGATCGCGTAAAACTTCTAACTCACGCAATTATTTCGCGAGTAGGATCTTTTGTCGGAAGCCAGATAGTGATTGCGGCTATGGCCTCTATTTTTGTTCTCGCCCTATCTTTGGTGCTAGGCCTGCCATCTCCAATCGCTATCGCAATGATTGTTCTGGTCTGT
>CAXNDN010000067.1:0-5077 GCA_964201295.1 Candidatus Planktophila sp. | reverse complement strand
GGTAATCCACCGCGTCGCTTAGTCATGTTGCACTTAGATGGCAGCCAAGTTGTGATGCCAGCACCGGGCACACCTGTAATGAACGGTGAAGTACAAGTCGGTTTTCTCGGCACAGTTGCGCGCCACTTTGAACTCGGCCCAATCGCACTCGCCATCGTTAAACGAACAACACCGGTTGATGCGCAGTTGACTGTTGAGAACGTGGCCGCCTCGCAACAAGTGATTGTGCCCGCGTAAATGGAGACGATCGGACAAGGCTTGGTTGTCCTGGTGGCGATGCTGGTCATCATGTGGACGGTGAAGAAGCTCTAAACCCTTAGGATTAAGGCGTGGAAATCGTTAGCGCAGTTCTTCTCGGAGTTATCTCTCTGTTAATCGGTATTGCGCTGGTGATTTACGGATTTCGTGGTCGCCGCGAATCTCAAGCACGTGATTCCCGTACTTATCGAAGGGGCAGACTTTAAGTGGTCTTTACAATTCCTGAAGGGCTGCACCCAGATTTAAATCCATTGGCGTGGATGGTTGGCACTTGGCGCGGTAAAGGTCGCGGGGATTACCCAACAATTGAAAGTTTTGAGTATGCACACGAAGTTGTCTTTAACCACGATGGTCGTCCCTTTTTAAATTACTACTCAAGATCTTGGATCATTGATAAAGATGGCGAGATCATTCGCCCAGCTGCATCAGAGACTGGCTTCTGGCGCGTTAGACCAAATAACGTTTTAGAAGTTGTGATTTCACATAACACCGGAATTTCTGAAGGATGGGTTGGACAGTTTGATGGTCCCAAGATTCAACTCGTGATGGATCAGGGATATTCTGCGCCAACGGCGAAGATAGTCACAGCCGGTGTGCGTTTATATGGCTTAGTTGCTGGCGAACTCTTTTTTGCTTACGACATGGCAGCAGAAGGCCAAGAGTTACAAGCTCATATATGGTCATCACTAGAACGCCAATCCGAGTAAAGAGAATTGAAAAAATGTTTGTTGACGCGGTCTTAGCCGAATATGTTCGCGATGGTGTTGTTGAATCAGAACACCGCGGACTTCTTGTAGCGCTAAATGCGGATGGCTCAATTTTTAAATCACTTGGCGATGTAGAAACCAAGATCTTTCCTCGATCAACAGTTAAATGTTTCCAAGCATCTGCGATGGTGCGTCACGGCTTGGATTTAGAGCCGCGCTTATTGGCACTTGCCCAATCCAGTCATTCTGGCGGTGAGATGCATATAGATGGCGCTCGAGAAATCTTGGCATCAGTAGGTTTAGCTGAAAACGCTCTGCAATGCGCACTTGATCGTCCACTTGGTGATGCCGAACGCCGCGCTTGGGGTGAAAACCCACCGACTCGAATCGCAATGAACTGCAGTGGAAAACATGCCGCAATGTTGGCAACTTGTGTGAAAAATGGTTGGGCGATTGAAAATTACTTAGCGCAAGACCATCCTCTGCAATTGGCGATCAAGGACGAGTTAGAGAATTTAGCAGGAGAGACAATCTCATTAACTTCTACTGATGGATGCGGTGCACCACTCTTCCTGCTTTCACTAATTGGCCTAGCTCGCGCGATTCGTAAAATAACTGTTTCAACTGATGTGGTTCATCAAAGTGTCATGAGCGCTGCGCGCACCTTTCCTGAAATGGTTGGTGGGATTGGCCGTCACAACACCGAGATGATGCAGCAAGTACCTGGCTTATTTATGAAAGATGGGGCGGAAGCGGTAAATGTATGTTCACTCATCGATGGTCGTACCTTTGTATTTAAAGTAAGCGATGGTTCACTTCGTGCATTTCGCACCATTGTGCACGCTTCTTTAAAAGATTTTGGTATCGATACAGCGTTAACGCCTGAAAAAGTAATGGGTGGCCCGCGTGTAATTGGCACCATTCGCGCCACCATTTAATCGCGCGTACGATTAGGACCATGAAACGTCGCGTGGCCATGTTGATGGTCCACACCTGCCCACTTGAGCAGGCCGGAATTGGCGATGCTGGCGGAATGAATATCTATGTCGCCGAAAGTGCTGCGCGAATGGCCGCACAAGGTGTTGAAGTAGATATCTTCACACGTCGTGATCATTTAGATCTTCCTGCAGTTGTTGAATTATCTCCAGGTGTAAATGTTCATCACCTGGATGCTGGCCATGATTTGCACTGGACGAAAGAGCAAGTACCAGCGCACTTTAAAGAGTTAAGCGCAGAATTTAAGAAAGCACTTTCGGGTGATCGTAGATATGACTTAATCCATTCTCATTACTGGTTATCAGGAAAAGTTGCGATGCCAGTTGCTAAAGAGTTGAAGCTGCAGTTAGTACACACCATGCACACTATGGCGCGGGTTAAGAATTTAAGTCTAGCTGAAGGTGAAATACCGGAACCAATGATTCGTGTGCAAGGTGAAACCCAGATTGTTGCTGCGGCAAGTGCCTTGACTGCAAATACCGATGCTGAAGCAGCGAGCTTGGTTTCGTTATATGACGCTTGTCCTGACATCGTGCACGTTGTTACTCCCGGAGTTGATCTTTATAACTTCACTCCTGGTGTGGGCCGCGCTGCTGCTCGTAAAGCAATTGGCATCAGCAGTGATGCTCTTGTAATTACCTTTGTGGGTCGTATTCAGCCACATAAAGGCACAGAACTATTAATTCGCGCTACCGCTGAAATGCTTTCGCACACTCCACTCCTGCGCCCTAAGTTGCAAGTATTTATTGTTGGTGGAGCATCAGGTGGCAATGGCAGTGAAGTGGAACGGTTAAAGGAGTTAACCACTTGGCTCGGTATTGATGATGTAATTTCATTTTCTCCACCGGTTGCGCGTACCGAACTTCCCAACTGGTATCGCGCCGCTGATTTAGTTTGCGTACCGAGTTACTCAGAAAGTTTTGGTTTAGTCGCACTTGAAGCACAAGCGTGTGGCACACCTGTTGTAGCAACAGCAGTTGGTGGGCTTCGCACCGCAGTGGCCGATGGTATTTCTGGGGTACTAGTCGATGGCCACGATCCGCGTGCTTGGTCTTCTGTTTTGGCGCGCTTGCTGCAAGAGCCACAACGTCGCGTCTTGCTTTCAATGGGCGCAGTCGAACATGCTTCGCACTTCGGGTGGGATGCCACTGCACGTGGGACTTTAGATATTTACGATCAAGTGCTCACCGAGGCAGCTCGCGTTAATAAGTCGATCGGTTAACTTATGGCGGCGATTGATCCTCGGATCGTGATTGAAGAATTTTTAGATTCGCATAACCTGGAATATGACCGAAAAGATCCCAATACCTTCTTGGTAACTCTGCCAGGTGAGAAGAAACTGCAGACCCATTGCGCCTTAATCGTTGGCGATCACTCCTTGAGTATCAATGCATTTGTAATCCGTAAACCTGATGAAAATGAAGGCGCTGTTTACGGTTGGTGCATGGCAAAGAATGCTGGGATGTATGGAATCGCTTTTGCGATTAACGAACTCGGCGATATTTATCTAGTTGGACGCTTGCCGCTTGCGGCAGTCAGTGATCGCGAGATAGATCGTTTAGTCGGTGCGGTACTGCAATATTCTGATTCGTCATTTAATCCACTGCTCGAACTCGGATTTGCCAACTCAATACGACGCGAATGGGCGTGGCGCTTGAGCCGTGGAGAATCTTTAGCAAATCTTGATGCCTTTAAGCATTTGATTTAATTATTCTCATCGCACATGGCAAGATAGGGCTATGTCTAACCACGAATTGATTTTATTGCGCCACGGCGAATCCGAATGGAATGCAAAAAATCTCTTTACTGGCTGGGTAGATGTCCACCTTTCGACTGCTGGTGAAGCAGAAGCAGCTCGCGGTGGAAAATTATTGGCCGAACGCAATTTATTACCTGACGTGGTTCACACATCTTTATTGCGTCGCGCAATTCATACTTCACAACTCGCACTTGATTCCTGTGATCGCCACTGGATTCCGGTGCGTCGCTCTTGGCGCTTAAACGAACGCCATTACGGTGCGCTGCAAGGCAAGGATAAGAAAGAGACGCTGGCAAAGTACGGCGAAGAGCAATTTAAATTGTGGCGCCGTTCATTTGATGTGCCACCTCCGCCGATAGATTCCAACGATCCTTATAGCCAAGCAAGCGATGCGCGTTACGCAGATTTAGGTGCACAACTGCCTGCGACAGAGTGTCTTAAGGATGTAGTCACGAGAATGATTCCTTATTGGCAAGAATCGATTATTCCGGATCTAAAGGCGGGCAAGCGCGTGCTTGTTACCGCACACGGAAATTCACTTCGGGCACTTGTGATGCACTTGGATGGAATTTCAGAGCCAGATATCGCAGAATTAAATATTCCAACTGGAATTCCGCTGCTTTATAACTTGGATGAAGAGTTTAAGCCGGTTAAAAAAGGTGGAGAGTATTTAGATCCAGAATCTGCGAAAGCGGCTATTCAGGCTGTTGCGAATCAGGGGAAGAAGTAACCTCAGGTAGGTTCGACACGATATTTTTGTAATCATCACGTTGATCACGAATAATTGCTTCTGCAGTAACTAATCCAGCACGTGCAAAACCGAGAGTTAGCTTTACGTGGCGGCCAGCAACTGGCTTTACGCCAGTAAATACCGCCTTAACATTTGCGCTCTCACCTTCAAAACGAAGCGGGGCGTTCTGCGCAAGGGTTGTGTCGCCTGTAATTATTGCGGTGCTTCCGCCAACTGCGATTCCGAGTAATTGATCGGTTTCTGCGCCTTGATTAATAATGGTTCCGACAACGACTGCATCACCAGATTCGGTTGCAACGAGTAATAAATTAACAATCCTTATAGCGCTACCGTTCTGTGTAATCGTTAGCTCAGCGCCATCGGTTACTTTCGTAATATTTCGTGTAGCTGCATTTTGGCCCGCTCCGCAAGCGGTAAGTGATGTAGCGATTAAGAGCGCAGAGATCGTTGTGATGGTGCGACGCATGAGGCATATTCTCTCACGCCTTTTACCTCGGTTTACCCCTTATTTAATGGGGTTTTCTCGATTCAAAATCGCTGGTAGAATTGTCTCTCTAGCGAAGGGCAACACATGACATTTAAGGTCGGCGAAACCGTTGTTTATCC
>CAXNDN010000066.1:0-5121 GCA_964201295.1 Candidatus Planktophila sp. | reverse complement strand
AACGGCATATTTTTCAATCAGGGCCACGTCTGCTGCGCTGGATCTCGCTTAATTCTGCAAGAAGGAATCGCTGATGAGTTCATTGAAAAGCTTAAAGTGCGAATGGCAAAAATTCGTGTGGGTGATCCGTTAGATAAGAACACAGATCTTGGCGCGATAAATTCCCGCGAACAACTGAGCAAAATTCAAGAGTTAGCAAGTGCAGGCGATGCAGAAGGAGCAGAGCGCTGGAGCCCTGCTTGTACTTTATCTGCAAAGGGTTTCTGGTTTGCACCCACCATCTTTACCGGCGTAACGCAGGCTCATAGGATTGCGCGAGAAGAAATCTTTGGACCAGTACTTTCCATTCTCACCTTCCGTACCCCACAAGAGGCGATTGAGAAAGCGAATAACACACCATTTGGATTATCAGCCGGAGTTTGGAGCGAGAAAGGCTCGCGCATCTTGTGGGCAACGCAGCAACTTCGCGCCGGTGTTGTTTGGGCCAATACCTTTAATAAGTTTGATCCCGCTTCCCCATTTGGCGGATATAAAGAATCTGGTTGGGGCCGTGAAGGCGGCAAACATGGTTTAGCGGCATATTTGAAGGAGGGAAAGTAAATGGCTTCTTCCAAGAAGAGTTCGGCAAGTAAGTCAACTCCTCGCTTAGAAGTAAAGAAGACTTATAAGTTATATATAAATGGCGCATTCCCTCGGAGCGAATCTGGGAGGGTTTACGAAGTCAGCAGCGCTAAATCTGGATTTATTGCAAATCCATCGCTGGCATCTCGTAAAGATTTGCGTGATGCAGTTGTTGCAGCGCGCGCTGCGCAAAGTGGTTGGGCGAAAGCCACCGCCTACAACCGCGGACAAATTCTCTATCGAATCGCTGAAATGCTGGAGGGTCGAGCCGACCAATTCGCATCTGAAATTGCTAGTGCAAGTGGAGTTACAGAGAAGAAAGCCCACGATGAAGTTCTTGCGGCAATTGATCGCTGGGTTTGGTATGCCGGCTGGAGCGATAAATTATCAGCGGCTTTTGGGGCTACAAACCCAGTATCTGGCCCTTATTACAACTTCACCATCCCTGAACCTCAAGGTGTAATTGCTGTTGCACCGGCTGAAAATTTCCTAGCCTTTATCGATGCAATCGCTCCCGCAATTGTCTCTGGCAATACCGTCGTAGTGCTCGTACCAGGGTCGGCAGCGATTGCAGCGATGAGTTTTGCTGAAGTTTTGGCAACGAGCGATTTGCCGGCAGGTGTAATAAATATTTTAACTGGCTCTCACGATGAGCTAGCACCGTTGGCAGCTTCGCATATGGATATTGATGGATTTGATATTTCTGGAATTGAGAAGAAGAAGCGCGCCGAAATTAAAGTTGCAGGCGCCGAGAACTTAAAGCGTATCCATAGCTTTGATGGTGCGATATCACCAACTCGCATTTACGCATTTATGGAAGCGAAAACAGTCTGGCACCCCATCGGGGTTTAGCGCTTATTCTGCAGAGATTGCTAGATATCCTGGCTTAACTACCGTTTCAATAATCGCCAAACGCTCTTCAAAAGGTATAAACGAACTCTTTAGCGCATTAATTGTCACGCGCTGCAAATCTAGAAAGTTCCAATCAAAGGCTTTTACCAGCTCAGTCATCTCACGACTCATTGAAGTTGCCGACATTAAGCGATTATCGGTATTAACTGTTACGCGAAAACGTAACTTTGCTAGATCTCCAATTGGATGATCGGCAAAATTTGCTGCGGCTCCAGTTTGAATATTTGAAGAAGGACACATCTCCAGCGGAATTCGTCGATCGCGAACATAGGCAGCCAGGCGACCTAGCCTTGGAGGCGTGTGATTCAAATCGATATCATCGATTATGCGCACGCCGTGTCCCAAACGTTCGGCGCCACAGAGTTGAATCGCCTCCCAAATAGATGGAAGACCGTAGGCCTCACCAGCGTGAATAGTGAAGTGCGCATTTTCTCGGCGCAGGTATTCAAAGGTATCTAGCTGATCACTCGGTGGAAATCCATCTTCTGGGCCAGCGATATCAAAGCCAACGACGCCACGTTCGCGGTATTTAATAGCTAGTTCAGCGACTTCCTGAGAAAGTTCATTTTGGCGCATTCCACAGAGCAGTAATGCCACACGAATAACATTTCCTGCCGCCTTCGCTTCTGCCTCACCTGCACGAAAGCCTTTCAGAATCGCTTCAATCGCTGTAGATAAAGTTAAACCTTTCTCAGTTAAAAGTTCTGGCGCCATTCGCACTTCTGCGTAAACAACGCCATCACCCGCTAGATCAACTGCACATTCGCGCGCCACTCGCACAATATCTTCGGTTCTTTGCATTACTGCAACTGTATGGGCAAAAGTTTCTAGGTAGCGGACTAATGATCCGGAATCACAAGATGCCCTGAACCACTCGGCGAGTTCGGCGGCATCGTAACTTGGAAGCTCGTGGCCAATCTCTTTGGCAATATCGATGATCGTTTGCGGGCGGAGTCCACCGTCGAGGTGATCATGTAATAAAGCCTTAGGCAGACGTTTTACTTGCTCTGCAGTTGGTGTCCTACTTAAAGTACTCATCCAGTAATCCGTTCAATAACTAGCGGCAGGCGATCTACCTTGCCATTTGCTTTAATCTCAATTGCGCCATTTAAAATCTCGATCGCACGATCAAATCTCGCTGGTTCATCCGTGTGTAAGGTCAGCAACGGCTCGCCTTTTTTAATATAGCCACCTGGTTTCGAGTGCATCTCTATACCTGCACCGGCTTGCACTTTCTCACCTTGCTTTGAGCGACCCGCACCTAGCCTCCAAGCAGAAACACCAATTTTCATCGCATCCATTTTGGTCATAACTCCTGATTCAGTAGCCGTGATCACGTGCTTTTCTTGTGCTACTGGAAGTTTGGCATCTGGATCGCCACCTTGCGCGGCAATCATTCGCTTCCAGTGATCCATTGCAGATCCATCTTTGAGCGCATCTGCCGGATCTTTCCCAATAATTCCTGCAGCATCAATCATCTCTCGGGCGAGCAGAATTGTTAACTTAACTACATCGGCCGGGCCTCCACCTGCTAAAACCTCAATAGATTCGCGTACTTCAAGGGCATTTCCAGCAGTCAGCCCCAGCGGAACATCCATCGCAGTTACCAGTGCGCGCGTTTTTACTCCAGCATCAAGTCCAAGTTGCACCATGGTGCGTGCAAGTTCTCCTGCTTTAGCTGGATCGCTTATAAATGCACCACTACCGGTCTTTACATCCAAAATTAGCGCAGAGGTTCCTTCAGCGATCTTCTTTGACATGATTGAAGATGCAATAAGTGGGATCGCCTCAACTGTTGCAGTGACATCGCGCAGTGCATATAACTTTTTATCCGCCGGCGCTAGCCCAGCTCCTGCCGCACAGATTACCGCGCCGGTCTCTTGCAAAACTTTTAACATCTCTGCATTTGAAAGTGAGGCGCGCCAGCCCGGAATTGATTCAAGTTTATCTAGGGTTCCACCAGTGTGGCCGAGTCCACGACCAGAGAGTTGAGGTACCGCTCCCCCACAGGCGGCAACAAGTGGTGCAAGTGGAAGGGTGATCTTATCTCCGACGCCGCCAGTTGAATGTTTATCTGCAGTTGGTCGATCTAGCGCAGACCAATTCATTCTCTCACCAGAATTGATCATGGCATTTGTCCAACGAGAGATTTCCCGTGAGTTCATTCCGTTTAAGAGAATTGCCATAAGAAGTGCTGACATTTGCTCATCGGCTATTACACCGCGCGTATAGGCATCGACAGTCCAGTCAATTTCTTTATCGCTTAACTCATTACGATCCCGCTTTGCTGCAATTATTTCGACAGCTGCAAACGGTTCAATCCCTGAATTAGCCTTATTAGTCAAGGCGCTTATCAATCTCTTCGGGGCCGAATGCCCAAGGTAAAAGTTCCGATAATGGTTTGATACCTGTATCTGTCATTAGCTGTAAATTCGAACCACCGTGCTCTTGCAGCAGTTGGCGACAACGCCCGCACGGCATTAGGTAATTTTCTGCAATATCAACGCAAGTAAATGCAACTAAACGCCCACCGCCACTATTGATAAGGGTTGAAATCAGGCCACATTCGGCACATAAAGTAAGGCCATAACTCGCATTTTCTACGTTGCAACCCGAAATAATTCGACCATCATCAACCAGCGCTGCAACTCCCACAGGGAATTTTGAATATGGTGCATATGCTTGATTCATCGCAGTAATAGCGTGCCATTTCAGCAGGTCCCAATCAACGCGCATAAGCTGCAATCGCCGCTGCATTTATTACTGCAGCCTGCGCCCCTAAAACTTTTGATTTAAGCACAATTTCAATTCCCTGATCAGAAATTGTATAGCGACGACCAAAGATCCCAAGATCAGCATCGAGCTCATCAGCGATTAGGCCGTTGCTTACTGCAGCGCTAATGACATCTAAAACTGCAGTATCAACCCGCTTCACAACCGAAGCGAGCAAGTACTTGGATGTATTTGGCGTCACCGTCAAATATAAATCAGGTTCAGTCAGGATCAAGTAGATATCACTCGCATTCTTCTTACGATTCTTAGCAGTATTTGCTTTTACGATTGCGTCAAAAGCCGTATCTGCCGACCCCGAAGTAGCTGTATAAATTACATCAATACCTGATTTAATAAATGAGTTAGTGGCAATAGCCAAATCTGTGGCAGTGTAATTAACAAAGGCGCGAACCTTCTTTTTGCTCGCAGTGACACCAGCTAGAAAACCATTTTGATAATTATCTGCATTTGATGGCGTTGTAATCATTGCGACTTTTCCGGTCTTGGTAGTCAATGCAGCGCTGAATCCGGCCAAGAAAGCGCCCTGTATATCTGCAAATACTATTGAAGTTACGTTAAGTGATGTGATTGACGCATCCCCAATGATCGCAAATTGGGTGCTTGGAAATTCATCCGATAACTGCTCAACTGTTTCTTTATATTCAGCGCCTATGGCAATAACCACTGCACAATTTTTTACCGCAAGGCTGCGTAATCGCTTACTTCTATCTGCTGCTGTGCCATCTGTTACGACACTTTCAAAGGTAAAGGTGAGCTGAGCCTGTGCTTTTTTCACTCCCGCAAGCGTGGCATCGT
>CAXNDN010000065.1:0-5181 GCA_964201295.1 Candidatus Planktophila sp. | reverse complement strand
GATATCCGTTTAGTAAATGATGATGGCTTTACTTGGCTTCCAGATCAATCTATAGATTTAGTACTCACCGATCCCCCGTTCAATATTGCGCGAGATACAAATTTTCATACATACGAAGGCAACACCATCAACTCTTACCGCTTTGATGCTGAAAAGGGTTGGGACTCTTACACCCCAGATGAATTCAAAGAGTTGTTAAAGCGCTGGGCTTTGGAATTCGAAAGAGTTTTGCGCCCCGGTGGCAGCTTTGCGATTTTCTGCGCCGATGAGTATTTATCTGATCTGATTTCGGCGCTGAAAGACGCCAAGTTAAAACCACGTCGCACGCTGACTTGGCGCAAGCCAAATGCGGTTCCGGTGAATCGTAAGCACATGATGATGAGTGCATGTGAATATATCGTGCTCGGAGTTAAAGGCTCGAAGGCGGTTTTCAATGCTGACATTGACTTTAAGGAAGAGCCGGAACTTACTGTTCAAGAAGTAATTGCGATTTCAGATAAAGCATCGACGATCATTGATCTGGAGATTCGCAAAGCGCTAGATAAGCTTGATGTGCGGCCAAGTACTAGCCGAATCAAAGAGATTGTAAATAACGCGATTGCCGAAGTTGCCTCTGCGGCGGCTGAACGCTCAATCAATATTTACGGAGAAGATGAAGGCTCGGCTGCGCTGTGTGTACCAAACTTCGTAAACTTCAATAGCAAAGCCGGAAATAGGCTTCATCCGACAGAGAAACCAGTTAACTTGCTGCGTTACTTAATCGAGCTACTTTCAAAACCTGGAGATGTTCTGCTCGATCCATTTGCGGGTTCATCTTCACTGGGCGAAGCAGCAGTTATCTCCAAACGCTCAGCAATCTTGGTCGAGCGCGACAAAGAGTTCTATGAAAAAGGATCAAAGCGAATTGAAACCTTGCTCAGTTCGCAGTCCCAAAGCCTCTTTGAGTGACTATTTGATCTCTATCTCTAGATCGCTGCGATCAGAATAGTTACCCATGACTTTTACAGTGACATTTGAATAGGTTATCTTCTCGCCCGCTATTAATGTGCCTAGTGGAAGCTTATTCCTCTGTGAGTCTGCTCCGACTGCTTTCATCGCACCCTCATCTCCACGTGATTTTACATCCACTGTGTAGATGAAGACGCCTGCTTGCTCCTTGGTGATTTTACTTAAAGGGTTCGCTGTGCGGTATTCGGCAATAAGAACTTGGTGGTCATTTAGTCGTACTGTCACCATTTTTTTAGCATCTACTCCCGATGAAAGGGGTGCAATAGGTAATACATATTTGCGGGCGACTGATGAGTCAATGCAAGGATTTTGAGAATCCGAAATCCAACCGAGAATATATCTTTCCCAGGAGACAAATTCTGGCTCAGTAGTAACACCGCTCGACATTGCACCCCAGACCGGCATTGAGGAACTTGGTTTAAATGCATGCAGAAGGCCCATGAGGTGGCCACTTTCGTGTAAGAACCAGATCTTCTTTAGCGGTTGATCTACATATTCACGAATTGGACCAAAGGTTAGCCGACTAAAAGACTTTCCATCAAGTAACCAATTGGGATCCATCCCGACTGCGCCTTCGCTCCCAATGTTTGTTGTGGAAGGCATAACGACGTTGAAAAATTCATACTCTGAGAAATCTACAGACGGATCTGCTGCGGCAATCGCGTCTTTAACCAATCCCCCTAGATCAGCATTTGGCTTCTTCGGAGCATCGTGTGGTGTATCAAGGTTATATGAGAGGCTACTTTTTGTGATATGAAAGACCGTTTCGTTGATATCAACTTTGTATTCAAGTTTTCCATAACTCATCGCAGAAATATACTTCTCAAATGTTGGAACTTGATTTAACTTCCACTCAGAAATTTGCTTATCCTGGAATGGGACATCTGGAAAATCTACAAAGTAAACGAGTGCTTTGTGAACACCTAATGTTGGAACAGAAAATGATGGTCGCATGAAAGATAGAGTTTCATCATATTTGGCAGCGGTTGGATTGTTAATTTTGCAAAGTTCAGACTGAGCAAAAGAACTTCCTTCTGTATAGGCGGGAAGAACTTGTGATTTTTCTGGATCAACGTTTCGTGCAGCAGGGGTACTTGAAGGTTTTGGTACAGGAGTGCCTTTATTCCAGATTAATTTCTTACCCGATTTAATACAGGTGAATTTTTTATTACCGACTACCGAAGTTGCACCGGTGCTCTTACATGCTGCGCCCGCCTTGGTTACAGCCCCTGAACTGGGTAGAACGCTAGTCGCTAAGTAGAGCGCAATAAACGTAGCGGTGATGGATCTTTTCACTATGCAAGGTTATTTGAGGATGGCGAGTTTTTGGTAGTTCCTCGGAGAATTTATCGCAAATTAGCCTCGAGTAACTAAATTGAAGCAAGTTAGACTCTAGATCACTTGACTTCGCTGAAAACGCCTCGCATAGCTGAGAGGCGAATTTAGATAAAGACTAGAAGTTCTTAAAACTTCTGGCGGTACTTATCAATTACTTCTTCAATGATTTCAATACCAAGACCAGGTTTTCCAAGTGGTGGATATACCCAGCCTTCAGAGTGAGTAAATGGCTCAGTGATTAGATCATTTTGCATAGGGTTAGCCAAAGGTTTGAACTCAAAGAGTCTAAATGCAGCGCTGCTAAATGAAACGGCAAGGCTTGCGGCAGAAATAATTGCAGATGACCAAGCGTGCGCATTAGCGGTGCGGCGATAAGCCTCAACCCGATCAGCTGCTTTCTTAAATCCGGTAATTCCTTCAGCGCGACCTGGATCAATTCCGAAGACATCGCATGTCCCAGTCTTGAGAATTTCTTCAAATCCAGCTACTTGCCATTCTCTCTCACCATAGGCGATAAGTGTTTTGGTCTTTGCACGAAGATCTGCGTAACCTTCAGGATCCCAAGCACCGAGTGGTTCTTCAATCCAGTCAATGTTGTAATCATCGAAGGCTTGAACGCGTTTAACCGCAGTTGCAACATCCCATTTAATTGCGTAACCACAGTCGATCATGATCATTTTGTCTTCGCCAAGAGTTTCTCTCATAGTCTTTACGTATTCAACATCTCGATTGTGTTCATATCCAAGATGTGCATGTCCGCGCTTTCCAAAACCAACTTTCATTCCTTGTAAACCTTGATCCATCCAGGTCTTTACTTCTTCTGCCATTTTCTTAATATCAACATCGTGAGCATGGCCAGATGCAATGGCCGGTAAGCGATCGTGTACTGGGCCACCAAGTAATTCAAGAACGCTAGTGTTTAGCGCCTTACCCTTTAGATCCCAAAGCGCAATATCGATTGCCGATATTGCATACGAAGCGATTCCACCTCTATATCCGTACCACCAAGCGCGCTCCTTGAGCGAATGCCAAATGGCGTAGTTATCTATTGGATTTTTTCCAATTAAAAAGTCTTCGGCAAGACCATTTATCAGAGCGGCAACAGCGCCATTTGCCTCTTTAAATTGTGTGATTGACTCGCCCCACCCGACAAGACCATCATCTGTCGTGATCTTGACCAAGCAAAGGTAGCGCTCGGCATTAAAGTCATTTGGCTCTGGGTAGGCAACTGGAATTGGCTCAACTTTGACAATCTTCACGGGTCTTCTCCTTTGGAGTAATTGCATCTAATATAGAGCCGTTACAGAGGTGGGACAAGGACTTGCCTTATTTAATTTGAAAATGTAATAAGACTTACGTCACTAGTTGCGAAAGGTACGCAAAATGTCGAACAATAAAATCTCAATAATTGATACGCACGTTCATTTCTTTGATTTCTCACATCCTGAACTTAAATGGGTTTGGTTAGCGCCGGATTTCCACCACCCAATTATCGGAAACATTGACGCGATCAAATCTCAGGCCTACCTGGTTCAAGATTTCCGTGCCGAGTCAAGATTCTCCGACGTTGAGGGAGTTGTCCACGTACAGGCTGCAATTGGTTCACCAAATCCAGTAACTGAAACTGTTTGGCTTACCAAGATGAATGAGACATCTCCAATTCCAATTAGAATCGTCGCCGACAGCAATCTTGGAGCAGCTGGTGCAATTTCCCAATTAGAAGATCACGCAAAATCAAAAATATTTGTGGGAATACGTGACTTTAATGCAGAGCCGATGCTTGCTTCAAAGGAGATAAATCCAAATTACGAAGAATCTCTAAAGTGGTTGGCTAAAAATCAAATAGTCTTTGACTTGGATTGCGAGTGGATGAATATGCCTGAGGCGCGCAAGCTCGCTGAGCGTCATCCAGATCTTCAAATAGTTCTTGAGCACATTGGATTCCCACGTGAGCGCACCGATGCTTACTTCCAGAATTGGAAGACGGCTATTGAAGGATTGGCTAAGGCCGGTAACGTCACGATGAAAATCTCTGGCGTTGCGATGACCGATCCATTCTTCACAAAAGAGTCTCTAAAGCGTTGGGTTGATGCCTGTTTAGATGCATTTGGCCCAGATCGCTGTGTCATTGGATCTAACTGGCCAGTTGATCGCCTCTATAGCTCATATGACCCAATCATGCGTTACTACCGTGAATATATTGAAAAGCTCTCTGTTTCTGAGCAAGAGAAGATCCTCAACAAGAATGCTGCAAAACTTTATAAGTTCTAAAGTTTAATTCACGGAGAAATTAAATAAGTTTCCAAAGTGAAAAAACTAGGGGGAGCAAATTTGCTCCCCCTAGTTTTTTTCTAACTACTTTTTAATTCTTTAATTACCCTTGGCACCCGATAACCACAAATGTAGTGGTTTACGTACTGACAATAACTCTGGGAACTTAGGCAAAGGTTCTTGAATCACAAATGAAGGTAACCGCTCCAGTAATTGGCGTAAAGCTATCTTCGCCTCAAGCCTGGCCAGTGGTGCACCTATACAGAAGTGAATTCCGTGCCCAAAACTGATGTTTCCTCCATCAGGGCGTGCAACGTCGAATACGTCAGGGTTCTTATACTTTTTTGGATCGCGATTTGCTGCACCAATCATGAAGTGAACGTAATCACCCTTTTTTATCTCTTGACCAAGAATTTCAAGATCAATTGATGCCACACGACTCTGCTTTAGTATCGATGAGTCATATCGTAACGTCTCTTCGACTGCAGCAGGGATCAAATCATAATTTGCTCGGAGCAGTAACTCCTGCTCGGGATTTTCAATCAAGGCCAGAACCATATTGCC
>CAXNDN010000064.1:0-5197 GCA_964201295.1 Candidatus Planktophila sp. | reverse complement strand
GCCGCGGTGCGTGTGCCGAGCGCGACAACTTGAGCGCCAGTTAGCGTAGCCACATCAACTATTCCATCAAGGCTTTTATTCTCTTGCGCCTTGACTAGCGCATCACCAAGAACGAGGCGACCTTCTGCATCAGGATTTAAAACCTCAATAGTTTTTCCGCCATACATAGTGATGATGTCACTTGGTCTGGTTGCATTGTCGCTAATCATATTTTCGGCAAGCGGTGCATAACAATCGATTTCAACTGGAAGTTTCATCATCGCAATTGCAATTGTGGCAGCGCACACCGCGGCAGCTCCGGACATATCTGATTTCATTGCTTCCATACCAGCAGCTGGCTTCAGTGCTAGACCGCCAGAATCAAAAGTTATTCCCTTACCGACATAGGCGTAATTCTTCTTCGCCTTCGCTTTTATGGGGCGATAAGAAATATGCAGCAATCGTGGTGGATTTGCCGAACCTTGTCCCACCGCAGTAATTCCACCGTACCCCTTTGCTTTGAGTTGAGTCTCAGTCATAATCGAAATCTTTAGACCTGCTGCAGCTCCACCGACATTTTTAACAATTTTGGTGAACTCTTTGCAAAATGAATCTGGATTTAAATGGCTGGGGGGAGTATTGATTAAATCGCGCGTGAGCGCTGAGTACTGCCCAATTATGCTGGCCCGCTTGATCGCCTCTTTTGCGCCAGGGGTGCCCGCCTGTTTGGAATAGATGGTGACTGATTTCAAACTGGGATTGCGTTCGGCGAGAGAATCCACACGGAACTTATTGAAAATATATGAACCAAGTAATACTCCTTCCGCAATCGCTTCAAGGGTAGAAATCTTCTTGGCAGGTAGCGAGAAGGTTGCGCTAGAAGTTCCAGATAGGGAGCGTGCGGCAGCGCCGGCTGCGCGCCTAAGTACTTCGTCATCAATCGCAGCGTTATTCTCACCCAACCCAGTAAATACAAGTAAGCGGGTGGTGATGCCAGGAATCTTTATTACTTCATCACTTTTTCCGGTGGCACCCATATCGGCCAGGATAGATAGCAACTTCTTCGTATCTAGCGCGATTTCTCCGCTCTCGATTACCAAACTCGCTTTGCCATCACGCATTGACTTCTTATGGGATAAACCAACGACTAGAACTTCGTCTTTGATAATTCCATCGGATAGATAAAGCGTGGTCATTAATTCTCCTCTTAGGTGGCCTCGGCACTAACTTACCTGCATTAAGCGTTAGGTAAGTGTAAGTTGTTGCTATGAAAAATTCACCACTTGCCGATCGGCATATCCAACTTTCGGCAAAGATGGCCGATTTTGGTGGCTGGCTGATGCCGATTGAATATCCTGGCGCCGGTGTTCTAGCCGAACACGCAGCGGTTCGCGAAAAAGTGGGAATTTTTGATGTCTCCCATCTAGGAAAGGTGAGCGTCAAAGGCCCTGGAGCGTTGGAATTTCTAAATTCCATCTTTACCAATGATTTAAACCGCATAGGCGATGGCCAAGCCCAATACACCTTGCACTGCAATTCCAGCGGTGGCGTGATTGACGATCTAATCGTTTATCGCAATAGCCCAAGTGATCTCTTTCTGATTCCCAACGCTTCAAATACAACTTATGTGGTGGCTGATTTAATGGCGAAGGCTCCAGCAGAAATTGAGATAGTAAATTTACATGAATCTTTTGGGGTAATTGCTGTGCAGGGCCCCCTTGCAAAGGAGGTAATAAGAAGTTTTGGAATTGATCCAGCGCTGGATTACATGGCTTTCGAACATGTAGTTATCGCTGGTTGTGAAGTAATACTTTGCCGCACTGGATATACCGGAGAACATGGTTATGAAATAGTTCCAAAATGGAGTGAGGCCGCTCAGGTTTGGGATGCTCTTGCAGCAGAGATCGCTCCGCTTGGGGGTTTAATTTGTGGCCTGGGTGCACGCGATACTCTGCGCACTGAAATGGGATATCCACTTCACGGACACGAATTATCACTCTCCATTACTCCAGTACAAGCCGCCGCAACTTGGGCGATCGGTTGGGAGAAAGTTAGCTTTAGTGGAAGCGAAGCCTTGCGTAATGAAAAGAGCGCAGGAGCGCATCCGCGAATTCGCGCGCTAGTTAGCCAAGACCGAGGTATTCCGCGCGCCGGAATGGAAGTTAAAAACTCTTCCGGAGAAGTAATTGGAGTAGTTACCAGCGGGACGTTCTCACCAACTCTGAAGAAAGGTATTGCCCTCGCTCTAGTTAATAACTCAAGCAAGTTGGGTGATCAGGTAATAATTGATGTGCGGGGACGGGATAGCGTGGCCGAAGTTTCTAAGTTACCGCTAGTTAGCTCAAACGTTCGCTAAATTCGATTGGCGTTAAGAAAGCTGCCTTCTTCTTGGTTCGTCGAAGCGCGGCTAAAACTGCCGGACCAGTTGTTATCACGAGAGCGCTGGTTAGTACCGCCCGCGGAATATCCCAAGCCATGGCAGATAGAAAATGGAAAGTTATAAAACGTTGCAAATTAATTTGTAAATCCCCACCGGCGATAAAGGAGAGTTGAGTATTTCCACCGAGCGCCCAAGGCCAGAATTGCAGATCCATCAGCAGCCCGTAACTTAACGCTGAAATAATTGAGATACAAAGTAGAAGTAACTGCTCACGCCAGCCGCGTAGCCCTTTTGCGAATGAACCGGCAAAGAGTCCAATTAATCCCGCTGCAAATATTTGATAAGTAAGCCAAGGACCAATACCTCCTGTGAAAAGTGCGGAAGTAAGCATCCCTAGCGCGCCGAGAAGAAAACCAAATGCGCTGCCAAAAACTCGCGCCGCCAAGATAAGGAGAAACCACATTGGTTCAAGTCCAACTGCGCCGGCGCCAAGTGGGCGTAGTGCGGCAAGCAGCGCCGCCAACATACCAAGCAGGGCAACCGATTTAGCATCAAGACTGCGATCACTTAACTGGGTTAGTAACAAGATAAAGGCAAGGGGCATGGCGATCCAGAAAAAATATTGCGCAAATTGTGCAGTGGCAAGATCGGGGGCGAAAAATGGCCAAGTAAAACCAGCTGCGGCGAAGATGGAGGTAAGAGCTAACGCAAATTTAGAGGGAAGTGAAAATCTATAAATATCAGCGGTTAGCGTCTTCATTCTGCAACCGCCCGCAATACATCAGAGACGGTCAGCCATTTTCGTGGCGCCATAACCTTGGCAACTTGTGGAGCAAAGGCGGGGGAGGAGAGCAGGATCTCTAAAGTCGGACCATCTGCGACTACTTCACCTTCTGCTAAAAAAATTACACGATCACAAAGCTCGGCAACTAGCTCCACATCGTGGGTGGCAATAAGAACCGACCTATTCAACTCTTTCGCAAAGTTCTTTAACAAGCCCACCAGCAGCGCCTTTGATTGATAATCCAGGCCGCGCGTTGGTTCATCTAATATCAAAACTTTTGGTTGGGCAGATAGAACTATTGCTAGCGCAAGCGCTAAGCGTTGTCCCTCTGATAAATCGCGGGGATGCATCTGTGGATTTATTGATGGAACTATCCGTTGTAGAAGCGCAAAGGTTGAACCAGAGCTACTTTGGCTATCTTTATCGGCTTGTTGGCATTCTCCCTGAACGCTCTGACCATAAAGCAGATCACTCGGTTCTTGGGGAATATATCCGACTGCTTCTCGTCTAATTTTTCCTTTTAGATCTACTGACTTAACTCCACAAATCTCAGAAGTTCCGGTGGATTGCTTATTTACTCCGACCAGAGTTGTCAGCAGCGAACTCTTGCCTGCACCATTTCTTCCCATCAAAGCGACAATTTCACCACTATAAATCTGCGTTGTGACACTGTTTAAAGCTTTCTTACCCGCGTAGGAAAGCGAGAGGCTCTGAGCGTTAACTGTAATTGCACCAGGCTTGATCTTTTCGATCTCGATATCTCTTCCGCTATTTCTAATATCCTCGGTCATCCGTCTCACATCACGAACACTTAATCCAACATCGGAAAGTCCTAAGGCGCGCGCCAAATGCACAATTGGCGGTGCAATTTCAGAGCGCTTTAAAATCTCTTCTGGAAGATTTATTTCGGCGCTGCCATCGCCAGCGATATGGATGATGCGATCGGCAAAACCAATCACTCGCTCTAGCCGATGTTCAGCGATTACGACGGTGAGACTCAAATCGTGAACTAGGCGATGGAGAATCGAGAGCACCTCTTCGGCGGCGATTGGGTCAAGTGCGCTAGTGGGTTCATCGAGTACTAGCACCTTAGGATTCATCACTAAAGCGCTACCAATAGCCACACGTTGTTGTTCGCCTCCGCTGAGAGTGGAGATTGCCCGATTGCGAAGATGTGAGAGCGCTAAGAGATCTAAAATTTCTTCCACGCGCTTGCGCATTACCTCGGGAGCGATATTTAACGCCTCCATTCCGAAGGCGAGTTCTTCCTCAACGATGTCAGTCACAAAACCTTGCGCAGGATTTTGTCCTACTATGCCGACTAGATGGGCGAGTTCACCGGGGCGTACTAATTGGGTGGAAATGCCATCAACCGTTATATCTCCGGCAAGGATTCCGCCGGTGTGATGGGGAACTAGCCCATTAATCAGTCTTAATAGCGAAGATTTACCGGTGCCAGTTGATCCAATTACTAAGACCATTTCGCCTTCAGCAATTTCAAAGGAGAGATCTTCCAAGATTGTTTTGGTTGAAGTTGGGTAGAGCAGTGAAACTCTAGAAAAATTAATCATCTAATTACCACCCAAGTGATCGCAAAAAATAGCGCTGCCGTGAGAACTATCGCAGAATCGGGTCTGCGCCAAGGTATCGGTCGGTATCGGGAGCGCTTGCGACTAACTCCATATCCACGTGCATCCATCGCCGCAGATAACTCCAGTGATCTAGATAGCGAATCTTCTAGAAGCGGAAGGGCAATGGAGCGCCAAGATGGTTTCTCATCGCCACGTAGCAATCGAGCGCGACGAATACGCGAAATACTCTGCACCAAATTAGGAAGTGCGGAGGTAGCGATTACCGTGGCCACACCAAATTCATAAATAACTATTGGTGTAACCCGTAGCAATCTATGAGGACTAGTTAAGGATACGGCTGCGCCAAATAGCGAAATCACCGCAACAATAATTAACCCTTCGTGAATCGAAGAGAGCAATCGCTCCTGCGTTATTACTCCACCGATACGGATTCCGGCCAACCAACTTGGCAGCGGCAGAATC
>CAXNDN010000063.1:0-5204 GCA_964201295.1 Candidatus Planktophila sp. | reverse complement strand
CGCTCTAACTTTGTCTTTGACGCTGCGCCAACTGCACAGCTCTTGGTGGCGATCATTGGTGCAATCACTTTGATGTTCGGAGCACTTGTAGGTACCGCTAAAGATGACATTAAGAAGGCCCTGGCTGCATCAACAATGTCGCAAATTGGTTACATGATTTTGGGTGCTGGCCTTGGACCTGCTGGTTATGCCTTTGCAATTATGCACTTGCTAACTCACGGTTTCTTTAAAGCCGGAATGTTCCTTGGCGCTGGTTCAGTTATGCACGGCATGAACGATGAAGTAAATATGCGCAAGTACGGGGCGCTACGTAAATTTATGCCGATTACATTTATAACCTTTGGGCTTGGCTATTTAGCAATCATCGGAGTTCCTCCATTTGCCGGGTTCTACTCAAAAGATATGTTGATTGAAACTGCACTTAACGCCGGCGGAGTAAAAGGAATTCTTTTGGGCGGTACTGCACTGTTAGGTGCAGGTATCACTGCTTTCTATATGACGCGGGTAATGATTTTAACTTTCACCAGTCCAAAGCGCTGGGACGAAAATCAACACCCACACGAGTCACCAATTCTCATGTGGATTCCAATGGCAATCTTGGCGATCGGCTCTGTTACATCAGGATTCTTGTTATCGCGCGGAGATGCGCTAAAGCATTGGTTAGAGCCGCTCTTTGAAGAGCATGGCGAACATACAGAACTTCTGCCTCCGATCGTTGTTTCTGGGCTAGCCCTAACAATGGTTGCTATTGGCATCGCCTTAGCAGTCGTTAAGTACCAGCTTTCAGAAGTTGGCGTCGTTGCACCTGAAAATGTTACTGAATTTACGCAGATCGCCCGTCGTGACTTGCTACAAGATGAGATCAATGAAGCGCTCTTTATGCGTCCTGGGCAGGTGATCACATCTGCACTTGTGAAATTTGATGAGAGCGTAATTGATGGCGCAGTTCGAGGCATCGGTCAGATAGCGATGGGTTCAGGTTCATCACTTCGCAGGACTCAAACTGGATTTGTCCGCAGTTATGCGATGTTAATTTTGATCGGTGCAGCTGCGCTGATCGCAGCAATTTGGGTGGTCACACTATGAACCTGGCAAATATGAACTTATTAACGCTATCTATGTTGTTGCCTTTACTGGGCACCGTCGCCTTAGCCTTTACCCCAAAGACCAGCGTTTTGCTCACCAAGCAAATTGCACTGGCGACCACAGTATTAGTTGCTGTCGTTGGAATTTATATGACCGTCAACTTTGATTTCAAAGCAACTGGTTTTCAGTTTGTAGAATCGCGCCCATGGATTCCAGCCTTTGGTATTAACTACGCACTTGGCATTGATGGAATCGCGCTAGTTCTAATTCTTATGTCCGTTCTCTTAACTCCAATAGTTGTCATTGCCGGATGGAATGAATCCGAAGGTGGACGTTGGAGCGCTAAGACTTTCTACTCACTAATCCTTGTTCTAGAAACGATGATGATTGGTGTATTTGCATCAACCGATGTTTTCTTGTTCTACGTCTTCTTTGAGGCGATGTTAGTCCCGGTTTACTTCTTAATTGGTGGATTTGGTTCTGGCGAACGCGCCGCAGCCGCAGTTAAATTCTTGCTCTACAGCCTTTTCGGTGGCCTCTTAATGTTGGCCTCTATTATCGGTATCTTTGTTATGTCAACGCGCTACGGTAATCGAACCTTCGATATCACCACGCTGGCTGGTCTGCATACAGTTCTTACTCCAATGATGGAGAACTTCTTATTCCTTGGCTTCTTTATCGCCTTTGCTATTAAAGCTCCGCTCTGGCCGATGCACACCTGGCTTCCGGATGCAGCAAAGTCAGCAACCCCAGGTACTTCGGTATTGCTATTGGGTGTGCTGGATAAAGTTGGAACATTTGGCATGATCCGTTACTGCTTGACGCTATTTCCAGATGCGAGCAAAACTTTTACTCCATTAATTATTACCCTTGCGGTTATCTCTATTCTCTACGGAGCGTTCTTGGCGATCGGCGCGAAAGATATTAAACGTCTGATTGCCTACACATCAATTTCCCACTTCGGTTTCATCACGATGGGAATCTTTGCGATGACGACGCAAGGACTTTCTGGTGCAACCCTGTATATGTTTAACCACGGTTTCTCAACTGCAGCGCTCTTCTTAGTCGCTGGCTTTATGATCTTGCGTCGTAATTCCTCAACCATTTCAGATTTCGGTGGTTTGCAACGAGTGACTCCAGTAATGGCTTGGTCATTCTTTATCGCAGGCATGTCCAGTTTGGCACTTCCGGGTCTTTCTAGTTTCGTTAGCGAATTCTTAGTACTTGTTGGAACATTTACTCGCTACCCAGTTGCGGCTGTGATTGCCACATTCGGAATCGTTCTGGCGGCGCTCTACATTCTGATTCCGGTTCAGCGTGCGCTACACGGACCGACAACTCCAGGAAATGAGAACTTACCCGATCTCAACTTGCGCGAGAAAGTTGCGATCGCTCCAGTGATTGCGATAATCGTGGTTCTAGGTTTCTACCCTTCACCGTTACTGAATATTATTAATCCGGCTGTGACAATTGTAATTTCACAACAAGGCTTTACCGATCCCGCTCCAACAACTAGTGAGGGTAAGTAATGATTGACTTTGTATCGCCAACGCTTGAGTACGCACTTCTTGCGCCAATCCTGATCGTGCTCGCGGGAGCGCTTATAGGCGTGTTGATTGAGGCTTTTGCACCTCGCTCGGCTCGTGACAGTTCACAACTCTTCATCACTTTAACTGCGCTCGTTCTCTCACTTGCTTCAGTAATCCGCTTACGAAATACCTCTTCGACAACTGCTGCGATGGAATCAGTTACCTTCGATGGTGCGGGTATGTTGCTGCAGGCATCAATTCTTATCATTTCGATAATTGCAGTTCTGTTACTTGCCGATCAGGAGAATTTCACAGCACTCGCATCAGCGCTTCCTGGTTCCGATGAAGAACGCGCTTCTTTGCAGAAAGATTTAAGAGTCACTGAGATCTATCCGCTCACCCTCTTCGCAGTAGCCGGAATGATGCTTTTCCCGGTAGCAACCGATCTCATCACTCTATTTGTTGCACTAGAAGTGCTCTCACTTCCACTTTACTTATTAGCGGGCCTTTCACGTCGTCGCCGTTTGATGTCACAAGAAGCAGCGCTTAAGTACTTCTTGCTCGGCGCATTTTCTTCTGCATTCTTCTTGATGGGCGTTGCTTACCTATATGGCTATTCCGCATCAACCACATTTGCCGGAATTCACGCGTCAGTAGTTGGTGGCACAGGTAACGACATTTATCTTCTTCTTGGAATTGCATTTCTCTCTATCGGTCTGCTCTTTAAAGTCGGAGCTGTGCCTTTCCACGCTTGGTCACCAGATGTCTACCAAGGCGCACCAACAGCCGTAACAGCGTTTATGGCAGCGGCTACAAAAGTGGCGGCATTTGGCGCAATGCTCAGAATTTTCTACGTCTCATTCGCTGAAGCGTTGTGGCAATGGCGTCCAGCGCTAATTGCAATTGCCTTAATTACAATGGTCTTTGGTTCACTTGTTGCGATTGCACAACGCGATGTAAAGCGAATGTTGGCTTACTCATCGATCGCTCACGCCGGCTTCTTGTTATCTGGAGTTATTGCGCTTAATAAATCAGGGCTAGATGCCTCAATCTTCTATCTCTTTGCCTACGGCGTTGCCACGGTTGGCGCTTTTGGAATAGTTACTTTAGTTCGCGATTCAGCAGGTGAAGTCACTGACTTAAATCGCTGGAGCGGTCTCGGAAAGCGTTCTCCCTGGGTAGCAACTGCTTTTGCCGGATTCTTACTTGCCTTCGCAGGTATTCCACTTACCAGCGGATTTATTGGAAAGTTCTCCATATTCTCTGCAGCGTATGAAAGTGGATCTACTGCGATCTTGATTACCGGTGTACTTTCATCTGCAATTGCCGCTTTCTTCTACATTCGCGTAATTGTTTTAATGTTCTTTAAAGATCCAGTCGAAGACGGAACCAGCGTAGTTATTCCGTCTGTTTACACACAGGTCACAATCATTGTTTCATCGGTCGTGACTTTCGCACTTGGTATTTATCCAACACCTTTAATTAACTTCATTCAAAGCACCGCCAGCTTCCTTCGCTAATGTCATCCTTCGGCATTCCAGATCTAGATCCCTCTTTAGAGGCTGATCTATCGCTTGGCATGCAGGGTGTGGAAGAGTTGCTACGAGAACATATAAAAGGTGAGTACCCACTTGTTGAAGAGACTTCGCGACATTTAGTTGCTGCAGGCGGCAAACGTTTACGCCCACTTCTTACTTTGATCTCCTCGCATTTTGGTGACAGTACTCGCAAAGAAATTATTCCGGCCGCAGTAGTTTGTGAATTAACACATTTAGCAACGCTGTATCATGATGATGTAATGGATGAAGCACCACTGCGTCGTGGGGTGGAAAGTGCCAATAATCGTTGGGGAAATACCATTGCGATCTTGACTGGCGACTATCTCTTCTCAAAAGCGTCGGATTTATTGGCAGACCTTGGACCGGAAGCCGTTCGTTTACAAGCGCGCACATTCGAGCGCTTAGTAATTGGTCAAATTATGGAGACGCAAGGTCCACAAAATGGTGAAGATCCGCTTGCTCATTATCTGCGCGTAGTGGGGGATAAGACTGGCTCACTAATTGCAACAAGCGCACGTTTCGGAGCACTCCTTTCTGGTGCACCTCGCGAAATCACCGAGACGTTAACAAAATTTGGTGAGCAAATAGGAATCGCATTTCAATTAGCCGATGATGTAATTGATATTGCTAGCGAATCAAATCAATCAGGTAAAACTCCTGGTACTGATTTACGTGAAGGTGTACCAACTTTGGTCACGCTAAACGTGATGGCATCTGGCAAGAGTGAAGATGCTGATCTGCAACGTCTTTTGAGCGCGCCGATTCACGATGAAGAGACAGTTCAGCAAGTATTACGAGCGCTGCGGACACACGATGGCTTAAACCAGGCGCGCGAGCAATTGAGTCAGGTTGCTAAACAAGCAAGAGCCGCGCTTGGTCCATTACCGGTTAACCCAGCAACTGGTGCACTCTTTTCGCTATGCGATGCTGTTATCGACCGTTCGGCCTGATTTAACAAGATCTCCAGCCAGTGTAATCAGCGCTAACCAAATAAAGATAAATCCAACCCAACGCGCTGTTGGCATCGCTT
>CAXNDN010000062.1:0-5295 GCA_964201295.1 Candidatus Planktophila sp. | reverse complement strand
CCGATTTATGTGCGTAAGGAGATCGTCCACAATAAGCACGTGGTTTCAACCCTAGAAGCACGCGGAGTCATCTTCGTAAATGAAACTGATGAAGTTCCAGAAGGTGCAACTGTTGTCTTTTCAGCGCACGGTGTTTCACCTGCGGTTCACGAACAAGCCGCGGCCCGAAATTTGAAAACTATAGATGCTACTTGCCCGCTGGTTACAAAGGTACATAACGAAGTAAAACGATTTGCTGATGATGAGACCGAGATTTTATTAATTGGTCACAATGGCCACGAAGAAGTTGAAGGCACCGCTGGTGAAGCACCAGGGAAAGTGCGCATCGTCGATGGCTTGGATGAAGCGCGAACTATCCAACCAACGCCAGGTAAGAAATTGGTCTGGCTAACTCAAACCACGTTAAGCGTTGATGAAACTATGCAATCGGTAGCGATCTTAAGAGAACGCTTTCCAGAGATCGCCAATCCACCATCTGATGACATTTGTTATGCAACCCAAAATCGCCAAGAAGCGATTAAACAGATTGCACCTCAAGTCGAATTGGTTCTGGTAGTCGGCTCTACTAATTCATCAAATTCAGTTCGCTTGGTTGAAGTATCTAAGGAATATGGCGCTAAGAACGCTTACTTAATTGATTATGCAGAAGAAGCCGATGAAAA
Organism: Candidatus Planktophila sp.; assembly: GCA_964201295.1. Classification (GTDB taxonomy): domain Bacteria; phylum Actinomycetota; class Actinomycetes; order Nanopelagicales; family Nanopelagicaceae; genus Planktophila. The sequence continues at coordinate 4,633 of CAXNDN010000062.1, read as the reverse complement.
TTGGCTAACTGGTGTGGAAACTGTGGGAGTAACGAGTGGAGCATCTGTTCCAGAAATTTTAGTTCGCGATTTGTTGGCCTGGCTAGCTGAACGTGGCTTCGGTGAAGTTGAAGAAGTTACCGCTACAAAAGAGACGCTGCTTTTTTCTCTACCACCTGAACTTCGTAAAGATATAAAGAGCGCCAGCAAGTAGTTAGGCGCGTGGTTTAGGCCCGCGTAATTTCGCTTTCTGATTGAGATAGATATACCAACCATATAAAGCACTCGCCATTAAGTACGGTGCGATGCCGGCTAGCGATGCGATGAATTCTAGGCCAAGACGTGATGGGCTTAGGCCGACAGAGAGAAATTGAAAGAGAAGTACCGTTGCTGCAAATGCCAATGGCGGAGTAACGACTGCGACATAAGTTGTGCCTTTGCGTCCAAAGCGAATTCCACCAAATAAAACTAAGCAGAGAATTACGCCGCTGATCATCCCGGCGCCACTGCGAAATAGCAGTTCAATACCGGTAAAGAAGGCGATAAAGAAGGATTGCAGAACAACTACGCCCTCTTTTTTAAGTCCAGGGCCAGTCATCTTTGGCAAACCTCGCGGAGCTGTAATCATTCTTCATCCTTAACTTCTTCGGCATCGATAAAATCTTCTTCTTCAATTTGGTCACTATCTTTTAATTCGCGTATCTCTGCTGGTGCATCTGGATAGGCAATGGCTAGCTTAGCTTTATCACCGGTTACTCCGAAACTCAGAATCTTTGCCGCCGAGTTTTTAACTGTTACCTCCGAGGTAGTTTTGAGATCTCCATAGGCCTTAGAGAGTGAGTTAATTGCAGTGCCAACTTTAACGATACGAGTGTGCAGGAGAGTTAGATTCTTCATAAAGACCGCTGCAGATTTAGCGATATTTTCTGCGTTAAGTGCCACGGAATTACGTGAATAAACGTTGCCGATAGTGCGCAGCAGCGCCATCATTGATGTTGGGGTCGCAATTGTTACATTTAATTTGAAGGCGTTTTCAAGAAATAGTGGATCAACGCGCAGGGCTTCAGTAAGTAAAGATTCAAATGGGACAAAGAGAATTACAAAGTCTGGTGAATCTTGGGATTCGTGATAGCCGCGCTTAGCCAGTGTGACAACGTGGCTGGCGAGATCTTTCTTATGCTCCGTAAATAAACGTTCGCGCTCAGCTGGATCCTCAACTTCGTACGCTTCAATAAAGCGGTCAAAAGGAAACTTTGAGTCGATAAATAATTTACTGCCACCTGGCATGTGCACGGTGATATCGGGAATGCCTGAAGAATCAGCATCAGTGGTCGAACGCTGTGCGGTGTATTCAATATCTTTACGTAAACCAGCGCCTTGCAGCATGAGTTCTAGTTGGGCTTCACCAAATTTGCCACGCGTCTGTGAGTTTGAAAGCGCACCAGCGATCGCTTTAGTTTGCACAACCAACGATTCGTTGTGGGTAGACATCGCGCGAACTTGAGTGCGGATATCGGATTCAGCTTCGATGCGCCGGCGATCGGCATCAGCTGCCTCTTTCTGCAATTTCTCCATCGCGTTTTTCATCGCTTCAACTTCAGTTGCAAGTTTGGAACCGGCCATTGCGTTATCGCGTTCGGATTTGTAAAGATCGCGTTCGGCGCGAACTGAAACAAACTCTGCTGCAGATGCGCCGTCGGAGGATGTGCGTCGACCCGCAATTAAATATCCGAGGGCTAGCCCAATTAAGAGCCCGATGGCGAGTGTAAGAATGGCCACTGCTGTGCTTGACATGGCCCTATCGTGGCAGGAAGCACTGACAATCACGCGTAGGCTCTACTTCCTATGAGCCTTTCAATTGGAATCGTCGGTCTGCCCAACGTCGGAAAGTCGACCCTTTTTAACGCGCTCACCAAAAATAACGTCCTAGCCGCAAATTACCCCTTTGCAACGATTGAACCCAATGTCGGCGTAGTCGGAGTTCCAGATGAGCGCTTGGCCAAACTCGCAGAAATCTTTGCTTCAGAAAAACTTCTTCCCGCCGCTCTCTCTTTTGTAGATATCGCTGGCATCGTTAAAGGTGCATCAGAAGGTGCCGGCCTTGGAAATAAATTCTTAGCAAATATTCGCGAGACCGATGCGATCTGTCAGGTAATTCGCGTCTTCACCGATGGCGATGTTGTGCACGTGGATGGGCGGATCGATCCCGGCAGCGATATGGAGACTATTAATACTGAACTCGCGCTCGCGGATTTACAAACTATTGAGAAAGCTCTGCCGCGGTTAGAGAAAGAAGCGCGGGTCAATAAAGAGACGGCACACGTTGTGGAAGCGGTTAAGCAGGCCGAAGCTCATCTGCAGAGCGGTAAGCCACTTTCATCTTCTGGCTTAGATCTCGCGCTTTTGCGCGAACTTCACTTGTTAACGGCTAAGCCATTCTTATATGTCTTTAATGTCGATGCCGCCGAGTTAAGCGATGGCGAGCTTCGCAAGAAGTTAGCTGAGTTAGTTGCACCAGCCGAAGCAATCTATTTAGATGCTAAAACCGAGGCCGAACTCGCTGAGTTAAGTGATGAAGATGCGTTGGAACTTTTGCAATCTATTGGTTTGAAAGAGCCAGGACTTGCCACCCTTGCCCGCGTTGGTTTTAGCGTGCTTGGCTTGCAGACTTACTTAACTGCAGGTCCAAAAGAGGCGCGCGCTTGGACAATTCATAAAGGTGACACCGCGCCTATGGCCGCTGGTGTGATTCATACCGATTTTCAAAAAGGTTTTATCAAAGCCGAAATTGTTAGCTTTAACGATTTGATCGAATGTGGATCAATGGCCGATGCTAAAGCTAAAGGCAAGGTACGTATGGAAGGTAAAGAGTATGTAATGGCCGATGGTGATGTTGTGGAGTTTAGATTTAACGTTTAATTAGGCACCGGTGTAATGCTGAGCAACTTCTCCTAGTGATTTATCAATAATCTCAAGTCCCAATTTGGCATCTGCTTCACTGATATTGCACGGTGGACATAAGTGAATGCGATTAAAGTTATTAAATGGCATCAGCCCATTCTTGCGACAAGCAGCGACTAATTCGTTCATAGCTGGACTTGATCCACCATAAGGTGCCAACGGTGCACGGGTTGTGCGATCAGTAACTAAATCAACGCCCCAGAAAACTCCGACGCCGCGGATATCACCGATTAACTTATGTTTCTTCGCTAACTCGTGAATTCCTGGTCCCAATATTTTTTCGCCGATGGCGGCAGCGTTCTCCACCATTTTTTCATCTTTCATCACCTGGATAGTTGCAACTGCAGTGGCTGTGGCAAGCGGGTGGCCCATATAGGTAAGTCCGCCAGGAAATACTTGCTCATCAAAAGTTTTCGCAATTTCTCCTGTCATCACAACGCCACCAAGTGGGATATATCCAGATGTAACACCTTTAGCAAAGGTAATTAAATCTGGCATCGCAGCAGAATGTTGGAAAGCAAACCATTTACCGGTGCGACCAAAGCCAGCCATTACTTCATCGGCTATCCATAAAATCTTGTACTTATCACAGAGCGCGCGAACGCCGTCGAGATAACCCTTTGGCGGAACCAAGACACCAGCGGTTCCGGGGATAGATTCAATTAATATTGCGCCGATGGTATTTGGACCTTCGAAGATAATCGTTTGTTCTAAGTGTTCTAGCGCACGAGCACATTCTTCAGCTTCATCTTTCGCCCAGAAGGCAGTGCGATAAAGATAAGGTCCCCAGAAGTGAACGTGGCCGAAGGCAAATTCATTTGGAAAACGGCGGGGATCACCGGTTGCATTTATCGCAGCACCCGTATTGCCATGATAAGAACGGTAAGTTGAAAGTATTTTATGTTTGCGAGTATATATACGGGCCATACGAATCGCATTTTCAACTGCGTCAGCACCCGCTGCAGTGAAAAATACTTTAGCGAAATCTCCGCCGGCTAAATCCACAATTGCGTGGGCTGCTTGGTTGCGCACTTCGCTGGCATGTTGTGGGGCGATAGTTGTAAGTACCGCCGCCTGCTCTTGAATCGCTTTAACAACTTTAGGATGTTGATGTCCGATATTGGTAAAGACCAATTGTGAAGAAAAATCTAGGTAAGTATTGCCTTGGTAATCCCAGAAGCGCGAACCCGCGCTACCCGAAATCGGCAGCGGCTTAATTGCACCTTGCGCCGACCATGAGTGAAAGACAAATTGGTGATCTTCTGCTGATATCGCAGCGTTCTTTGCCGGATCGTTAATTGCTTCAGTCACTTTTCTACCTTTTCACTCAATGTTCATTAATACCTAGGATTTGATATGCGCCATCTTAAACCGAGCCTGAAAATAAAACTATGGAGTAAATCACTACTAAATACTTACTTTATGAGCGGGTAATTAGTCCATATCCAAGGGCTTTAGTAAGATATGTCTCGTGCGGCGCCTTTTGGGCCGCTATTTCTTTGGATCCTCCATTAGAAGCCAGATGGTCGTAAAGACCGCTTGGGTTCCTTACGAAAGTAGTTCTCTTGTCAAAGCAACAAGCCCATCTAAAAGATCTGCCAATCAAAAAGCGCGAAAATCTGCGTAACGTCGCAATCATCGCTCACGTTGACCATGGCAAGACCACACTGGTCGATGCCATGTTGTGGCAATC
>CAXNDN010000061.1:0-5455 GCA_964201295.1 Candidatus Planktophila sp. | reverse complement strand
GAGTGGGGTTCTGATTCAGAAAATCGCGAGGCGATTTTGATGAATCCATCTTGGATAGATGTGCGTAACGCCGAAACACAATTAACTAAGGCCGATATTAAGTGGCCCAACATCACACAAGAGGGCCAGAAAGTATTTCGCTGGGCGGTATTTTCAATGAGCAAGGCGGCGCTGAAAGCGCTGGATTCAGCTGGGCTAAGTGTTGACCAGATCGATGCCTTTATTCCGCATCAAGCAAATGTGCGGATTATCGAAACTATGGCGAAGGAGATGAAGTTGCCTGATTCTGTGATCATCGCCGATGACATTCGCACCAATGGAAATACATCAGCGGCATCAATTCCACTCGCCATGGATGCGCTATTAGTAAAACATCCTGAGCTGCATGGAAAGTTAGCCTTGCTGATCGGATATGGCGCAGGTCTCGTTTATGCCGGCCAAGTTGTGAAATTGCCACCAAAACCATAAATTTTTCTCCCTTAAGCAGTGAATTACTAGGAAGTAAGGGCGTTATCGGGGAGAATTACTACCTATTCACAATGCAATGAGAAAAGGATCTATCAAAATGGCACTTTCACCAGCAGATGTACTCGCAGGAATCAAAGAGATCGTTGAAGAAGTTGCTGGTATTCCAGCAGCATCAATCGAGCTAGATAAGAATTTCACTGATGATCTAGAAGTTGATTCATTGAGCATGGTTGAAGTTGTCGTTGCCTGCGAAGAGCGTTTTGGTGTAAAGATCCCAGATGAGAAAGTAACTGATCTCGCAACAGTAGGAGATGCAGTTAACTTCATCGTTAACGCTGCCGCATAAGTAATTTCATGTCACAACGTCGCGTAGTCGTTACCGGGCTAGGTGCCACCACTCCACTTGGTGGAGATGTTGCCAGTACCTGGGCTGCGCTACTTGCCGGCAAGAGTGGGGTTCGTCTCTTAACTGAAGATTGGCGTGAATTATTGCCGGTGCACTTCGCTGCGCGCGTTGCGACAGAGCCAGCAGATCAAATGGAGCGCGTAGAAATGCGCCGCTTAGATCGTTCTGAACAATTTGCATTGGTTGCATCTCGCGAAGCTTGGAAAGATGCTGGTTCACCTGGCCTTGATAAAGAACGCCTCGGCGTTGTAATCGCATCTGGCATTGGTGGCGTAATCACTCTGCTTGATCAATTTGATAACTTAAAGGAGAAAGGTGCGCGCGGTGTCAGCCCGCATACCGTTCCGATGTTGATGCCAAATGGTCCAGCCGCCAACGTTGGCTTAGAACTACAAGCCAAAGCTGGAGTTCACACACCGGTTAGCGCCTGCGCATCTGGTGCCGAAGCAATTGGCTATGCACTTGAAATGATTCGCAATAATCGCGCCGATGTTGTTGTTAGTGGTGGCGTGGAAGCTGCGATCCACCAATTGCCGATGGCCGGCTTTGCAGCGATGAAAGCTTTATCAACCCGTAACGATGCGCCAGAGCGCGCATCCCGGCCTTACGATGCCGATCGCGATGGCTTTGTACTCGGCGAAGGCGGCGGAATATTAATTCTCGAAGAGTACGAGCACGCTAAAGCGCGCGGTGCCAAGGTTTACTGTGAATTAGTTGGTCAAGGTCTTTCCTCAGATGGCTATCACATCGCCGCACCTGATCCTGATGGAGCCGGTGTGCAGCGTGCGATCAAGTTTGCTTTAGCCGATGCCAAACTTTCTACCAAAGATATTGTTCACTTAAATGCCCACGCCACATCAACTCCAGCAGGTGATGTGGCAGAAGCAAATGCACTTCGCTTAGCCCTTGGCAAGGATTCTGATCACGTTGCAGTATCTGCCACAAAATCAATGACCGGCCATTTACTCGGTGGCGCTGGCGCAATTGAATCTGTCTTTATTGTTAAAGCGCTGCAAGAGCGGTTAGCTCCCCCAACAATCAATATTGAAAATTTAGATTCAGCGGTGACGATCGATGTGGTGCGTGATAAGCCACGTCAATTACCTGCAGGCCAGATTGCAGCGCTCAATGACTCCTTTGGTTTTGGTGGCCATAACGTTGTGTTGGCTTTCGCCACTCTATAAACTCAATTTTATGGCATCCAAAGAGATTGACCCGCGCGATCCACAATTAAGAATCAAACGCCTGCTTGATCCGGGTACTGATTCATTATTAGTCGAACGTACAGATTGCGGAATGGTTGCCGCAACCGGTGCAATCAAAGGAAACCGCGTAGTTGTATTTGCATCTGATGCCACAATTAAAAGTGGTGCACTTGGCGTAGATGGATCCCACGTAATTGTTAGCGCATATAAAGAAGCGATGGCGAAGCAGCTACCGATCATTGGTATCTGGCACTCAGGTGGTGCGCGGTTAAGCGATGGCGTCTCATCGTTAAACGCTTTTGGTGAAGTCTTCCAAGCGATGATTATGGCTAGTGGCCGAATTCCGCAATTATCTCTTGTCCTGGGGCCAACTGCAGGTGGCGGCGCTTATGGCCCTGCTCTAACCGACATTGTTGTACTCGCGCCAGAAGGTCGCATCTTTGTGACTGGTCCAGATGTTGTTAAATCAGTAACTGGTGAAGATGTTGATATGGCTTCCCTTGGTGGACCAGAGGCGCATAGTAAAAATAGCGGTGTCGCGCATGTCATCGCGACCACCGAACAAGAGGCCTTTGATGAAATTCGAGATGTCACTGCGCTCTTTGCCAACCAAGGACATATGGATACAGATCTTAAAGATGTAGATCTCTCAGTTTTTGTTCCTGCGGTAAGTAAGCGAAGTTATGAAATACATCCGCTGGTCGATGCGATTTTGGATACAGATGGTGAAAAATTAGAACTGCTACCTGTATGGGCTGAAAATATGACAACGGTGCTGGGGCGTTTTGGTGGTCGCACAGTTGGTGTAATCGCCAATAACCCAGCGCATATCGGCGGTGTCCTTGATTCTGCGGCTGGTGAAAAAGCGGCGCGCTTTGTGCGCACATGTGATGCCTTTGGAATTCCCTTGATTGTTATTGCAGATGTGACCGGCTTTTTGCCGGGTGTTGGTCAAGAGTGGGAAGGCGCTGTTCGTCGCGGTGCAAAGTTATTGCACGCCTTCGGTGAAGCAGTTGTTCCGAGAGTTACCTTGATTACGCGGCGCGCTTACGGCGGCGCTTTTGTGGCGATGAACGCTAAATCACTTGGCGCAACAAGAGTATTTGCTTGGCCCACCGCCGAAGTTTCAGTGATGGGCGCGGTCGCTGCCGTGCGTGTATTGCACCGCAGATTACTTGCCGATCTCTCACCTGAACTCCGCGAGGGTATGGAGTTAGAACTTGCGGCAGAACATGACAAGGTTTCGGGCGGAGTTGCTAGAGCAGTTGAAATTGGTGCAGTCGATGAGATCGTTGAGCCATCTCATACACGTACCGCACTTGCGCGCGCTTTAGCTACTGCCCCACATCGCCGCGGTGCACACGGCAACATTCCGCTTTAACTAACCTTTAAAGCGCTCATTTACGTAATCGTTAGGCAGATCTGTTTCGTGTCCGTCAGGGACACCCATTCGCTCAATAACTTCTTCATAACCTTTATATTTTCCACGTAACTCCGCTTTAGGTACCCCGCGAAAACAAGATGCGATGAAACCAGGTGACATAGTGCAAGCAAAGAGCGCCCATTGCCCACCCGGTGCAACTTCTCCGGCCTGAATAACTCCCGCTTTAATCGTGTGCTGCATAACTTGGCCAGCAGCGATATCTCTACCTAATGTAATTGTTCGTGCGGTGCCATCGGCGTGAAATTCATATAAAGCAATTGGATCGCCTTCATAAAAATGCCAGACTTCATCAAATTCCAGAACATGTGTTGTCGATGCACTGATTGGATCACTTTTATATAAGCCAAGCCCTGCCGTTCCTGCCGGACCACCGGCAGTAGTCTTTTCCTCCGAAATATAGGTATTTATAAAGTAGGTGCCTTCAACCGGCAGAGGTTTCATCCCAAAGTAGGCGATTAAATCCTGCGCGCGCGACATCTTTAAATGGTTAGTTCTTTACAGTGAAGGTAACTGAAACAGTGGATGTGACGGTCTTCTTGATCGTTGTTGTGTCATAAGCACCACCATCAGATGTCATTGTTGAATCTGGAGTTGTCACTTGGAAAACTCCGCTCTTGACGCTGGTTACAGCCCCAACGCTTCCACCAACTGCTTTAGTGATTGCTTCTGCGCGAATCTTGGCATCTTTCATCGCTTCTTCAAGCAACTGTGGGCGAAGTTCTGCCAACGTTGAGATGTAGTACTGCGGGCCATAATTATTTACTGAGACACCAGATTGAAGAATCGATCCGATGCCTTGCGAAAGTTTTGAGACTAGTTCAACATCCTTGGTGCGAACTGTGACATCACGGCTAGCGCGATAGTTCAAAATTCGACCAGTTGAGTTTCCGTTTAGATATTCTTCTTGCCCATAAGTCGATACTGGCCCGAGGGTTAGCGCCTCAGCTGGAATTCCACCATCTGCTAAATAATTTGCAACCGCCGCAACATCATTTCCAACTTTGGCAATTGCATCAGAGACGCTGGGGCGAGATAGAGATACAGATAAAGTCCAGACCGCGTTATCTGCAATAGCTTCTGTGCGCGCAGAGCCCGTAACCACAATTCCGTTATCAGATCGACTGGCAAAACCTGCTCCAACTTTTACCAAACCGCCACCTATTGCCAAGGCAAGGATTAGCGCGGGGATGAAAAGCGAGTTTGATCTAGAAATTTGCGTAAAACTCTTTGGGCTCTCTGGTGATGTCATATCTTTATCTTAACTTACTAGATCGCGCGAAGTTGCATAACTTTATCGATTTCCACTTCTCTAAACGGGGATAACTCTTCTTCCCATCTATTTCCCAGCACTTGGTCAATCGCCTCACGCATGGAAATCTCATCAAAACTCCTAGCGAGCGCGTCCATTATTTGATGCTCGGTTACGACGATATTTCCCAAGCCATCAATACTTGCGCGATGAATACCAAGCTCGGGGGTTGCGCGATAAAACTCTCCCCCGAGTTCAGATTCTTCACGAACTTCAAATCTCAAGTAGTGCCAGCCACGAAGTGCAGATGCAATCTTCGCGGCGCTTCCTCGCACATCTCGAAATTCAATTGTTGCGCGATATGTTCCGCCAGCGCATGGTTGATCAAACCAATTAATTTTTAACCAAGTACCAAGGATTGTTTGCAAGCCCCATTCAATATGTGGGCGCAACGCGCTAGGTGCGCTATGTATGACAAGTAAACCGGTAACAGATTCTTTAAGTCGATCTCTGTTCTGGCCTGATGGATTTAGCTCTTGCATGTGCTGCTCCTAGAAAGTACTTAGCAAGACCGCGCTATGCGACCTTCCCCAGTGGCATTCACGCTTACTATTACTAACTAGTAAGCCCAATTTTGCTCCATTTAGGCGTAACTGTCTAGACCACCGTTAGGTATACGCGTG
>CAXNDN010000060.1:0-5504 GCA_964201295.1 Candidatus Planktophila sp. | reverse complement strand
TGAACCGCAGGTGAAACACCGTGCGCTGAAAAGACAACAGTTGCACCTTCTGGAACTTCATCAGTTTCATTTACGAAGATGACTCCGCGTGCTTCTAGGGTTGAAACCACGTGCTTATTGTGGACGATCTCCTTACGCACATAAATCGGAGCGCCATAGAGCTCAAGCGACTTTTCAACGGTGATTACGGCGCGGTCGACTCCAGCGCAATATCCGCGCGGCGCAGCCAATAGAACTCTCTTACTCACGTGGGTGAGTCTATTAGGCTCAACCCATGTTCGAAACTTCAAGTGATTCCCCCGCACCAGTACGGGTGGTCTCTGAGGCGATTAAAGAATATGTAGAACGACTGGGCCCAATTTGGATAGAGGGCGAAATATCAGAGCTAAATGAGCGCAGCGGTGGAATGGCATTTATGCGCCTGCGCGATACTTCAGTTGATATGAGTCTTTCGGTAATGTGTTACAAAAACGTTTTAGCTGCGGTGCAACCGTTGCCAGCAAATGCACGTGTAGTAATTCACGCCAAGGCATCGTGGTTTACTAAAAATGGATCACTCACCATGTCTGCCAAAGAGATCCGCCAAGTTGGCGTTGGCGAATTATTGGCAAGGTTGGAAGCGCTCAAAGGAGTGCTCGCGGCAGAAGGATTATTTAGCGCAGATCGCAAAGTTGCTCTTCCTAAATTGCCACGCAAAGTAGGTTTGATCTGCGGCCGCAATACCGATGCCGAAAAAGATGTTGTAGAAAATGCCCGACGTCGTTGGCCGGCAGTTGAATTTGAAATCCGTGAAGTTGCGGTGCAAGGAGCAGCGGCAGTTGTTGAAGTATCTGCGGCGCTGCGCGAACTCGAAGGTATGGATGATGTTGATGTCATCATCATTACTCGCGGTGGCGGATCATTTGAAGACCTGTTGCCATTTAGCGATGAATCACTGGTGCGCCTTGCCGCAAGTTGTCAGACCCCAATCGTTAGCGCTATCGGCCACGAGAAAGATTCACCGCTGCTGGATCTAGTCGCGGACTATCGCGCTTCGACTCCAACTGATGCCGCAAAACGTGTAGTTCCAGATATCGAGCAAGAGATTTCAGATATCAATAAAATTCGTGACCGCATTTATCGCAGATTACTTTCGAGCATTGAATATGAGTTAAATCAGATTGCCCAATTGCGTAATCGCCCGGTGATGAAAGACCCTGGTGTGATGATCAAGGTACGTAAAGATGATCTATCTGCGCTGCGCGATCGCTCGCACCGCGGTTTTAAGGCTTTGCTCGATATCGAAAAGAAGGAGATTAAAGGGGTTATTGCCCACCTGCGATCGCTTTCTCCGCAATCGACTATGGATCGTGGATATGCCGTGGTTCAAAGCGATGATGGAAAGATTGTGCGCGATGCCACAAAGTTAAAGGCAGGATCTGTGCTGCGAATACGCGCTGCTAAGGGCGAAGCTAAAGCCAGTGTGCTGGCGAGCGAGTAGATTTAACCCATGGCCGCAAAAGATGGAAAGCCTTCATATGAAGAAGCGCGCGATGAGCTAAGTGAAATCGTTGAATCCCTCGAAGATGGCAGCGCAACACTGGAGGAGTCACTAAAGCTTTGGGAGCGCGGTGAAGAGTTAGCCAAGATCTGCCAAGAATGGTTAGACGGGGCGAAGAAGAAGTTAGATGCTGCAAAGAAGCCAGCCCAATAATGTCACCACAATTTTCTTACTCGGATTTACTGCCGCTGGGTGAAGATAAGACTAGGTACCGCAATATTGGAAAAGCCGGCGTCAGCGTTTTAAAACTCGGTGATCGTGAATTCCTGCAGGTTGCACCTGAAGCGTTAACGCTACTAACTGAAACTGCGATCCACGATATTTCACATTACCTGCGCGCAGAGCACTTGCAGCAGTTAGCAAATATTTTGAAGGATCCTGAGAGTTCCCCCAACGATCGTTTCGTTGCTTTAGATCTATTAAAGAATGCCAATATCTCTGCCGGCGGAATTCTGCCGATGTGCCAAGACACTGGTACTGCACTGGTGATGGGCAAGAAGGGTCAATATGTATTGACCACCGCCAAAGATGAAGTTGCGATTGCGCAAGGAATTTATGACGCATTTACCAAGTTAAACCTGCGTTATTCACAGATGGCACCAACGACCACATGGGAAGAAAAAAACACTGGCAATAACTTGCCTGCGCAAATTGAAATTTTTGCAGATTCAGATCACCAAGATGAATACAACTTGCTCTTTATCGCCAAAGGTGGCGGCAGCGCTAATAAGTCATTTTTATATCAAGAGACTAAATCTGTTTTAAACCCAGCGGCATTTATGAAGTGGTTAGATGAAAAACTCCGCTCAATCGGAACCGCAGCTTGTCCGCCGTATCACTTGGCAATCGTTATTGGCGGAACTAGCGCCGAGCACAACGTGAAGACGGCAAAGTTGGCCAGCACCAAGTACTTGGACTCTCTTCCAACTTCGGGCGATGCCGCAACTGGGCATGGTTTCCGTGATTTAGAACTAGAAGAGCGCGTATTAGAACTAACGCGCACTTTAGGAATTGGCGCGCAATTCGGCGGCAAGTACTTCTGCCACGATGTGCGCATTGTTCGCTTGCCCCGCCACGGCGCATCGCTGCCAATTTCAATCGCAGTCTCTTGTTCGGCAGATCGCCAGGCTAAGGCCAAGATCACTAAAGATGGCATCTTCTTGGAAGAGTTAGAGCGCGATCCCGCACGCTTCTTACCTGATACAACTGATGAGCATTTAGACGATAGCGTTGTAAAGATTGATCTCAATCAGCCAATGGATGTGGTGCGCGCCGAACTTTCAAAACATCCGGTTAAAACTCGCCTTTCACTATCCGGAACAATCGTGGTCGCCCGTGATTTAGCACATGCCCGTATTAAAGAAGCCCTCGATGCTGGTAAAGCGCTGCCGCAATATTTAAAGGATTACGCGGTTTATTACGCAGGTCCGGCCAAGACTCCGACAGGTTATGCCTCTGGCTCTTTTGGCCCCACAACTGCCGGTCGTATGGATTCATATGTTGAACAATTTCAAGCCGCAGGTGGATCATTTGTAATGCTCGCCAAAGGTAATCGCTCAAAAGTTGTCACCGATGCTTGCAAAGCCCACGGTGGTTTCTACCTCGGATCAATCGGTGGACCAGCTGCGCGCCTTGCGCAAGATTGCATCAAGAAAGTTGAAGTCTTAGATTTCGAAGATTTGGGGATGGAAGCGATCTGGAAGATCGATGTGGTGGATTTTCCGGCCTTTATTGTTGTCGACGATAAGGGAAATGATTTCTTTACTGAGACTGCAAAAATGATCTCGATTGGCGCAAAGCCAGAAATTTAAAGCTTAGTAATAATTACTGCGTTTAAATTTAGCCCAAGCTCCACAAGGGCTGACATAGCGCGCTTCAATGTAGCGAAGTCCCCAACGCATTTGGGTAACTGGGTTGGTGCGCCAATCCGATGAGATTGATTCCATTCGAATTGCAGGTAGCGCTTGGGGAATTCCGTGAGCGCCTGAACGCTTATTGCGCGCCTTGTAATTCCAGTGGCTCTCTTTCGTCCAAAGTCGGTTAAGGCAATTAAATTGGTCTGCGCCCCAGGCATATTCGCTGAGCATGATTGATTTGGCGACCTTTTTTGCGCCGACGCTGGTGCGAGCCATTTCTACCTGCTGGCTAACGACTGCAGCGAGCGCCATTTGAGATGCGAAGAGGCTGGTGCGTAGATCGAGCTGGGTATAGAGGGCGGCGCCTTCAGAGAGATCAACTTCAGAATTTAGAGCAACCGACATAGTCAGGTTGGCAGATGCCGGTAGCGAAATACTTGTGGTCATTGGAAATTCCAGGCCGTAGGCAGTTGGTTGGGCTGCTGAAACCAAGAGGAAAGATCCGACCAAGGTCCAAAGGGCGCGCGAGTTGAGACGGTGCTTGGACATCGCTGCCCTCCTTTCACTACTTCTCTTAACCTCTAGGTCGTGAGCCATTGACCTATAAATAGGTTTATGACTAACGGGGAATGAGTTAAGGGTGGCAACCAGGGTGAGATGTCGCAAATTAAATTGTGCGTGTGGCGGAAATTCTCAGGAAAGTCGCTACCTGTGGACAGGTAAAAGTCCTGCTCAGTTAGGGTAAAGTCCTAAATGTCCTAATTGCGACTGTGAGATATAAAGAGGGCAGTTCTGAGGCCAGAGGAGGAGTTAGCTAACGGGCCCTTCGAGCATCTCGGTGACCAAGGCGGCGATCGGCGAGCGCTCGCTCCGTGTCAGGGTCACGTGGGCGAAGAGCGGGTGGCCTTTGAGGGTCTCCACCACCGCGACCACGCCATCGTGGCGACCGACCCGCAAGTTATCGCGTTGGGCGACATCGTGGGTTAAGACAACTCGTGATCCTTGGCCAATTCTTGAAAGTACGGTGAGCAAAACTCCACGTTCTAGCGATTGGGCCTCATCAACGATTACAAAGGAGTCGTGAAGTGAGCGACCACGGATATGGGTCAGCGGCAGAACTTCAATTAACCCGCGCGCCATAATCTCTTCTACAACCGCCTGGGAAACGAGTGCTCCCAAAGTGTCAAAGACGGCTTGCGCCCAAGGCGACATCTTCTCGCCCTCGCTGCCGGGAAGGTAGCCCAGCTCTTGGCCGCCAACTGGATATAGCGGGCGAAAGATTAGAACTTTCTTATGGAGGCGTTTCTCCATCACCGCTTCCAGTCCCGCGCAAAGGGCGAGTGCGGATTTTCCGGTACCGGCGCGACCGCCGAGGGAGATGATTCCAATTTCTGGATCTAATAAAAGGTCTAAGGCGATTCGCTGTTCTGCAGAACGGCCGTGCAGACCAAAGGCGCTGCGATCACCACGGACCAATTGCAACTGCTTATCTGCAGTTACCCGCGCCAGCGCACTTCCTTTTTCAGAGTGCAGAACTATTCCGGTGTGAACCGGCAATTGATGGGCGGCTTCATGGTCTGCCCGATCTGATGCATAAAGTTCGTCGATGATGTTGTGGCCAACGCTGAGCTCTTCAATGCCGGTCCATCCACTATTTGACACTAACTCTGCTAAATATTCTTGCGCCTCAACGCCAACTGATGAAGCTTTAACGCGCAGTGGCAAATCTTTCGTTACCAAGACAACGTTCTTGCCATCAGACATTAAGTTCTTAGCGATTGCCAGGATGCGCGAATCATTTGTGCCATCGCGTAAAAATCCGTGGGGCAAGGTACTTAAATCTGTATGGTTTAACTCAACGGAAAGTGTGCCGCCCTCTGGGGTTATCGTGAGCGGTTTATCTAGTCGCCCGTGTGTAACGCGCAGATCATCTAGTGATCGCAGCGCCGCCCGGGCAAAGTAGCCAAGTTCTGGGTGATCGCGTTTTGTCTCTAACTCACCGATAACTGCGATCGGGATAATTACTTCATGCTCTTCAAATTTCGAGAGCGCGTTCGGGTCTGCCAATAAAACGCTGGTATCTAAAACATAGGTCTTTTTTACAGCTT
>CAXNDN010000059.1:0-5527 GCA_964201295.1 Candidatus Planktophila sp. | reverse complement strand
AAGCGCGCGTTGAAGAGTTTGGTCTAAAGAAGATGTGGAAATCTCCTAACGGAACTATCCGCAATATTTTAGGTGGCGTAATCTTCCGCGAACCAATCATTATCTCCAATGTGCCACGCTTGGTGCCGCACTGGACTAAACCGATCGTTATCGGTCGCCACGCTTTCGGTGATCAGTACCGCGCTACCGATTTTAAAGTCCCAGGTCCTGGCAAGCTAACTATCTCCTTTGTTCCTGAAAATGGATCTGCGCCAATAAACTCTGAAGTATTCAACTTCGAATCATCCGGTGTAGCAATGGCTATGTATAACGTCGATGATTCAATTCGTGACTTTGCTCGTGCCTCACTTAACTATGGACTGCTTCGTAAATTCCCAGTTTATCTCTCTACAAAAAATACAATTCTTAAGGCATATGACGGTCGCTTTAAAGATATCTTTGAAGAGATTTACCAAGCCGAATTTAGGCCGCAATTTGAAGCCGCTGGAATTTGGTACGAGCACCGCTTAATTGATGACATGGTTGCGATGTCACTGCGCATGGAAGGCGGATATGTTTGGGCCTGTAAGAATTACGATGGTGATGTGCAATCAGATACCGTCGCACAAGGTTATGGCTCACTTGGTTTAATGACATCAGTGCTTATGACTCCAGATGGAAAGATCTGTGAATCAGAAGCTGCCCACGGAACAGTTACCCGCCACTATCGCGACCATCAAGCGGGCAAGGCGACTTCAACCAACCCAATCGCATCGATCTTTGCTTGGACTCAAGGCCTAGCCCACCGTGCAAAATTAGATGACAATTCGGAGCTTGCCAATTTCTGTGCCACTCTTGAACGAGTCTGTATTGAAACAGTTGAATCCGGCAAGATGACTAAGGATCTAGCCTTTTTGATTTCAAAGACCGCACCTTGGCAGACCACCCAAGAATTTCTGAATTCAATCGATGAAAATCTAAAAGTTGCAATGGCCTAACAATGGTTGATAACCAGCCTGGTGCGATCGCCCTTGTTGGTTCTGGTGAGTATTTACCGCAAGCGCAAGCGCTCGAAAGTGAGCTCTTGCGCTTAGCAATTTCTAGAGGCAAGTCCAACATTTTTATTCAGATTCCAACAGCTGCTGGCAGAGAAGGCGCTAGTAGTTTGGATTTCTGGAAATTACGTGGTGCAGATCAAGGAGCACGCATCGGCTGTGAAGTTAAATATCTACCGGTCTTAACCCGTGAAGATGCGCACAATCTGCAATGGATCGAAGATGTAGGAAGCGCTGGTTTAATTTATTTCTCGGGCGGAGATCCAGTTCATTTAGCAGATACCTTTCGCGACACTCCATTATGGTCGGCGATTATTTCGGCTTGGAAATCAGGGGCATCACTTGCGGGATGTTCAGCAGGTGCCATGGCATTTGGTGGAAAAATTATTGGGATTCGCAGATCCCATATCAGCGAGGGTCTTAATTTATTACCTGAAATTGAAGTTATTCCGCATTACGATAAATTTTTAGGATGGCTGCCTGATCGCGTCAGCGCTGCGATCGTTCGCCAAGATGCAGATGCCACGCTGCTGGGTATAGATGAAAATACCGCGCTGGTATTGACCGATAGTTGGCGCAAATACGGTCCCGGGAAAGTGCATGTCCTACGCGGAGATCTAAAGTTTTCTTAACTATTACTTTAAGCGTTCTCCAGTTGTAGAGCTAAAGAGATGAACTGAATTTGGCACAGCAGCGACGGTTATCGTGTCACCTGGCTTAGGTGGGTTCTTTGGATCCCAGCGGACAATAACTTGAGCGCCTTCATCACCGGCTTGCGCAAATTTGATTGAAGCATCAGCAGGTCGGCCATAAACGAAGGCATCGGCACCGAGTTCTTCAACAACTTCTACTACAACCTTAAATCCAGTTGCAGCAGGCGTGAAACCTTCTGGGCGAATGCCTACTGTTACAGAGTCTCCAGTAGATCCTGGTACATCAATTGCGAGATCACCGAGAATCGCTTTGCCACCACTAACAGGAGCGGCGAGCAAGTTCATTGCAGGGGATCCGATAAAGCCAGCAACAAATGCATTGTTCGGGCTTTCGTAGAGATTACGTGGGGTATCTACTTGCTGCAGCAGTCCATCTTTCAGAACTGCAACGCGATCACCCATTGTCATCGCTTCAACTTGGTCGTGTGTTACATAGACAGTTGTGATGCCCAAGCGGCGCTGTAGCGCAGCAATCTGCGTACGAGTTGCAACGCGTAACTTCGCATCAAGGTTAGAAAGTGGTTCATCCATAAGGAAGACCTGTGGCTCGCGAACAATTGCGCGACCCATTGCAACGCGCTGACGTTGTCCACCTGAAAGAGCTTTTGGCTTGCGCTCTAAGTAAGGTTCAAGATCAAGTAACTTAGCTGCTTCATTAACGCGCTTATCGCGTTCTTCTTTGGCGACTCCGGCGATCTTTAGCGCAAAGCCCATATTTTCTGCAACAGTCATATGTGGATAGAGTGCATAAGACTGGAAGACCATCGCGATATCGCGATCTTTAGGTGCGATATTTGTTACATCGCGATCTCCAATAAGAATTCGACCTTCGTCAACTTCTTCAAGACCTGCCAACATACGAAGTGATGTTGATTTACCACAACCTGATGGACCGACAAGAACTAAAAATTCACCATCATTAACGGTTAGATTTAACTTGTCGACTGCAGGTTTGGTTGTGCCTGGATATATACGTGTAGCGCCTTCGAATACAACTGATGCCATGACAGATACTTCCTTCTCCGGGCAGGTACGTGCCCGACGGTCCGAGGATGAAGGTGCTAGCCAGGTGGCTAGGCTCGCCAAGGGTAATGCACATAATCGACTATAGGGAATCAGGGTAAACCAGGCTCATTTTGCGAATCTAGGTTCGGCATAAGCGCTAAAGGAAGTAGAATTGGCCACCTTATGGACCCCTACCCGATTGGTTCGTTGCTGGGCGATCTAGCCACAGTAGCGGGCTTGATCTTGCTCGGCTCGCTCTTTGTTGCCGCCGAAATCGCACTTATCTCACTTCGTGAGAGTCAGATTCGCCAACTCTCATCAAGAGGTAAACGTGGTGCAAAAGTTGCGCAGCTGGCGACCAATCCAAATCGCTTCTTAGCCGCCGCGCAGGTCGGTGTGACTGTATGTGGATTCTTATCTGCCGCCCTCGGTGCGGAAAAACTCGGAGTTTATGTAATTCCACAACTCGTTGAATTAGGGCTAGCTGATGATGTTGCAAATGTAACCTCACTAGTCGGCGTAACCCTTGTCATCGCCTATTTCTCACTCGTCTTTGGCGAGTTGGTTCCGAAACGTTTAGCGCTATTTCGTACTGAAGAAATTGCCCTTTGGAGTTCTGGCGCTATTGATATAACAGCCAAGTTTTTCCGTCCAGTTATTTGGCTCCTATCTCGATCGACAGATATTGTCGTTCGCACATTCGGTGTTGACCCGAAAGAGCAACGTAGCCAGATGTCCGAAGAAGAGCTGCTTGATCTAGTCAGTGGCCATGCCGCGCTAACTGCGGAAGAACGAGGCATCGTTGAAGAGGTCTTTAACGCATCAGAGCGCCAGGTGCATGAAGTTATGGTGCCGCGCACAGAAGTAGATTTTATGGATGCTTCACTTACAGTTGGTAAAGCGATTGCGCTCGCGGTCGACCGCGCGCATTCTCGCTATCCAGTTGTCCGTGGTTCAAGCGATGAAGTAATCGGATTTATTCACGTTCGCGATTTATTGGATACATCCCTAGTCAGCGCTGGAGGAAAAATTCAAGAGTTAGTTCGTAACATAATGTATCTGCCTGGCACCAAGGGAGTGCTTCCTGCGCTTACTGAAATGCGTAACCAACGCCAACATTTAGCGATCGTGCTTGATGAATATGGTGGCACTGATGGCATTGTGACCTTGGAAGATTTAGTCGAGTGCCTAATCGGTGATATCAAAGACGAATACGACAGTGACGATGAAGAAGTCTCGCAGCAAGCGCGAACCGGTGATTTTGAAGTTGATGGGCTGATTTCACTCGATGATCTGCGGGATCAAACTGGTATCGATATTCCAGATGGTCCGTATGAAACAGCAGGTGGATTTGTTATGCACTTCTTAGGCCGGATTCCAGCAATCAATGATGTGGTTGTCATAAATGGTATTCGCATCTCTGTTTTAACTATGGAAGGCAAGCGCGCAGGGCAGTTACTGATATCGCGCAGTTAGCGATCCGTGCGAGAATAACAACATGACCAAGCGCATCCTTTCCGGCATTCAGCCGACGAGCGACTCCTTCCACCTTGGAAATTACCTGGGTGCGCTTAAGCAATGGGTCGAGCTGCAAGAAGGAAATGATGCCTTCTACTGCATCGTAGATTTACACGCCCTTACGGGAGAAATTGACCCAGCGTTATTGCGCAAAAGAATTTTGGCTTCGGCTGCACAATTAATTGCTCTGGGAATTTCTCCTGAGAAGTCAACGCTCTTCGTGCAATCACATGTTGCAGAACATAATCAACTCGGTTGGATTATGGAATGTATCGCTGGTTTTGGCGAAGCTAACCGCATGACTCAATTTAAAGATAAATCCGCCAAGGGTGGCTCGGACTCAGCGCGAGTTGGCTTATTTACTTATCCAATGTTGCAAGCAGCTGACATACTTTTATATCAGGCAGATTATGTTCCGGTTGGTGAAGATCAGAGACAGCACATTGAGTTAACTAGAGATTTAGCCACACGTTTTAATACTCGCTTTGGTGAGACATTCCAAATTCCTGAAGGCTACATTTTAAAATCTGGTGCCAAGATATATGATTTGCAAGAACCAAGAAATAAAATGAGTAAATCTGCTGGTTCCGCCGCCGGTGTCCTCGAAATTTTAGATACCCCAGAGGCGAACGCTAAGAAGATTAAGAGTGCCACAACTGACGCTGGGCGAGAAGTTAAATTTGATGAAAAAGAGAAGCCTGGAATAAGTAACTTACTTACTATTCACTCTGCACTTTCAGGTAAGAAAATTAGCGAGTTAGAGAATGAATTTGCTGGCAAAGGCTATGGTGATTTCAAAGGCGCGGTTGCTGAAGTTGTGGTGGAATATCTACAGCCAATTCGCACCCGGGCCCTCGAATTGCTGGAAGATGAGAACCACCTGGTGCAAATTCTTCACACAGGTGCCGATAAGGCCCGCACCGTTGCGAGTAAAACAGTCGCCGAAAGTTACAAGAATTTAGGCTTGGTTCTATAATGAAATTTCGATCTGGCATTTCAGTCCTGGCGCTAGTACTTGCAGCGACAACATTGAGCCCTATCCCGGCCAACGCTGCGACCAAGATTTGTATTGCCTATGACACCGGTGGACTCGGTGACCGCTCTTATAACGATGCCACGCTTGCGGGAGTGAAAAAAGCACAGGCTCAGCTCACCTTTACCTTTGAAAGTGTCGTAACAGATGGCACAGCAGCAGATAGAAGTAAGCGATTACGCAGCCTTGCGGTAAAAAATTGTGCAGTGGTTATTGCCATAGGC
>CAXNDN010000058.1:0-5638 GCA_964201295.1 Candidatus Planktophila sp. | reverse complement strand
AAGTGGCGCGATTATTCAGCGCTGACAATTACTCGCGATGGTCTCTTCGCAAATATTGGACGGATCACTAAATTTGCCCGCGATATTGAACTCGCCAAAATTGGCAAGCCAGTGGACAAGACCGAGTGGTTGATGACCCCACAGACCGTTAACGCTTATTACCATCCGATCCAAAATGAGATCGTCTTTCCGGCTGCGATCTTGCAGCCACCTTTCTTTGATCTAACCGCCGATATCGCAGCAAATTACGGCGGAATTGGCGCAGTCATTGGCCACGAGATCGGCCACGGCTTTGATGATCAAGGATCTAAATTCGATGGCGATGGAAATATGATCGATTGGTGGACGCAGGCCGATCGCACCGAGTTTGAAAAGCGCGCCAACGCACTTATTGCACAGTTTGATGCGCTATTTCCGGAAGAGACGCCCGATATACACGTTAACGGGGCGCTCACAGTCGGTGAGAACATCGGAGACCTTGGTGGCTTAGCAATTGGATTTAAAGCCTATAAATTGGCTTTAAAGGGCGCTCAGGCCCCGGTAATTGATGGGTTAACTGGAGAGCAACGTTTCTTCCTATCTTGGGCGCAAGTTTGGCGCGGCAAGGTACGCGCTGAAGAGCTGCGTCGCCGAATCGCAACCGATCCGCATTCGCCTTATGAATTCCGTTGCAACGCGATCGTTCGCAATCTCACCGACTTCTACACCGCCTTTGATCTAACAGAAGGCGATAAGTTGTGGCTGGCCGAGAGCGAGCGCGTC
This sequence comes from Candidatus Planktophila sp., assembly GCA_964201295.1. Classification (GTDB taxonomy): domain Bacteria; phylum Actinomycetota; class Actinomycetes; order Nanopelagicales; family Nanopelagicaceae; genus Planktophila. The sequence continues at coordinate 4,876 of CAXNDN010000058.1, read as the reverse complement.
GAGATCTGGTAACAGATCGAGCAAAGGGATTGAGATCTGGTAACAGATCCAAAAACTAGATCGAGTTTTTCACTCAATCGCTATCTGCGACAATAACGCTTGTGTCCAGCCAATTCGCCTTTGAGATAGAGCAGAGCGCTGAAAGTGGGCTGGCGCGCGTTGGCACAATCTCAACCCCGCACGGTGATATTCAAACCCCAGCATTTATTCCGGTCGGCACCAAAGCAACTGTTAAATCGGTGCTACCTGAGGCGATGAAAGATCTAGGTTCGCAGGCCTTACTCGCTAATGCTTATCACCTTTATTTACAGCCCGGTCCAGATCTCTTAGATGAGGCCGGCGGGCTAGCAAAGTTTATGAATTGGAACGGTCCGACCTTTACAGATAGTGGCGGCTTCCAAGTTCTCTCACTAGGAGTTGGCTTTAAGAAAGTTTTGGCGATGGATGCAAAGACTTTTCGATCTGACCAAGTAATCGCCGGCAATAAGGAACGCTTGGCACATGTTGATGATGATGGCGTGACCTTTAAATCTCACCTTGATGGATCGATGCATCGCTTCACCTCAGAAATTTCCATGCAGATCCAACATAAAATCGGTGCAGATATTATTTTCGCCTTTGATGAGTGCACTACTTTGCACAACACCCGCCCCTATCAAGAGTTGGCAATGGAGCGCACCTACGACTGGGCAATTCGTTGTTTAGATGAACATAAGCGTTTAACCGAGCAACGCAGCGATAAGCCATACCAGGCTTTATTTGGGGTTATTCAAGGTGCGCAATATGAAGACTTGCGTAAGAAAGCGGCTGCAGATTTAGGAATAATGTCATCTTCAGGAATTGAATTTGATGGCTTTGGTATCGGCGGCGCGCTAGATAAAGATTCACTTGGCACGATCGTTGGATGGGTCAACAGCACCTTGCCACAAGACAAGCCAAAGCATCTGCTGGGCATCGGTGCCCCCGAAGATCTATTCGTTGGCGTTGAAAACGGTGTTGATACCTTTGATTGCGTACTTGCATCAAGAATTGCGCGAAGCGGTGCGGTTTACACATCCACCGGGCGAATCAACATCGCTAACGCTCCATATATTCGCGACTTTAGCCCGATTGATGAGAACTGCGATTGCTACACCTGCAAGAACTTCACACGGGCATACCTCTGTCACTTATTCCGTGGAAAAGAGATGTTGGCAGCAACGCTGGCAACGATTCACAACGAGCGCTATATCGTCGGCTTGGTAGATCGAATGCGCCAAGCTTTATTAGATGGAGACTTTAAAGAGATGAAGGAAGAATTCTTAGGGCGCTACACACATCGCTCTGGGCAATCGCGGGATTAGCCGCTTCTACCGGCCGCCCACTTTAGGTAAGTGCCAATCATATTTAATCGAAAGTTCGCGAACCAGAATTACAACTGCGCTACCGAGAACTACTGAAAAGATTTGATTTACTCCGAAATAATCACAACTGACATAAACCAGCGATCCGGCTAAGCAAGAAGTTCCAATTGTTTCACGATGCAGCAAAACTGGTTCTACCTGGCAAAGTACATCTCGCAATAAACCACCAGTGACTGCGCCAATCAACCCAAGAATTACCGCGGAAGCAAATGGTGCGCCTTGGGTAAGTGCGAATTGAGCACCGGATACCGAACAGACCGCTAAACCAATTGTGTCCAGGGTTAGAACAAAGCGACCAACTGGTGTTGTGCGCTTGATGCTCAAGGTAATAACAATTGCTAATAAAACTCCAAGAAATAACCATCCGTGCAATACCCATGGTGGCTTTTCTCCGAGCAAGAGATTGCGGAACGTTCCACCCGCAAGTGAGGCGATAGCGGCAATAAAGGCGATCCCGCCGTAATCCAAACCTTTATTGGCAGCAATTCTTGCGCCTACTAAGGCAAATGCGAAAGTGCCCGCGAGATCGAGCAGAGTTACTAGCAGCTCTAAATCCATGGCTTGAGTATAAGCCCGCAGAAATTCTTAGAGCAGGTAGAGCTCCTTCGCCCTTGCTACCGCCTCATCTCGGCCACTCGCGCCAATCTTGCGAGAAACATTCTTTAAGTGAGTCTTCATAGTGTTCTGCGAAATGTGAAGCGTTTTTGCAATCGCGCTAATTGGGTTACCTGTGGCCAAGTGGCGCAATATTTCTAACTCACGTTTCGTCAGGGCAGATGTAAGCCCCACCAAATTTTCACTCCTAGATTTCAGCCTAGTAGTGATTTTTGAGGCCAAATCCTCCAAGTAGACCGTTGGTTTTTCACCTGCGATCCGAATTATTAAATTTAGAATTGAAGCATTCTGCCGAAGAAATGTCTCCTTTGCGCCAACTCGTGCGCCAATTTCAAGTGCGTTGCGCATCGCTTGTAAGGCGATTTTCTCGCGTTCGATATTCTCACCTGCTTCAGCAATTCTCTTATATATCTGCTCTTTAGGTGTTCGTTCAGTGAGACTTGCAACAATAAATGAGCTGGGACTCTTTCCTGTCATTTCATCGTAAATTGCTCGTATCCGTTCAACGAGTAGAAGGCTAGGGAGTCTTCCCAGCAAGATTTCAACCCGGTCCCAATCTTTCATTGTAAATCTGATAAAGAGCTCAGTTAAATCGCAGTAAGTATCTAATCCATTTTTGAAGGTAAGCGCTGCAGCGCGTTCTCGTTCGCTGCGCACAATATCTAGTGCGGGAGTCGAATTTCCCGCCAAGGCCAAGTCTCGAGCCAGAAAACTTTCTGCAATATAAATCCAGGTGTACTGACTCCAATTTTCTGCCCAAAGTTTTATATCCGCAAATACTTTCTGTGATTCTTCAATTTGTGAGAACTCCAAAAGACAGCGTGCTTTTACATACATCATGTCTAATGAACCAAAAATTCCTATATACCCCTCACGCTCAGCGTGCGCGATAACGCTGTTGGCAACAACATATGCATCTTTATAATTACCATCATTTAGAAGTGCGCAGGCTTCAATAGCGCTAGTGAAGTAAAGAGCCAATGAGCTGGTATCAAATCCTGCAAGTTCTGTTGCTTGTTTTTGAATTTCGCTTAATTTGTCAGAATTATCATAAATAATCTCTTTAGCGGCTGCTACGCGCAAGATTGATAACTTATCAATTGCCGCTAAATCTAATTCTTCTGGAGAAGCACCCATGACAATTGAGGTATTCTCTTCTAAATCCTCAGTAAGTCCGGTCGCAAAATCAATGTAAACGTTCACTGCTGAAGTAAATTTCTTTATAAATTTTTCAATATCAGTTCCGCGTGAAGTAAATAACATCTCCGTAATCAGGCTCTGCGCAGGCAAATACTGAAAATCTGCAGTTAACCCCATCAGTTCAACTGTCTGCCGCTTTAAGACTCCAATGGTTGTGGCATCTCCTACTAGATCAGCCATACGCAATAAATCTTTTCCCCGACCAATAGCGATCAATTGGCGCATCGCATGCCTGAAAAGGTGTCTATAGTCTTCTGGACTTCCTGCAAACTTTGCATGTTCTAGCGCCTTTAAATACAACCCACGATCTGCAAAATGATCGCATAGTCGCTGGTGAATCTGCCGTAGTTCTTTATCTGCAATTGAGGGATTTAGAATCAAACCAGTTCTAACGATCGCGTTAAACGAGTACTTATTAATCGGTTCGCTGCTGTATTTCAGGAATAGGCCGTCTACTGCGAATCGATTCAATTTACTCAATGAGAAAGTGTTTTGTAAGATAACTTCTGCCTCTTCAATTGAAAATTCTTCGACTACAGCCAGCGATTCTAGAATTTTACGCTCGGCGGGCTTTAGCGTGGAAAGAAGGTTTTCGACCAAATTGCTCGTTCCGTTAGAACTAGCTTTTTCTGCTGAAGCACTTGATGCAGCATCCCACCCTCGCGAAATGTTACTCAAAGTCAGCTGCACTCCTGCCGGCCAACCACTTAACTTCTTTAACATTTTTTGATATTCAGGCCGTTCAATACTAACTCCCATAATTGATGCGGATATAGAAACTTCTTCTTCACTGAATTTCATCTTGTTCTGATCAATAACTTGTAGATTATCAAGGGCCTTAAGCTGCACAAATGCTTCTGACGGAATTGCCCTGCGCAATATTATTGTGTGCACATTTTTCGGAACAGAACTGAAGAGGTGCTGCGCTAGAGGTGCTGCATCACCTGTGGTGGCACGGCTGTCATCTAAAACTAGAACAAAATGACCATCATTATTTCCAAGTTCAGAAAAGACTTCCGTCATGATTTCTGCTGTAGTGAAAAATTGGCTACTCGAAAACCACTTTCCAAATTCTGGAATTACATTTCTAACCGCTTGGACGAAGTTTGCGTTAAAAGATTTTATGTCATCAGAATCGTTGAAACTCAGCCAGATAACCGGATGTTCAAGCGTCGTAATGTATTCGGCAACTAGTGAAGTTTTTCCGTATCCAGCAGGAGCAACAACCAAAGTAATCCCGGCCTGATTAACTTCGACATCAGCCAAGATTTCTTTTCGAGAAATGAAATTTGGTGGCAGCACGGGTGGCAGCGTCTGTGAGAGATTGGAGGCAGATATCACCCTTGATGCGGATACCCCTAGTTTGGCCACGCCTAAGGGTGATGCATTAGGGCTGGTTATGGCTAGTAGAAATCACCCCTTAGGGGTGAGAAGAGCAGGTGAAATTAGAGGCTAGCGAAAGCTTCTTCCAAAACGCCGAGGGCATCTTTCAAGAGCTCATCGGAGATAACTATCGGTGGCAGAAAGCGAATCACATTGGCGTATGTGCCAGCGGTGAGGATTAGCACGCCTTTGCTCTGGCAGTACTTGATTACGGTTGCCATCGCAGCCGGATTTGGGTTCTTTGTGCCGGCTTCGACGAGTTCAATCGCCTGCAT
>CAXNDN010000057.1:0-5679 GCA_964201295.1 Candidatus Planktophila sp. | reverse complement strand
CATCGAGATCAAACCTTTCGATGATCTCGTCCATCCCCTGCGCTTGGGCATAACGTCCGCACATAGGTAGAGAGTAGACTGCCGCTTATGCTCTGGCCCGCTCCATTTCGTGGACGCAACTCAGTCAGCGCGCGAGTAATAATTCCGGGTTCAAAATCGGTAACCAACCGCGCGCTAATTCTCGCTGCCCAAGCACAAGCACCATCGATATTAAAACGCCCCTTAATTTCGCGCGATAGCGAGTTAATGGTGGGTGGCTTAAAGGCGATGGGCGTTGGAATATCCGCACTCGAATTAAATGGAGATTTAGCCTGGAAGGTGACCCCAGCAAATTTGCAAGGACCGGCAAAGGTTGATGTCGGAAATGCAGGAACAGTCATGCGCTTCTTGCCACCACTTTCAGCGCTGGCAGTTGGAGATATCTCATTTGATGGCGACCCCCGTTCATATGAGCGTCCGCTCGCACCAGTGATTACTGCGTTAGAAGAACTTGGAATAGAAATTGAACATGGCGGGCGTTACTCCTTGCCAATGATCGTTAAAAGTAAGGGTGTAATCCCAGGCGGATCCTTAACCATTGATGCCAGTGCATCATCTCAATTTTTATCAGCGCTACTTTTAATTGGGCCAAGTACTACAAATGGAATTACCGCAACTCATAAAGGTGGACCACTTCCATCTATGCCACATATTGATATGACGGTTCAGATGTTGCGTGACTTTGGTGCGCAAGTAACGGTAGATAAGGGTGCGCAAAGTTGGAGCGTTGCTGCAGGCAAATTAAGCGGTGTTGATTTGGTAATTGAACCTGATCTTTCTAACGCTGCGCCATTCTTATCAATTGCAATGGTATGTGGTGGTTCAATCACAATCGCAGATTGGCCAAAAGGGACCACTCAGCCCGGAGATCAACTGCGCGAAATACTTACACAAATGGGTGCGCAGGTTTCACTCTCTGCAGATGGTTTAACAATTACTGGCACTGACTCCATTCGCGGAATAGATATCGACCTGCACGATGTTGGAGAACTAACTCCAGCGATCACCGCCCTTGCCGCCCTTGCTGATTCACCATCGCACTTGCGCGGAATCGGGCATTTACGTTTACACGAAACCGATCGATTGGCCGCACTAACCCGCGAAATCAACTTACTTGGCGGCGATGTTGTGGAAGATGAAACATCACTGCGAATTACTCCCGCAGGTAGATTTGGTACTGGTTTACACGGCGGTACATTCCACACCTACGATGATCATCGTTTAGCTACCGCTGGCGCAGTTATTGGTTTAGTTGTGCCTGGTATCGAAATTGAAAACGTTGCTACGACGCGCAAGACACTTCCAGACTTTCCTGGACTTTGGCAGAGTTTGATTTCATGACACCTCGCGAATTTGACGAGTCCGACGCTCGTATTCGCCCTGCGCGCCGTACCCGCCCGCGTAGTAAAGATCGCCCTTCGCATTCTGATGCGGTCCAAGCACTTGTAACAACGGTAGATCGCGGTCGCACAACTTGTATCACCAATGAAGGCGCAATCGTGACTGCAATGAAAGCCCGCGAGATGGGTCCGAAATCTGTAGTTGTTGGAGATTTAGTTAACTTAGTTGGAGATGTAACTGGGACTGAAGGATCACTAGCACGAATTGTTTCTATCGAACCACGACGCAACAGCTTAAGTCGCACGGTAGATGATGCGGCGAAGATGGAGCGCACCATTGTCGCCAACATTGATCAGTTGGTAATAGTTGTTGCGGCGGCAAATCCCGAACCGCGCCGCGGCTTAATTGATAGATTCTTAGTCTGCGCTTTTCACGAAAATATTAAACCGATTTTATTGGTGACTAAGACTGATGTAGCCGCAGTTCCAGATTTTCTACACGAATATGAAACTCTTGGAGTAGAAATAGCGACAGCTGCAATTAAATCTGATTCACGTGAAGCTGATCTTGCAAAACTCTTTGCGATGTTAAACGGTAAAACTTCGGTGCTGGTTGGTCACTCTGGCGTTGGTAAATCCACACTAATTAATGCGCTGGTCCCGCACGCAGATCGCGTAACCGGTGATGTAAATGATGTAACTGGGCGCGGGCGACACACTTCTTCAAGCGCCATTGCACTGCCGCTAGCGACCGACCTTTCGCCATCCCAGGGTTGGATTATCGATACCCCAGGTATTCGCGCATTTGGCCTGGCGCATTTAGATTCCAATCGCATAGTCGCAGCCTTTGAAGATTTATTTGAAGTCACGCAGAGTTGTATGTCTAATTGCTCTCATCACGAAGTCGGATGCAAATTAAATGAGTGGGCTGCACCAAAAGGTGTTGTAGATAACGAACGAAGCGCGCGCGTAGCAAGTCTGCGCTCACTTTTGGAACTTAAAGATTCAAACCCACCCGCGCTAGACTGAGAGCATGTCGGTTACGCGGGGCAATGATCTGGCGCTAGCAATGCGCTTAGCCGATGCCGCAGATTCAATTACTTTGGCGCGCTATCAATCTATAGATTTACTCATCTCAACTAAGCCAGATAACACCCCAGTTACTGATGCCGATAAAGCATCTGAAGAAGCGATCCGCGCACTGATTAAGAACCATCGCCCCGATGATGGAATCGTCGGTGAAGAGTTTGGAAGCGATGGCCTTGGCGCAGATAGATATTGGGTAATTGATCCAATAGATGGCACCAAAAACTTTTTACGTGGTGTACCAACTTGGGCAACCTTGATAGGTTTAATTGAAAAGCAGAGCGATGGCTCTGAAGTTGTTGTTGTCGGTGTCGTTAGTGCTCCGGCGTTGTTTCGTCGCTGGTATGCCAGTGAAGGTAATGGCGCATATGTAATGGTTAATAAGTCAGCGCCAAAGAAGATTTCAGTTTCGCAGGTATCTGAAATTAAAGATGCCTCAATTTCTTACTCTGACTTCATCGGCTGGGGCGAGCGGCTTGCTCCATTTCAAGATTTGCTAGCCAGCGCTTGGCGCTCTCGCGGTATCGGTGATTTCTGGTCACATATGTTGGTAGCAGAAGGTGCGGTAGATGTTGCAGCTGAACCATCCCTTGCAATTTGGGATATGGCAGCGCTCGATATAATTGTGCGCGAAGCAGGCGGTAGATTTACCAGCGTGGCAGGCGTTGATGGAAGTTTAGGTGGCAGCGGGCTATCAACGAACTCGGTAATACACGAAAAGATTGTAGGTAAGTTAAATGGCCGTTGAAGATATAAAGATTGAACTCTTCCGCCCCGCCAGCGCTGAACCAGAAAAGCCAGGTAAAGCGATCGACTTAAGCAAGACATCTTTAAGTCCGCGTACCTTCTCGGTAACCGGAATGACCTGCTCTTCTTGCGTTAATACCGTGGAAAAATCCCTCAATGCAATTAGTGGAGTCAGTGCGAGCGTTAACTTCGCAACTGAGACTGTACATATCTTGGCTCCAGCAGAAGTTAAGAGCGCTGAGATAATTAAGAAGATTAAGGGCGCTGGCTACGGTGCCACTCTGATTGAAAATGGCGCAACTCCAGTGATGCACAGCAAGAAATCAGGAATCGCGCTCTTCTTCGCAATTCTCTTCGCCGTTCCAACAATTGCGATGTCAATGGTTCATCAATGGCATGCGCAATTAGATATACAAATCCTTAACGTGCTGAGCTCCTTAAATATTTTGCCACCACTTTATTCACCAACTGCCTGGCTTGCCATCGGACTAACTGCGCCGCTCATTGCAATTGTTGCATTTCCGATACATCGCGCAGCGATTCGTAACATTTTCCATCCCACAATGGATTCACTAATTTCACTCGGTTCGTTGAGCGCATTTGGCTGGTCGATCTACGCCAACGCAACTGGTACTGGAGATGTTTACACAGAGGTAGCGGCAGGAGTTCTGCTCTTTGTGATTTTAGGGCGCCATCTCGAATCGCGCGCAAAGCGTCGCGCTAGCACCGCCCTGTCTACCTTGCTCTCTCTGGGTGCAAAGGAAGTTACCGTTCTGCGCAATGGGCTAGAAGTAATTATTCCAATCTCAGAACTTGCCATTGGCGATGACTTTATTGTTAAACCAGGTGCCCGGGTGGCCACAGATGGCTTGGTTATTTCAGGAACTTCATCGGTTAATAATTCAATGTTGACTGGCGAATCGGTGCCAATCGAAGTTTCACCAGGCTCCCGAGTAATCGGAGCTTCGCTAAATAATAATGGTCGAATAATTGTCAAAGCCACGCGCATTGGTAGCGATACCGAGCTAGCGCGCATTACTGCAATGGTTGTGCAAGCCCAAGGCCAGAAAGCCCCTATCCAAAAAGTTGCCGACCAGATTGCCGCCGTCTTTGTTCCGATAGTTACCGTGCTAGCAATTGCAACTTTCTTTGCTTGGTATTACCTAGGAAATAACGGAGATGGGTATTCGCTAGCGCAATCGATTCAGATTGCAATCACTGTTCTCGTTATCGCATGTCCGTGTGCACTGGGCTTGGCTACTCCCGTGGCTCTATTGGTTGCTTCAGGGCGTGGGGCATCTCGCGGAATCGTCTTGCGACAACCGCGGGTCTTAGAACTTGCTCGTAAAATTGATGTGGTTGTTCTCGATAAGACTGGAACCCTGACCACTGGAGTAATGAAAGTTCACGAAGCGATAATCCCAACCAGTGCACATAAAGTATTAGCTTCAGTTTATGCAGATTTGTTAAATGAAAAAACAATTTTATCAACCGCGCTCTCTCTTGAATTAGCCAATGACCATCCAGTTGGTCAAGCGATCGCATCTCACGCACTTGCCAATGGAGCCACTCGCCACGAAGTTATCGAGTTCACACAAACTCCTGGCGCAGGCGTTGCAGGGCGTGTCTTGCTCGGAACACTCTCTCCGGTTGTACTCATCGGAACACCAAAAGCAATTGCCCACAGCGCAACAACATTTGATCCAGCAATTGCGGATGCGATTACACGTGGTGAAGAATCAGGATTATCAGTCGCTGTTCTTGCTTGGGATGGTGTTGCAATCGCTGTCTTTGCTATTGGGGATCAAGTTAAGGCAGATGCCGCCGCAACTATTTCTGCGCTCATTGATTCTGGCATAACTCCCTGGTTGGTAACCGGTGATAACGAAGAGAGTGCGGGCGCAATCGCGCGCTTGGTCGGGATAAAAGGTGAGAATGTAATTGCTCGCGCGCTACCGGATGAGAAGTTAGCGCGCATCACGGCGCTAAAGGACTCTGGCCACACTGTTTTAATGATCGGCGATGGCATCAACGATGCTGCAGCACTTGCCGCCGCAGATTTGAGTATGGCTATGGGCACAGGTACAGATACAGCAATTTCAAGTGCGGATATAACTTTGATGCGCCCTGAGCTGATGAGCGTTGTTGATGCGCTTGCGCTCTCTAAGCGCACGCTGCGAACAATTAAATCTAACCTTGGCTGGGCTTTTGCTTATAACGTAATTGGTATTCCGATTGCAGCAGCTGGTTTATTGACGCCGATGTATGCAGCTGGCGCGATGGCAGTGAGTTCGCTCTTTGTAGTAACAAATTCACTGCGTATTAAGTAGAAATCAAATAGAAAAGCACACGAATCTTTTAAGATCCATGTGCTGTCCTATTTTAGTAGCGGGGGCAGGATTTGAACCTACGACCTCTGGGTTATGAGCCCAGCGAGCTACCGAGCTGCTCCACCCCGCGTCGGAAG
>CAXNDN010000056.1:0-5738 GCA_964201295.1 Candidatus Planktophila sp. | reverse complement strand
CGATCACAGCAAAACTAACCTCGAACTTGGATTATCACTGGCTGCGATTGTGCTCGCCACAATAAATATGGTCGGTGGATTTGTAGTCACCGATCGCATGCTCGAAATGTTTAAAGGAAAGAAAAAGGAGGCAGATAAATGAGCAGCACACTTTATGACCTAATCGGGCTAGCTGCTGGTGTCTGCTTCATTCTCGCCCTTAAGGGTTTATCGCATCCTAAGACTGCGCGTCGTGGAAATTTAATTGGCGCTTTAGGTGCAACCATTGCCACGCTAGTTGTATTTGTCTACGTGACTCCTCCACGCGATGGTTCAGCAGCGCATTCACTTCCACTTCATAATTTTGGTTGGATTTTAGGCGCAGTTGCAGTTGGCTTAGCAATTGGTGTTCCTGCAGCGCGCAAAGTTCAGATGACCCAGATGCCACAACTCGTTGCACTATTTAATGGTGTTGGTGGTGGCGCAGCTGCACTCGTGGCGATTGTTGAATATTTGAACTTAGGAAGCGATGCAACAACAGCCGAAGTAATCTTCACCGTCTTTACCGTTGTTGTTGGCTGCGTATCTTTCAGCGGTTCGATCATCACCTTTATGAAGTTGCAAGAGTTAATGACTACGCGCCCCGTTGTGTTTCCGGGCGGCCGCTTTGTAATTGCCGCAACTCTCGCTGCAGTACTCGGAGCATCTGGTTGGGTGGTTACCGCACTCGGCACTACTCCACTATTGGTACTTGCCGCGCTCTCATTGTTATTCGGTATCTTGTTTGTTCTACCAGTAGGTGGCGCAGATGTGCCGATCGTTATCTCATTACTTAACGCCTTTACTGGTTTAACAGTTGCGGCAAGTGGTTATGTACTTAACTCAACGCTCTTAATCATCGCCGGAACACTTGTTGGCGCATCCGGAACTATCTTGACGCGTTTGATGGCAGATGCGATGGGGCGTTCGCTCTTCGGAACTTTATTTGGTGCATTTACCGCAAAGCCACAAGATGTTGCAGCTGCGGGTGAAGAACGTCCAGTACGTTCTGGTTCTCCAGATGACGTTGCAATTCTTCTTAACTACGCACGTCGCGTTGTGATTGTTCCCGGCTTCGGACTTGCAGTTGCGCAAGCACAGCACACAGTGCGCGAACTAGCAGATTTGATGCTCTCAAAAGGCATCGATGTTGCCTACGGAATTCACCCAGTTGCCGGTCGCATGCCAGGACATATGAACGTACTTCTTGCAGAAGCAAATGTTCCATATGATCAATTGGCAGAAATGGATGAAGTAAATCCAACTTTTGGCCAGACAGATGTTGCAATCGTTATCGGTGCAAATGACGTCGTAAACCCAGCCGCAAAAACAACTCCAGGGTGTCCAATTTATGGAATGCCAATTTTGGAAGTGGCTAACGCTGCAAATGTGATCTTCCTAAAGCGTTCAATGCGCCCAGGATTCGCCGGTATCGAGAACGAACTTCTTTATGATCCAAAGACGATGTTGCTTTTTGGTGATGCCAAGGCATCTCTTACAAAAGTTGTAAGCGCGCTAAAGGCGCTCTGATTCCAAGGCATGCCTCGCTGTGCCTTTCTATATAAGCTGAACTTCTAACCCAAAAAGATTGTTTTAAAGACTTTTGCTCAATTAGAATCTGGCTCATGAGACGCTTTCTAGTATTCGTTCTAATCGTATGTCTAACACCTATTGCAAGTATTTCAGCTGCATCGGCTGCTGTTAAAGCTGGTGCTACATGCAAGGCTGCTGGTCAGATGAGTACCCAAAAGAGTGTGAAATTTACTTGTGTCAAAAGTGGTAAGAAGCTAATTTGGAAGAAGGTGGCGAAAGTAGCTTCACCATCACCTTCCAAATCACCTTCACCATCACCATCTCCAGAGGCTTCGATTAATCCGCCTAAGCCTTTGACGATTGACAACTTGGATTTTGAGCAGGTTTATCAGAAGTCTCGTTCTGAGGTAGCAAGTTACGTAGCAAAAGGCGCGAGTGATGGGGCGGCAGTAAATTACTTAGTTGGTGCAAATGTAGATGCATGGAGAGTTGACATTGCGAAGAACGAAGTTGAGTCAGCGGTAAAGTTATGGTCTTCTTTCTTTAAACCATCCAAAGTTACAATTGTTTGGTACTCATCAAGAGATATTCCTTGGGCAAAAACTGCATATGACGCAGCTGGTGGCTATTCTGCATCTCCGTACAATGGAATGAATAGTTGCACCGCAAGCTATTGCGGTAACGCAAGCGCAACAATTGCGGGAGGCGGGAATTTTCTTTTTGAACAAGGTTTGGAGTTCGCAGATCAAGGGCTATGGAATCGCTCAACTGCTGCGCATGAATATACGCACCTCGCCCAATATGGATTGAGTACTTCGGCTAATTCAAATGCAATGCCTTGGTGGTCCGTAGAAGGCAGTGCAGTATTTTACGGTGAAGCGATTGGATACACCCCATTTGATTCCTCGAAGACAACACGTTCGGGCATGCACACTCAGCTCACATCGGACTCAAAAGCATATATTTCAGCCCTTTTCCCAGATCAAAGTATTAAATCGGTTTTTCTAAAAAATGACCCTCAAGCAATCAAGGTATTGATGAAAAGTATTGAGACACGCACTGATTCTGCAGGTGCCCTTGGACTCTCTTACTTGCTAGGTTCTTATGCCACTGAAGTATTAGTTGCGGTGTACGGACACGAAAAAATGGCAAATTTCTACAGTTCATTTGCAACGAGCAGAAATTATGAGGCTAACTTCAGCAACGTCTTTGGAATTACTCCAGATACTTTCTACGGCAAGTTAGCTCCATATTTATTGGCTATGGCGGCTGAATTGAAGTAAGTGGCTTTGAAGCGCTTTAACCAACCATCTCGGTATCGCGCACTTTAGATTTATCGTGCGTGCACTTTGTGTTCGCTGGCAGGTCATTACAAGGATCGCAAAGCAAAATTAGTTCGTGGCAAGTCGCAGTGCGGCAGTTCTGAAAGATTCTGCTTGGAGCTTTACATATTTCGCATTCGCCGATGACCTTTGTCTTCGTTGAGAAATCAAGGGCCATCCGAGCATCAAAGGTATAGAGCGAGCCTTCCCAATAGCCGTCGTCGCCGAACTTCTCGCCATATTTAGCGATACCGCCATCGATTTGATAAACCTCTTTAAAGCCGCGATTTACCATGTAGACCGATAAAATTTCACACCGGATTCCACCAGTGCAATACGCAACGATTGGACGTTCCTTCAAATCGTCATACTTACCACTCTCTAGTTCCTTAATAAACTCACTAGACGCATTTATATCTGGAACAACGGCTCCCTTAAATTTTCCAATCTCAGCTTCATATTTATTGCGTGCATCAAAGAAAATCACTTCATCGCCACGTTCAGCAACTAATTCATGAACTTGCTCAGGGCGCAGGTGCTGACCGCCACCGATCACTCCATTTTCATCGACTTTAATTTCACCTGGGTTTCCAAAGGCAACAAGCTCATCTTTCAATGTTACATAAAGGCGATTGAATTCATTACCGGTTCCTTGCGACCATTTAAAGCCAATCTTCTTAAAGCCTGGGTATGACTTGGTGTGCTTTATATATTTACGAAGATCATCTATGTGACCACCAACAGTTCCGTTGATGCCAGACGGCGCAATAAGAATCCTGCCCTTTAAATTTAAAGTTTCGCAAAGTGTTTTCTGCCAGAGCTGAATAGCAACAGGATCACTTATGGGTGTGAAGCCATAATAGAGAAGGACTCTCTGCGGGTTCATAAGTGCATTCTAACGCGGAAAATTAACTCTCTTGCAGGTCAGTTGGAGCGTTATGAACGTCGAGAATGTCGCCGCCTAGTTTGTCAGTGCGGTTCAGCGGGCGCTTGGCATCATCCTTATAAATCGCTGGAATTGAACCAAGTAAACCTTTCTGGAAATCTTCGAATGCTTGCAGAACTTCGGCCTTGGTATTCATTACAAATGGGCCCATCCAAGCAACTGGTTCTTTAATTGGTTGGCCACCGAGAATGAAGAGTTCAAGATTTGGTGAACGAGTTTCTTGTTGGTTTGCCGCGCGAATAACGATGCTATCGCCGTCTCCGAAAACAGTTAGTTGACCCATTTGTATTGGGCGCGCTTCTTCTCCTGCAAAACCCTGGCCAGAGATTGCGTAAACAAGTGCGTTGTAATCTTTGCGCCAAGGAAGACGGAGTTCGGCACCTGGTGCAACAGTTGCGTGAATTAATGTAATTGGAGTCTGAGTAGATCCTGGTCCAACATGTCCATCTAATTCGCCAGCGATAATGCGAATTAGCGATCCACCGTCAGCGCTAGATAAAAGTGCAACATCATTTGCGCGCACATCTTGATAGGCAGGTGGTAGCCATTTCTTTGCAGCAGGCAAATTTACCCAGAGTTGGAAGCCGTGAAATAAACCACCACTCATAACTAAATGCTCTGGTGGAGTTTCGATATGCAAAATTCCACCACCAGCAGTCATCCATTGCGTATCGCCATTAGAGATTGTTCCGCCGCCGCCGTTGCTATCTTTATGATCAAAGATTCCATCAATAATGTAAGTAACAGTTTCAAAACCGCGATGTGGATGCCACGGAGTTCCCTTTGGTTCACCTGGTGCATATTCAACTTCACCCATTTGATCTAAGTGAATAAATGGATCAAGTTCTGCTAGATCAACGCCGGCGAATGCGCGACGAACTGGAAAGCCTTCACCTTCGAAACCTTGCGGAGCGGTTGTAATGCTCTTTACGCGACGGGCACGAGAATTCGGCGCATCGCTAACGCGAGGAAGTACGGTGATATCACTGACGGTAACTGCAGGCATTTTTGCTCCTTTTTCGTAAGTGCAATAGTAGTTGAACTTTCAACTACCTGCAACTTAAAAACATTGCCGCCTGAAAACCTGGTTAAGGCATACTGGGTCGGTGATCTGGTGGCCATCTGAAATACCAACGCTGCAATACGGCCGGTATAGCTTGCGCCCACCTCTCGATTCAGATGTGACCGCCATTTATGAGGCCTGCCAAGATCCGCTAATTCCAAGATTTACAACAGTTCCGGTCAACTACACAATGTCTCACGCCCTCGATTATGTGCAGCGAATTCCAGCATCAATTGAGTTACAGCGCGAAATACCTTTTGTAATTGAATTTGGTGTGGGCGATGAGAAAGAGTTCGCTGGTGTTATCTCTCTACACACAATAAGTATCGAAAATCACCGCGCTGAAATTGGTTACTGGATGTGCGAGCAGATGCGTGGAAAAGGCATCGCAACGATGGCGACAAAGATCCTTACTGGATATGGCTTAGATACTATAGGTTTCAAGCGCATTGAAGCTGCCGTTGATTTAGATAACACCGCTTCACAGAAACTTCTGGTTTCCGCTGGCTACGAGCGTGAAGGAGTTCTTCGACAGAGAGTAACGCGATCAGGTGGAAACCAGATAGATATGGTGATCTTTGCAGCGCTTAATCAAAGTTGGGTAAGGCTAAACTGAGGCTATGGAATCACTTGTTCGGCTGGTAGCAATCCTGATGAGTACTGTATTTCTCTCAGGTCCGCTCGGAATCTTATTGACCAGTAAAGCGGTTTGGAATTACACACGAGAGAAGATGGTCCTCTGGATAATTCGCAGAGTTCTAGTTGTGGTTATTGCCTTAGCTGGTTTATTTATTTCATTTATGCTCGTTTTCAGCCAAATACCTTTAGGGCCAAGACTCTTTATAGCAGCTGCATT
>CAXNDN010000055.1:0-5850 GCA_964201295.1 Candidatus Planktophila sp. | reverse complement strand
AAGAAGATAACTCCAGAAACAGTTTTGAAAGTCCCATATTCCCTAAAGCGCGGTGGAGAAACTTTCAGTGACCACGATCGTCATCCTGTGCAGTATTTAACTACCTCAGGAATCTTGGCAGTCTCATCCAACACGGGAACAATTAAAATCGGCGAGATGCTGTCAAACGATACTTTACATAGCTATCTCACTAAATTTGGAATTGGAAAATCTACCGGTTCAGGTTTGCCTGGTGAATCTGCTGGGCTATTCCGGCCGGTTAGCGATTGGTCTGGAACCACCGCCCCAACTGTGGCGTTTGGTCAGGGCTATGCGTTAACGGCGATGCAGGCCACAAGTATCTTTGCAACGATTGCTAATAACGGAGTTCGAGTTTCTCCAACCGTGATCGCTGGAACTACAGATGCATCAGGAAGGTACACCGCCTCCGTTTCTCGCTTTAATGAACGAGTTATCAGCGCTGAGACCGCCAAGCAATTACGGATAATGATGGAGTCAGTTGTATCAGGAAACGGTACTGCGCCAAGTGCTGCGATTCCAGGTTATCGAGTCGCCGGAAAAACCGGCACTGCAATGCGCTACAACTCAGATTGTGCTTGCTACAGCGGTTACACAGCATCCTTTATTGGCTTTGCACCAGCGGATGATCCCAAATATGTAATCAGCGTAACTATTCAAGATCCTAAAGGCGCTCATTATGGTGGCTCTCTTGGTGGTCCAGTTTTCAAAAAGGTAATGACATTCGTTCTCCAATCTGAACATGTCGCTCCAACCGGAACCAAGGTATTACCAGTAGCGCTAACGCAGAGCGAATTGCTAAAAAAGCAGAGCAAAGCAGCTGAGGCAAAAGTTACGCAGGCAAGTGCAAGGAAGCGATGATGCGACCTTTTAGCCCTCCGGTGTTAACCCTCACCAAAATTGCCCAATCTTGTAATGCGCAAACCTCAGTTAGCCAAGCAGATTTAGCTAAGCTCGTCGTCAGCGGAGCTACTCATAACGACGGTGATGTAATCCCTGGAGATTTATTTATCGCTATCCCAGGAGCAAAGCGTCACGGTGCAGAATTTGCAGAAAGTGCTAAAAAACGTGGAGCGATTGCGGTAATTACAGATTCAGCTGGTGCCGAGTTAATTAAAGATCTGCCGGTATTGGTCGTGGAGAATCCACGGTTAATTGCCGGGCGGATCGCGGCGCTTTTATATACCGAACCAATGCGTGACCTAAGCTGCATTGCCATCACTGGGACAAATGGCAAGACTACGGTCACCACATTGCTACATCAGATATTTGAAGCGGCTCATCGTGAATGTGGACTAATTGGCACTGTGGAGACACGAATCGGTAGTGAAATTATTACCAGCAAACGCACGACTCCAGAGGCTACTGATTTACAAGCGTTGGCAGCGGTAATGAGGGAGCGCCACATGCGCCATTTAGTCATTGAAGCGTCAAGCCATGCGCTGCAATTGCACCGGTTAGAAGGTGCGCATTTCGCGATCGCTGGCTTTACAAATTTAACGCAAGATCACTTAGATTTTCACGGAGATATGGAAAGTTACTTTGCCGCAAAATCGGCGCTCTTTAACTTTGCAATGGCAGATTTAGCGTGTATCAATATCGATGATCCGTATGGAGCAAGACTGGCAGAAAGCACCGAGCTTCCAGTTGTGTCTCTGTCACGAGTAAATCCCAAGGCCACCTGGCACTACATTGAAATAGACACCAGTTCCAAGCGAGTGCAGCTGAAGGTGCGCGGCTCTGGTGGAATATTGATTGAGACATCAACGACTTTGCGGGGTGGCTATAACTTCGATAATTTATTGATGGCTATAGCGATTGCAGTGGAATCTGGTGTAGATCCAATTGATATCGCAGCTATTGTTCCTAAGATTTCAGGGGCGGTCGGAAGGCTAGAAGAAGTTTCGGTAGGTCAAAATTTCAACGCCATTGTCGACTACGCACATACTCCAGATGCAGTCTCAAACGTTCTTAAATCGATCCGCGAATTTACATCTGGACAGCTGATAGCCGTTTTAGGTTGCGGGGGAGACCGCGATGCAAGAAAACGACCTTTGATGGGTAAGGCTCTGATCGAAAATGCGGATATTGCAATTTTTACAAGTGATAATCCACGATCAGAAGATCCTGCAGAAATACTTGAGGCGATGGCCCTTGGTCTCAACGTTGCTCAACCATCACAAATAATCAGCGATCGCGCTAGCGCAATTGCATATGCGGTATCCATCGCAGGACCCGGCGATACAGTGACAATTCTTGGTAAAGGCCACGAGCTCGGCCAAGAGATCAAGGGCCAAATATTTGATTTCGATGATCGCTTAGTTCTGGCACAGGCGATCGAGGCGAAGCGATGATCGCGCTAAAAGCATCTGAAATCGCTGAAATAGTTGGAGGCGAACTCAAGGGCTCAGATGTAACTGTCACTTCCGCACCAGTATTTGATTCCAACCAAGTAACCCCGGGATCAATTTTCTTGGCGCTAAAGGGTGAAAAGAGTGATGGACACAAATACATCTCTGAAGCATTTTCACGCGGTGCAGTACTCGCAATTGTCAGCGTAGCCTCATCCGATCGCTGCATTGTTGTACCTGATGTACTTACTGCTCTCAATAAATTAGCAGCACACGTGCGAGATCTGTTGAGCGGCTTGCAGGTTATTGCGCTGACTGGATCACAAGGTAAAACGACGACGAAAGATTTATTGCATCATATTTTGGAGAATTTAGGAAGAACGGTTGCACCGACAGGAAACTTTAATAACGAATTAGGCACTCCAATTACCCTTTTACAGTGTGATGAAAATACTAAGTTCTGTATCTTAGAAATGGGAGCACGCCACATCGGAGATATTGCGCTTCTTTGCCAGATGGCAAAACCAAATATCGGCATAGTGTTACGAGTTGGCACTGCACATATTGGTGAGTTCGGATCAGCTGAGGCAGTTGCGCAAGCAAAATCCGAGATGATTTCATCACTTGATCCTGGCGCTATCGCAATTCTCGGCCAATATGATGTATTCACGCCACAAATGAGCGCACTCCATAAGGGAAAGATAATTACTTTTGGTGAAACAACCGCAGCAGATGTTCGTGCTAGCGATGTTGAAATTCGCGAAGGACGCCCACACTTTGACTTAATAACTAGCGCTGGTCGCGCCGCAGTTGGGCTACGACTTGTTGGGGTACACCAAGTTTCCAACGCTTTAGCTGCGGCAGCTGCCGCAACTGCAGTTGGCGCATCTATCGATCAGATTGCAGTCGCCCTCTCCACTTCAGATGTAAGAAGTAAGTGGCGAATGGAGATCCAAGAACTCCGCGGGGTCGTATTGATAAATGACTCTTATAACTCAAGTCCCGAATCTGCCGAGGCGGCGCTACGTACTTTGGTGCTCTTTGCACAAGAGCGAGGCGGCCAATCTTGGGCATTTCTCGGAAAGATGCATGAACTCGGCGAGTCCTCAGCCACTCGCCACGCAGACATTGGCACCCTTGCTTCAGAGTTAGGGATAGATCACTTGGTCTGCATTGGCGCTTCGGAGTATTCCGCTAAGTTGACCGCGAATAGCGCAACCGAAATCCATCTCTTTCAGGAGAAGGAAGAGGCTTTGCAATTAGTGGATCAGATAAGTGCCGGAGATGTAGTACTGATTAAAGCTTCTCGAGCTGAAGAGTTTGAAGAATTAGCACAATCAATCTCAGCAGAAATAATCGTATCGATAGCAGCAGATGTAGAAATTATTGAAGAAGGGGAGCGGTAAAGCAAAATGAGAGAAATTCTAATCTCCGGTTCTATTGCCCTCATCTTGTCGCTCTTCGGAACTCCGATACTTATTCGCTTCCTTGCCCGACGTGGCTACGGCCAAATCATTCGAGACGATGGCCCGTCATCTCATCACATCAAACGTGGCACGCCGACTATGGGTGGGCTAATAATTATCTTTGCTGTAGCGGCTGGATACTTTATTGCACACGCAATATCCCAGAACACAGTAAGCACATCAGCGCTGCTAGTTCTGGGGCTAATGACTTCACTCGGCTTCGTTGGTTTCTTAGATGATTGGTTAAAAGTCTCACGCCAAAAGTCACTAGGTTTAAATGCGAAGCAGAAGATCCTTGGCCAAGTGGTTTTTGCAGCTATTTTCGGATACCTAGGAATCCGATTCCCAGATGGTGATGGGTTGACTCCGATCTCAATGAATCTTTCTACAGTGCGCGATACATCAATAGTTCTTGGCGCAGGTCTAGTAATTGTCTGGGTAATTCTGATGGTGACCGCAACTAGCAACGGCGTCAATCTCACCGACGGCTTAGATGGGCTGGCAACTGGAGCTGCGGTCATGACTTTCATTGCCTATATCTTGATTGGCGTTTGGCAGTTTGGACAGAGTTGCGCAATTGCTCCAGGTGCAAACTGTTACTTGGTGCGAGATCCACTCGACTTAGCGGTCTTATCTGCCGCCTTAGCTGGAGCGTGCGCTGGATTTCTCTGGTGGAATGCATCCCCAGCGAAAATATTTATGGGTGATACCGGATCGCTCGCCCTGGGTGGGGCACTCGCCGGTATTGCGACATCACTAAGAATTGAACTATTGCTCATTCCGCTGGGTGGACTCTTTGTAATCATTAGCGCATCGGTAATTTTGCAAGTTCTGTACTTTAAAATATCGGGCGGAAAAAGAATTTTCAAGATGGCTCCGCTTCAACACCACTTTGAACTAAGCGGTTGGGGTGAGGTAACCATCGTCTTGCGTTTCTGGATCATCGCAGGCCTGTGTGTAGCGCTAGGGCTTGGCCTCTTTTATGCTCAATGGGTTACTCAGTAGGTAAAGCGCGCTATGGCTAATACTTTTATAGATAAGAAAATTCTAATCCTTGGCGCAGGAGTAACTGGCCTAGCGGTTGCTCGCTCACTGGCTAAAAGAGGCGCGCAGATATCGCTAGCCGATGATGTAGTCAGCGAGGTCGCTGGATTTATCGTTGCCCCCACTAATTTGTATAGCGCCGTAAATTTTGATTCGCTAGTGGTATCGCCAGGTTGGAAATCTGATCACCAATTAATTCTCGAAGCAGAGAACTCTGGCGTGCAATTGTTAAATGAGGTAGATCTGGCTTGGCAGCTACGCGCCGAACGCGTCCCAAGCCAACGCTGGATAGCTCTGACCGGCACTAACGGTAAGACAACTACCGTTGAGATGGTTGCTGCGATGTTACGTGCTGGTGGTATTTCAGCGATCGCTTGTGGAAACGTTGGTACTACGGTGATTGAAAGCGTAGAAAGTGCAGAAAAATTTGAAGTATTGGTACTAGAACTCTCCTCTTTTCAGCTTCACTGGATACGAGAAGCGAGATTTGAAGCAGCGTCAATCTTAAATATTGCACAAGATCACGTTGACTGGCACGGCGGATTTAGCGAATATGCCCAAGCGAAGATGGCGATCTTAGATCGAGCCAGCACTGGCATATTAAATGGTGATGATCCTGAAGTTGTATCCAGATCTAATAATTGGCAGGGACGAAAAGTATTTTTTTCACTAGATACACCTGGCCCAGGGGAGATTGGCGTAGTTGAAGAACTCCTGATTGATCGCGCTTTCGTTATCGATCCCCAAGAAGCTGCGATGATTGCCGAGATTATTGATGTAATTCCAACGGTTCCTCACAACGTTTCCAACGCCTTGGCTGCGGCCGGACTAGCGCGAGCAATGGGTATCTCTTACGAATCGATCCGTGTCGCATTGCAGAAATTTAAATTGGGGCACCATCGGATCGAAGCTATTTGCACTAAAGATGAAATTACTTGGATTGATGATTCCAAAGCCACTAATCCACACGC
>CAXNDN010000054.1:0-5868 GCA_964201295.1 Candidatus Planktophila sp. | reverse complement strand
TATCGCCTTGGGCCAACCAAGGAGTTGTCCTGCTAAATCGCACCTTAACCTGTCAGTCCGGTGAAAGTAACTCACATATGGAACTTGGTTGGAGAGCCTTTACTGAGCGCTGTGTTGAGTTACTGGCCCAGGCCGGAGCAATCGCGATCCTCTGGGGAAATAGCGCACAAGAGTGCAGTAAATATTTCTCAGCAGAGCAGTTGATTACTTCTCCTCATCCGAGCCCACTATCTGCACATCGGGGCTTTTTTGGATCTAGACCCTTCAGTCGAACAAATGCTGCTCTTGCTGCAGTAGAAAAAACACCGATCGACTGGTCGTTATAAAGAGCAACGCCCTGCAGAATAATCCGCAGGGCGTTGCTCAACTACTTTATATAACCAACTATCCCACCCAAGCATTGATTGGTGAGGATAAGAAGTAGACCATAAATAGCCCAGATACCAATAGAAGAAGTGGATGCACTTCTTTACGACGGCCCTGGATGTAGCGGATGACAACGTGAGTGACGAAGCCAGCGCCGATACCTACTGAGATGTTATATGTAAATGGCATCAAAATAATTGTTAAGAATGCTGGAATCGCAATTCCATAATCATCCCAATCAATTGCCTTGATCTGTGTCATCATCAAGAAACCAACGATAACAAGTGCTGGAGTTGCGGCCTCGTAAGGAATAATTGCAACAAGCGGCGCTAGAAATGTTGTAAGAAGGAAGCAGGCTCCGGTAACAACAGATGCTAAGCCAGTACGAGCACCTTCTCCTACACCAGCAGCTGATTCTATATAGCTAGTATTTGATGAAATGCTTCCGGCTCCTCCTGCAACTGCTGCAAGTGAGTCAACGAAAAGGATGCGATCGATATTCTCGACATTTCCATCTTTATCTGTAAGACCTGCTTCGTGGCCAATTGCAGTAACAGTTCCAACAGTGTCGAAGAAATCTGATAGCAGAAGGGTGAAGACGAGAAGAATTACAGTGATCAATGGAACGCGATCAAGAGAGCCGAAGAGATTAAATTGGCCCAAGAGTGAGAAATCGGGTGTTGCTACGATCGTCTCTGGCACAGCGGGAACGTTTAGATTCCAGCCCTTCGGATTTACTTCCCCAGTAGCTCCGTTAAAGAGCGGTCCAATCTTGAGAGATGTTTCAACGATAACTGCAACGACCGTCGCCACGATAATGCCGATCAGGATTGCGCCCTTTACCTTTTTAACCATTAATCCAATAGTTAAGAAGAGGCCTAGTGCAAAGATAATGATTGGCCATCCAACTAAAGTGCCGCTCTCACCTAAGGTCACAGGGACTGGACCAGAAGGGTTTTTGCGAACGAATCCAGCATCGACGAGGCCAATTAGAGCGATAAATAGCCCAATTCCAACTGAGATAGCTATCTTCAACTGGGCTGGAACAGCTTTAAACACTGCAGTTCGGAAACCGGTGAGAACGAGAATGGTAATAATTATTCCCTCAAGAACAATAAGTCCCATGGCATCGGCCCAAGTCATTTGCGAAGCGATACCTACCGCCACGAAAGTGTTTAGACCTAATCCGGTTGCAATTGCTAGCGGGTATTTACCGATTACTCCCATGAGAATAGTGAGTACACCTGCCATTAGCGCGGTCATCGCCGCAACGAGTGCAAGATTTGGGGCGTCTCCACCACCAATATATTTTCCATCAGCATCTTTTGAGAGACCGATGATTAGTGGATTAAGCGCCACGATGTAAGCCATAGTGAAGAAGGTGACGATTCCGCCACGAACTTCTCTTGCTACTGTGGAGCCACGTTGTGATATTTTGAAATAACTATCGAGCATGACGTGCCTTTCCTGATTTTGTTATCGGGGGTGGTTGCGACCCCGTGTGAAGTGACGGCTCACAGACCGAGGGATGAGATGATTTAAGCCGATCCGTGGGCTACTTTGAGGTAAGACGCGCTACTACTCCAAAAGAGATTGCCACTGATTGCCCAACCAACAGGGCAAAGAGCGCCGTGCCCAGCCCAATACGACCGCCCAGAAAAGCACCAATGATCAGGACGGTTACTTCAATAGCCATTCGGACTCGACCGACCCGTATCCCGGTGCGGTTGTGAATCCCTGTCATTGCGCCATCTCGTGGCCCAGAACCTAGCCCGCAAGTTATATAAACCGCCGACCCGATTCCAACGAAGGCAATTCCTAAGAGAGCGGAAGCAACCCCA
Organism: Candidatus Planktophila sp.; assembly: GCA_964201295.1. Lineage (GTDB taxonomy): Bacteria > Actinomycetota > Actinomycetes > Nanopelagicales > Nanopelagicaceae > Planktophila. Next base: position 3,661 of record CAXNDN010000054.1, on the reverse strand, counting down.
CCCAAGAAGGTCGTCTGCAATGGAAAGATTTCTACGCCGGCTTGAATCGAGGCAGAGATGATCACGATATTGGCGAGAGTTCCAAATCCGGGACGTTCTTTTAGTGGAATCCAAATCAATAGAACTACAAAGCCTGTATAAAAAGTTGCCCACCCCAACGAAAGGCCAGTTTTTAAACTCAACCCCTGGGAGAAGACTGTCCAAGGACCATTACCTAAATTCGATTGCACAACTAACGCATCGCCAAATCCAAAGAGCGCGAGTCCAATCACAAGAATTAGTACACGGGAGAAAGAGAGGTCCCAACGGTGTTTGGCCCGCCACGGAGTAATAGGAACTGTTTTATGGGGGCGAAGATGGGAGATAAGAGCTTTAAATTTTGAGTCTTCCTCCATTTGGGGAGTTTATAGCAAGCGCCGTGATTTATTTCCTCTATTGTTGCCGCTATGTTCGTAGGCTTTGGTACAACGGTAAATATTGCAACGATTATCGGGGGAGCGGCAATTGGGGTTCTAGTCGGTGGCCGCATGCCATCACGAACCAGAACACTTATTACCGAAGTGCTCGGTTTAATCACAATACTTGGATCAGTAAGCGCGCTAGCTCCGATGTGGTCAGAAAGATATATATCTGCACTCCCAAAAGGTTGGACCTTACTTGCAATTCTCGCTTCGTTATTAATAGGTGGATTTGTAGGATCTGCGCTTAATCTGGAGACCAAGCTAGATGGTCTCGGCGAGAGTTTACGAAAGAAATTCCGCGCCAGCCAGGAGAGTACTTTTGTAGAAGGATTTGTTTCTGCTTCCTTGCTCTTTATTATCGGACCGCTAGCTATCTTGGGATCGATAAGTGATGGCATGTCCCAAGGCGTCGATCAACTCTTATTGAAATCAAGCCTCGACTTTTTCGCGGCGATGGCTTTCGCGGCGAGTTTGGGTTGGGGAGTTGCGGCAGCAGCGATTCCAGTGGGAATTTATCAAGGTCTCTGGACTCTTATCGGCTTAGGCTTGGGAAATATTTTGACCGGCTACCAGATTGATGCAATGACAATTACGGGTGGGCTGATGCTCGCCTGTATTGGGTTAAGACTTCTCAAGATAAAAGATATCGCCGTCGGAAATTTACTTCCAGCGCTAGTGATCGCTCCAGTCTTAGTCCAGTTACTGCATACCTTCGTTTAAGTAAGACTCCTAGAAAGTTGTACCATCAATTACAAAGCGATATTTAACATCACTTGCAACGGTGCGTTCGTAGGCAACGTTAATGTAATCAGCTTTGATCACTTCGATATCGCTGACGATATTGTGCTTGCCACAGAAGTTGAGCATCTCTTGCATCTCTGGAATTCCACCGATCATTGAACCGGAAAGAGAGCGTCGTGCTGGGAGGAGCGCTCCGACTTCCACCGCGTATGGCTTACCTGGTAGCCCAATAACCACCAAAGTTCCGTCCACGTTGAGCATCTCAAGGTATGTATTGATATCTAATTCGGCGCTGACGGTGTTGAGAATCAGGTCGAAATGCTTTCTATACTTTTTACTGAAATCTTCCTCTTTAGTAGAAACAAAATGATGTGCTCCCATTGATTTAGCATCTGCTTCCTTCGCTGGTGAGTGAGAAAAAACGGTTACATCAGCGCCTAGAGCAACAGCAAATTTCACTCCCATATGGCCAAGTCCGCCGAGACCCATTACTGCAACTTTCTTACCTGGTCCCGTGTTCCAATGTTTGATGGGGGAGTAGAGAGTGATTCCTGCACAGAGAAGTGGCGCAACGCCATCAAGTGGCAAGTTATCTGGAATCGAGACTGCATAATCTTCATTTATAACCATGACATTTGAGTAACCGCCCATGGCTGGAGTTTTTCCATCGCGTTCTAACTGATTATAAGTACCAGTCATTCCTTCAATGCAGTACTGCTGCAATCCTTTTAAGCAAGGAGGACACTTACGGCAAGAGTCAACGAAGACTCCGACGCCGATACGGTCACCAATTTTAAATTTACTTACTGAGGGCCCAACGTGTGTAACAACACCGGCAATTTCGTGTCCTGGAACCATTGGAAAGATCGCTGGACCCCACTCTTCGCGCACCTGATGGATATCTGAGTGACAGATACCAGAGAATTTAATATCAAGGGCGACATCATTTGCACCAAGTTCGCGACGATCAAACTCCCACGGCTTTAGCTCTGTCTTAGCTTCCAATGCTGCATATCCACGAACCTTCATTTTCTATCTCCCTTAGCGCTCTCATCTTCTTGGTTAAATGGTAAAGGCATTGGCGAAGTGTGCCCTGCGCGTGATGCGCGCGCAGTTACTTGGCGCATATGGTGGCGACGACACAGAACTTCGTAAGCGATTTCGGCTCCGGGTGCTACATCGCCAACGACAACTTGCTCACCTTCGGTAATCATTACTCCACCGGAGGTACGTGCGTTGTGGGTCGCACGAGAGCCACACCAGCAGAGCGCTTCAACTTGCAGAGCATTGACGCGATCGGCTAGCTCCACTAAACGCGCAGACCCAGGAAAGAGTTTGGTGCGAAAGTCGGCGAGGATGCCAAAGGCAAAGACATCGATACCCAATCCGTCAACAATCTTGGCTAGACCTTCGATCTGGAGTGGTTGATAGAACTGTGCTTCATCGCAGATTATGTAATCAATACGATCGCCTAAAGATAATCTCTCTACAACTAGACGATGGATATCTAGATCTGAATCAACTTCTATGGCACTGCTTTGCAACCCAAGTCGAGAGGAGATGATGCCACTGCCAGCTCGATCTTTGCTGGTAAAAATTAGCCCAGTCCGGCCACGACTCTTATGGTTGTGGGCGGTCTGCAACGCCAGCGTTGATTTACCGCTATCCATAGTCCCGCAGTAATAAATTAATTCAGCCACAGGCGCCATCCTGCCACTCTTCTAGATCCCGCGCTGTGCACACGCTCATACATGCGCCAGGGCTATGATTTCTATCTCGGGATATTTCTCTGCAATCTTGCTGCGACCTTCTAGAAAATCTATCTCAAGAAGTACCATAACCTTATCTACTACTGCGCCGCATCTTCGCGCTAGAGCGATAGCCGCCAATAGCGTTCCACCGGTTGCTAAGACATCATCAATGATCAAAACGTGCTCACCAGAAGCAAAAGCATCAACGTGTACTTCAATCTCATCCTCACCATATTCAAGTCCATATTTTTCGCCATGTGTCCGGTAAGGCAGCTTTCCACTCTTGCGAAAAGGAACAAAACCTTTTTTGGAAGATGCGGCAAGTGCAGCCGCGAGAATAAATCCACGCGCTTCGATTCCGGCAACGATATCTACATCTTCCAGCGACTTCGCCATCTCGGAGATAACGCTGGAAAACGCCGCAGGGTCAGCAAGCAGTGGGGTGATATCTTGAAAGATAATTCCACTCTTGGGAAAGTTAGGAACTACGCGAATTAATGCAAGAGCGTTAGCAAACTCCATAATCCACCCATTCCATCAAATAAAACGTGTCCGAGAGGGGACTTGAACCCCTAAGCCCTTGCGGGCACTAACACCTCAAGCTAGCGCGTCTGCCAATTCCGCCACCCGGACGAGTGCGAGGACAACGGTATCAACGGTGACGGCCTTGAAGCAAAGCGAGCCAAAACTCTGGCAACGAGAAGGGTA
>CAXNDN010000053.1:0-5954 GCA_964201295.1 Candidatus Planktophila sp. | reverse complement strand
GATCGGAATTGTGCGCTCTTTATTTCCCTTTCCCAAGACCCGAATTGTCTGACGCGCATAATCAATATCTTCTAAATCCAATCCGCAGAGCTCTGAAACACGCGCACCTGAGGCATACAAAATTTCTAGCATTGCCGCATCTCGTTTAGAAATTGGTCCATCTTCTTCGCCAACTCGCGCTGCCATCGCATCCATGGCTAGCGATGCATCTGCAACAGTTAATACTTCGGGTAAGGTGCGCGCACCTTTAGGGGTTGAAAGATTAGCCCCGACATCTTTTGGAAGATATCCTTTTTTTGTAGCCCACTTTGTAAATAGCCGAACCGTGGTAGCGCGCCTGGAAAGCGTGGTGCGCGCTCCCCCTTTTACTTGTTGATTGGCTAGCCACGAGCGAATATGTGAAAGCTCGAGCGTTGCAAAGTCAGTTACTTCAATTCTCGCTAGATGCTCAAGGAGAGAGTCAAGATCACCCAGGTAGGCACGGATGGTATGGACGGAGAGATTGCGTTCTGCTTCTAGATATCTCGCAAAGGCGATGCGCACTTGGTCAAAAGTTGCGCTACTCATAAATTAAAGGCTACTCGGGTTTGCGACCTTGGCGCATTAAGCCGAAGGTAACTGCATCTTCTAAAGCCATGGCTGATGCTGCGATCACATTCTCGTGAACGCCAACGGTATTCCATTCGCCTTTGCCGTCGGAGGTTTCAACAAGTACGCGAGTAACAGCGCCAGTACCAAGGCGGCCCTCGAGGATTCGTACTTTGTAATCGGTAAGTTCTAATCTTGAGAGTTCTGGATAAAGTTGTTTTAACCCAGAACGCAGTGCATTATCAAAGGCGTTAACTGGTCCGTTTCCGGAGCCGGCACAAGAAATTTCTTTTCCTTGCGCAGTTACGGTCACTTCTGCTTTAGTAACAATTGTTTGATCTTGGGCGCGTTCTACTGTGGTCAACCAGTGATTGATCTTGAAAAACGATGGTCGCTTGCCAGAGATTTCTTCGTGAAGTAAGAGTTCAAAAGAGGCATCTGCTGCTTCAAAGGTAAACCCGCGAGATTCCATTTCCTTGACACGATCAACGATTCGACCAACGAGTTCGCGGTCTCCCCCGAGGTCTACGCCGAGCTCTTGTGACTTGAGTTCAATAGATGCACGCCCTGCCATATCGGAGACCAACATACGCATGTCATTTCCAACTGATGAAGGATCTTCATGTTGATAGAGCGCGGAATCAACTTTAATTGCCGATGCGTGTAATCCGGCCTTGTGCGCAAAAGCTGAAAATCCGACATATGGCTGACGCCCAGAAGGTGCAATATTTGTGACTTCGGCGACCGCATGCGAAATTCTAAATGACTCGCGTAGTGAATTTGGAGGAAGTACTAACTTCTTCTTCTTTAATTCCAGGTTAGCGATTATTGAGACCAAATCTGCATTGCCAGTTCGTTCGCCATAGCCATTTAAGGTTCCTTGCACGTGAGTAGCACCTGCAGCAACCGCCGCCATCGAGTTAGCAACGGCGCAACCAGTGTCGTTGTGGCAATGAATTCCAAGTCGCGCAGATGTTGTAGTTAAAACATCGTGAACCACATCTGCGATTTCATCAGGCAGCATTCCACCATTTGTATCGCAGAGCGCGGCTACATCTGCACCAGCCTCCATCGCTACGCGAATAACTTCAAGGGCATAATCTCGATTTGCGCGATAGCCATCAAAGAAATGCTCAGCATCAAGAAAAACTCGTTGACCTTCTTGGCGAAGATGGAGGACAGATTCGCGAACCATCGCTAAGTTCTCTTCTAGCGTTGTCTTTAGGGCAAGATCAACGTGGCGATCAAATGCCTTAGCAACCAAGGTAACGACTGGGGCACCGCTATCGCGTAAGGCTCCCAGAAGTACATCATCTGCTGCCTTTACATTTGGGCGACGAGTTGCGCCAAATGCTACGAATGTTGCGTTCTTAAGTTTTAGCTCTTTCTTGGCGAGTGCAAAGAATTCGGTATCTTTTGGATTAGCCCCTGGCCATCCGCCCTCAATAAATCCAACGCCCAAATCATCTAAGTGACGGGCGATTGTTAACTTGTCATGGACTGAAAGATTGAGACCTTCTTGCTGGGCACCATCGCGCAGCGTGGTGTCGTAGATATGAAATGCATCTGATACTGGCATTAGAAAACCCGCTTTACCCAGTTGTGCTTATCAGCAGTTGTTCCGTGTTGGATAGCAAGTAAGTGGTTACGGACCTGCATTGTGATTACACCTGGTTGTCCATCACCAGTGACCCAAGTGCCCATTGCGCTCTTGGCTTGGCCAACTGGAGAAACTACTGCGGCAGTACCACAAGCAAAGATTTCGGTGATTTCACCTGATTTAACGCCATCGCGCCAATCATCAATCGAAAGCATTACCTCATCTGTCTTGTAACCCAGATCTTTTGCGGCAGAAAGTATGGAATCACGGGTGATACCCGGCAATAAAGTGCCGGTTAACTTCGGTGTAATCACTGTGGCATCTGCGCCTTTACCTTTTACGAAGTAAAGGTTCATACCACCCATCTCTTCAACCCATTTACGCTCGATAGCATCGATCCAAACAACTTGATCACAACCTTCTTTAGCCGCAGCTTTCTGTGCGATTAGCGATGCTGCATAGTTTCCGCCACATTTTGCTTCACCTGTGCCGCCCAGTGCTGCGCGAACATATTCAGTTGAGATCCAGACAGAGACTGCTTTAGATGGATCAAAGTAAGCACCTGCTGGTGTTGCAATCAATAAGTAAGTTGCCTTATTTGATGGACGAACTCCCAGACCAACTTCGGTAGCGATCATAAATGGGCGTATATAAAGAGATTCGCCAACTTTATTGGGAACCCACCCAGCATCTTGTCTTACAAGAGTTTCCACAGTTTCCAAGAAGAGCGCTTCTGGCATTTCTGGAAGAGCTAAGCGTGCTGCAGATTTTGCAAAGCGTCTCGCATTTGCTTCAGGACGAAATAGCGCAATGCCACCATCTGGTTGGCGATAGGCCTTCATGCCTTCGAAGATTTCTTGTCCGTAATGAAAGACTGCAGTTGCGGGATCAAGTGAGATTGGGCCATATGGAATTAACTCTGGCTCGGCCCAGCCATTCTTTTCGGTCCATTCACAGATAACCATGTGATCTGTGTAGTACTTGCCAAAACCGCCCTCAGCCACCAATGCATCGCGAACCGCGGCATCTTTTGAATGTGGATTGAGGGTGATCTTCATTTTTAAAGTAGCGCTATGAGCGCATCTCCGACTTCTGTAGTGCTGCGCTTCTTATCTCCACGAGCGAGTAAATCAGCGCTTACTGCAGCTTCGATTTCGCGAGCGGCATCTTCAAGCCCCAAGTGCGCCATCAACATTGCAACTGACATAACTGTCGCAGTTGGATCAGCCAAATTCTTGCCTGCTATATCTGGGGCTGAACCGTGGACGGGTTCAAACATAGATGGGAAAGCGCCAGTTGGATTGATGTTGCCTGATGCGGCAAGCCCGATTCCACCACAAATAGCAGCAGAGATATCGGTCAAGATATCTCCGAACAAATTATCTGAAACAACCACATCAAAACGCTCTGGGCTATTTACAAAAAACATAGCAGCGGCATCAACATGAAGGTAATCAGTCGTTACAGATGGGAACTCTTTCGCCACTTCTTCAAAAGTGCGCGTCCAAAGGCTTCCAGAATGAACTAGAACATTGTTTTTGTGAACAAGAGTTAACTTCTTGCGATCACGCTTTTCAGCGCGCGCAAAGGCATCACGGATAACGCGCTCTGCGCCGCGGCGAGTATTTAGTGACTCTTCGGTTGCAATTTCATTAGCAGTTCCAACGGCAAGTGCGCCACCTGCACCGGAATATGGGCCTTCAGTTCCTTCGCGAATCACAATGAAATCGATCGGGGCTTTAGTCGCGAGTGGGCCTTTTACTCCCGGGCGCAAAAGAGCGGGGCGTAAGTTTACGTAGTGATCAAATGCAAAGCGAAGTTTCAAAAGCAAGCCACGTTCTAGAATTCCACTTGGAACAGTTGGGTCTCCGACTGCACCGAGCAAGATGACATCAGCCTTGGCAAGTTCTGCCATTACAGAGTCTGGAAGAACTTCGCCGGTGCGATGCCAGTATGCAGCGCCTAAGTCGTACTCAGTCTTAACGAAAGTTACGCCATGTTTGGCAGCGACCTTATCCATTACGCGTATACCTTGTGCGATAACTTCCGGACCGATGCCATCACCGGCTATTACTGCGAGGTTTATCTGCTTCATGGTTTCCCTTCCTTAATTCACTAGAGTTACGGAGCGAACTAGTTCAGCCCCGGTTTCTTTGGCTACTGCACTTACGATCGCATCCGAAACTGATGAGTCAACGGTGATCGCCATTAGCGCATCTCCCCCAGCACTTGCGCGAGCTACCTGCATGCCTGCGATATTGATATTTGCCTTACCAAGTGCATTGCCGACGGAACCGACTACACCGGGACGATCTGCATAACGAAGGAAGAGTAAGTTTTCGGCTGGTGGAAGATCTAAATCAAAGCCATCTATTGCAATGATTTTCTCCACTTTGCGAATACCCATTAGCGTGCCATCAACGGTTATTGATTTACCGTTGCTGAGCGCGCAATGTAGCGAAATCATGCTGCGGTATTCCGGGCTGACCGGATCGCTATCAGAAGTTGCAGTTAGATTACGAGCTGCAGCAAGTCCGGGTGCATTTACATATGTCACATCTTCGGCACCAGTTGCAAGCAGCGCTCCTTTTAGTGCGCTGATCGCCAAGATTGATGAATCGTGTTCGGAGATATCCCCGCGCACATGAACATCAAGGTTAGTTGGAAGCTCTCCAGCGATCGCTATTGCTATTTGTGCCATCTTTTCTACAAGTGGAAGTGATGGGCGAATCTCTTCATGGATTGCTCCACCTTTAACATTTACTGCATCAGGAACAAGTTCTCCAGCCAGCGCCTTACGAACTGAAACTGCAACTGCAATTCCAGCACGTTCTTGTGCTTCATCAGTTGATGCACCCAAATGTGGAGTTGCCACAACTTGATCGAGCTGGAAGAGTGGTGAATCGGTGCAAGGTTCGGTGACATAAACATCCAGACCAGCACCTGCAACACGACCTTCTACGATCGCATCGTGGAGCGCTGCCTCATCAAGAACGCCGCCACGAGCTGCGTTGATTATGCGAACAGAGGGCTTGACCTTCTTTAACGCTTCAACACCGATTAAGTTGGCGGTCTCTTTAGTCTTTGGTAAGTGAATAGTTATGAAATCACTGCGAGTAAGCAGTGTTTCAAGGTCTACGAGTTCAACGCCTAATTGTGCAGCGCGTGCAGGTTGTAGATATGGATCGTAAGCAACAACGTTCATTCCGAACGCTTGCATGCGATGAGCGACTAGCTGACCGATGCGACCAAAGCCAACAATTCCAAGTGTCTTTTCAAAGAGTTCAGCACCTGTGTATTTAGAACGCGCCCACTTGCCATTGCGAAGCGCCGCATGCGCAGGTGAGATAAAGCGAGCTGAGGCAAGTAGTAAAGAGATCGCAAGTTCTGCAGCAGAGACGATATTTGATGTTGGCGCGTTAACGACCATCACACCAGCAGTTGTGGCTGCTGGAATATCTACGTTATCTAAACCAACACCTGCGCGTGCAATAACCTTTAAGCCCTTTGCAGCAGTGATCGCTTCAGCATCCATCTTGGTTGCAGAACGAATCAGGACCGCATCCACACCTTTACCGAGAGCGGCAAGTAGCTCAGCGCGGTTTGCACCATCGCAGTTACGTACTTCAAAATCCGGACCTAACGCTTCAAGCGTTGCCGGACTTAACTCTTCAGCAATTAATACAACAGGTTTACCCACGTGATGCGCTGCCTTCTTTGTAATCATCTTTATTAGAAGTCTTGATCCAGCTAAACATCTTGCGAA
>CAXNDN010000052.1:0-6003 GCA_964201295.1 Candidatus Planktophila sp. | reverse complement strand
AGAATCTCTAAATCTGTGCCGGCAAATTTATCTAAATCAACCGCAGTTGCACTTTGTACAGCTTTAATTTTGCCATCAAATGCTGCACGTTTTTCCCCGAGCCAATCGCGCGGCCAGATTCCAACTTCTGGGTTCTCTAACTTTGGATTTATGGCGTCATCTTCTGGGCGCGGTGCGTTATTTAAAATTACTCCAGAACTTTGTGCAACTAGGGCTACTTGTTCGAAGATTGAAGAAGGCTCAACCAAATCTCCACCGTTGCGCCACCAAGATGTAGTTGCGATCAAATGGGTTCGAGCGCGGGTAAATGCAACATAACCTAAGCGAATCTCTTCGCGGATCTTTGTGGCGCTACAGGTTTTGCCGTAGGCATCAATCGCTTTCTTTGCTTCAGAATTTTTAATGGCACCGCCAAAAGAGAAGTGCGGAAGCTCTGCGTGATCACCACGAAGTTGAAAGGGGATATGTTTCTCATTGGTGATCCAATTATCGGGATCTGATCTATTTATCATAGGGAAAGTGCCTTCAGCTAAGCCTGGAACAGCGACTACATCCCATTCTGCGCCCTTAGATGTGTGGACTGTAAGGAGCTGCACAACATCACTGCGAACTTCAGGGGCGGCAGATTTGAGTCCACCTTCCTCTTCGCCGGTGATATCGAGCCAATGTAGGAATGAGGAGAGAGTGCCACCGCTGCGCGCAAATTTGCCAGCTTCATCTAGGAAGCGATCAATATGGCGCCGCCCCGAACCTGTGCCATCGCGCAACATAACTTCTTCTTCAAGTGCGAGATAACGCTCAATTTCATTTATTAGATCTGTAATCGTTCCACCGGCGCGAGAACGAAGGCGACGCAGGTCGGCGGCAAAATTCTTTAACCGGCTGTAGCCAATTTCGGTAAATGTCTTTCGATCACTCTTTTCTATCTCATCTAAAGTATCGATTAGCGAACCTAAGAATTGATCATCTGCCTCTGCGCGTTCAGGGTTGCCGGCGGCGATCTTTTTAATTAGCGATTTATTTTCAGCGCGTGAGCCTTTGGCGCGATTACGTGAGTAAGCACCTAACGCCGCTAAATCTTTTGCACCTAAATTAATCCGTGGCCCAACTAGATGGCGCATCAGAGCAGCACCGGCATCGGGATCAGCGATCACCTTTAACATTGAAACGATATCGGCAACTTCGGGAACATGGATCAGCCCACCGAGGCCGATAACATCTACCGGCATGCCAGCAGATCTAAGTGCGCTCTCAATCGCAGGTATCTGCGAACGTTTGCGCACCAAAACGGCAAAGGTGGATCGCTTCTGTACAGGTGTAGCTAAACGTTTCTCATCAAACCAGAGCGCTGCAAAGTACTCTGCAATCGCTTGTGCTTCACCATCAATAGTTTCAAAGACTCCGCAGGCTAGATTTCCTGCACCTGCGCCAGGACGTGGCGTAAGTGGTGGAACATCTGCGCTACCTTCAGCGCGAATTTGTGATGAGACCACATTGGCAAGTTCCAAGATCGATTTATCGTTGCGGAAAGTTGTGAGTAGTGAGTAACGCTCTTCCCCAGTTTGGCCAGAAACCTTCGGGAAATAGCTGCTAAATGAGTTGATTGTGCCGGCCGATGCTCCGCGCCAGGTGTAGATCGCCTGACAAGGATCGCCAACTGCCATCACCGGATGCCCGCCACCAAAGAGAGAGGAGAGCATGCGAACTTGGGATTGCGAAGTATCTTGGTACTCATCAAGTAGAACAACAGAGTATTTAGCGCGTTCTAACTCACCAACATCAGCAAAGTTAACTGCGATATCTGCGGCAAGCGACATCTGATCATCAAAGGAGAGTTGCCCAGATTGTTGGCGGCGCTTAATAAAACTTTCCACCATTGGCAGCAAGCCGGTACGTTGCGTCAGCACGCGATTTACCCGGCGCACCTGATCATTTTCATCACCGCTCATCTTTGCCAGCTCTTCTAAGACGGCAAGGTCAGCAGCTTCTATCGCACCAGGCTCTACTTGATGTTCTAACATCAACTTAGTTAAGCCAAGTAAGTCATCAACAATTGTATTTATCTCTGACTCATTTGTGTACGTTGCATCATCCCAATTGCGAACTACATTATTTGCTAATTGCCACATCGCCGCATCTCCCATTGGAGCGATATCAGCATCGATTCCGAAACGGATTGAATGTTCCGCTAAGAGTCGTGCCGCGTAAGAGTGATAGGTAGTCACCGATACTTCTAGCGGTGTATCTTCTGGGATTAACTTTGCTGCACGTAGTTGTCGCAAGCGAGTGCGGATACGGATAGCCAATTCACCAGCTGCTTTACGGGTAAAGGTAAGTCCCAAGATCTGATCGGGGCGCGCATAACCATTTGCTACTAAGTAAATCACTCGGGCAGCCATGGTCTCGGTCTTGCCAGAGCCAGCACCGGCGATTACTACTGCAGGTTCCAGTGGGTTAGATGCGATCGAAATAATTGCGCTCTGTTCATCTGTTGGATCAAAGACCTTTGCTCCAACTCGTTGCAGGGCAGCGGCGATATCTTGCGGTGAATATTTCTCGATCATTCGATCACCGCCCGGCCTTCACTTTGGATCGGGCAAGCCGCTTTTACTACGCATCTTTCGCACATTTCATTAATGCGTGCCTGGAAAGTAGCGGCGCCCATTCCTTCTGCGATCTCTTCAATCTTGGCTTTAACTTCCACCTGATCGATAATAAATTGTTGGCGCGTTGTGACCTTTACCGAATCTTTAGCTAAGTAAACGAGTTCAGCGCCAGTTGATGTAGTACCCGATAACTTCTTTTCAAATCCATCTAAGGCTACGGCTAACTGATAACAAGCCAACTGTAAATTAGATTTCGCTTCCTCTTTCTTAATCATAGTTTTACCGGTCTTAAAGTCGATCACATAGAAATTTCCATCTGCATCAACTTCAATACGATCGACGCTTCCACGAATTTCGGCGCGACCAACTTTTATCGTGAAGTTAAGTTCAGCGCCAACGACGGTGCGGGTAGATGCGGCGTGATATCGCGCAAAACGCTCTAGCATCTTGATCGCACGCTTTAATGATGTTGTGCTGACCCAGCCATCGGTGGGATTGATCAACGACCACGAGCTCTGCAACTTTGAAATTAGATCTGCATCTGAAATCCCAGGTTCTTCTACTTTGATACGCGCAAATTCGTGGATAGCAGATCCTAAAATTTGCGCAGTTGAATCACCATTGGTGCCACCATTTTTCTCCAGGAACCATTTGACTCCACATTCGGTAAAGTTTTCAGCGCCACTTGGTGAGACCTGCACATCAGCGCCTTGCGCAACTACAGATTCCGTTGAAGATATCGCTAGCGCACCTGTCCAGTTAGCGGGATCTGCTGAATTAATCTCTGCCTCTGCCAGGGTCTTTAAAATTCCGGCAGCTACTCCAGCGCTTTCGCTGGCGAGATTCTGGCGAAGTGTTGCTACCAGCGCAGATGTAGTGAGCGGTCGCGGTACTTCTGTAATTGGGACTTCTTCAAGACCAGAGTTCTTATCGAGTTCTTCAAAGTAGGCAGATGGTTCGTCATCTTCGCGTTGGACTGCGGTAACGATTAAACCTTGCCGGGCGCGGGTTATAGCCACGTGCAGCAAGCGACGCTCATCTTCGGCTAGCGCACCGGCGGCAATTACATCTAACTCAAGTCGTGCAAGATCACCGTGGCGTTCGCGCTCTACCAACCGTTCGCTGCCAAGGAGTGAGCTGCGTTGGCGCAAATTTGGCCAGACTCCTTCTTGCAAACCGGCAACTGCTACTAACTCCCATTGTCGCCCCTTTGCAGAGTGAACTGTCAATATTTCTACAACATCAGGGCGCACGCCTTGCGAGGTAATAATGTCTCCAACAATTGATTCGCGGGCTAACTCATCAAGGTAGGCCGATGGTTGTGAGTAAGGGAAACGTTCTGTAAATCGCTGTGCGCCATCAAAGAGTTGAATCATGGCATCAAGATCGCGATCAGCGGCGGCACCACGATTTCCTCCACGCAGAGCGGTATTGCGCCAAATAATACTTAACTTTTCATTATCGCTACTTTTGGCGTTGTCCCAAATCGCCCAGAGTAAATCTTCGGCTCGAGCGTCTTTCTTGCGTACTGACTTTCGTGCGTGTGCCAAAAGTTCGTAAACGCGGGTGAGAGACGCGTTATCTTCAATCGGAATATCACCTTTATCAATTGCATCAATTAGCAACTGTGTTCCGCCTCGTGAATCACTCGCATCATCACGAGCTTCCAGCAGGGCGGTGCGGATACGGCGTATAGAAATTGAATCGGAGCCACCAAATTCTGAGATCAATAAACGCTCGCAAGTATCAAGGTTTAAAACTTGGCCACCGGTTGCAACGCGCGCTAATAAGATAAATGGTGCAAGCGCAGGGTTGGCTGATAACGCTTCTAGATCACCTGCCACTGGAATAGAAACTTGTGCAAAAGCGCGACGTAAAGCGCTGCCTTGAGTACCTGCGGTGCGCAAGATGACCGCCATCTGCGAATATGGAATACCGTGCATTAAATGTGCGCGTTTGAAATGGTAGGCGATGTATTGCGCTTCCTCCGATTGTGAACGCAGGCGAGCCAGGTCAAAAGCCTTATCTAACGCTGGTTTCTCCGAATAAGTACAGGTGCGCTTGCGAGTCGGCGATGGTGCGCGAAATTGTGAGGTCACAGATTGGGCAATCTCAAATATTTCGGGGCGGCTGCGATAAGAGTTGGTAAGGCTTATATGTTCTGCGCCTTTAGCTAAATACTTATCAACTTCACTCTTTAAGCCATCTGGATCTGCGCCACGGAAGCGACCGACCGCTGAATCGCCATCGTAGGCAATTACAAAATCGCTGCCACAGATTAGCTCTAAAAGTGCGCGCTGGGCCGGATCGCTCTCTTGGAATTCATCGACCATAATCGTTTTAAAGCGCGCTTGAATCTGTGCGCGTAAAGCCTCGTTAGATTTTAAATATGCAATTGTGACGCTGATTAACTCAGATGGATCGATGCGCATCTTGGCATCGCCTGCGGCATCTTCACGAATCGCCATAATTTCTTTATAGCGTGACCAGAAATCTGCAGCCGGTGCCCAGTATTTTTCTCCGACTTGCTTGCCACGTTCGGCTAGCTGTTCAGGATTTATGCCACGTTCATTGGCACGCATAATTAAATCACGCAGCTCGCGGATAAATCCTTGCGTTAAGAGTGGATTACCTTTCTTATCTTCGCCATCGTGCAAATCAACTGGCCATTGGCGGTAGCCATCGGTGACATCGCCTTGCAGTAATTGTTCAATAAAATTTTCTTGTTCTGGGCCTGATAGCAAAATTGGTTCGTAATATGCCTCGCCAGTATTCATCTTAAGAATTGAATATGCGAGTGAGTGAAAGGTGCGCGCCAGCGGTTCGTGCGCCGTTGAAGTAGTTCGCAGCGCAATTGCATCGCGCATTTCAGAGGCGCGTTGGCGGCCGTAGGTCAGCATCAAAATTGAATCTGGGTCTTGTCCAGAGCTGATGCGCGCAATCGCAGCTTCGATCAATACCGATGTTTTTCCGGTACCCGGGCCACCTGCGATAAACAAAGGCGTGCCGCGATGTGAAACCGCTTTAACTTGTTCTGGATCGAGCCCCACCGGCGCAGGCACAGCAGGGCTGTGTACGAGCTTGATGGAGGGCTTTGTCATATGAGGTATTGAACCCCACACCGCTGACTTTTATTCCAATTACGCGTGAATTAGGAAGTTTGGTTCGCCTTCTTAGCGCGCGATGTCGCGCGGGCGCGCTCATCACCGTTCAGGGTTACCTTACGGATGCGAACAACGGCAGGAGTTACTTCAACGCACTCATCTTCACGGCAGAACTCAAGGGCGCCCTCCATGTTGAGCTTCTTCGGCGGAATCAAACGCTCTGATTCATCTGTGCCAGAGGCGCGCATGTTAGTAAGTTTCTTTTCGCGAACACAATTAACATCCATGTCATC
>CAXNDN010000051.1:0-6024 GCA_964201295.1 Candidatus Planktophila sp. | reverse complement strand
GGCGATACAACGGTAGAAGTAACAACTTATCGCAGCGATAGTTACGATCCACAAAGCCGCAAACCCGAAGTTAGTTATGGTGAAAACATTGCGGGCGATCTATTACGACGTGATTTTACAGTTAATGCAATGGCTCTGGAATTAACCACCGAAGTTCCTGAATTTATAGATCCTTATAACGGTTTAGCGGATTTAACAGCGAAGATACTTCGCACTCCCAGTACCGCAGAAAGATCTTTCTCAGATGACCCACTGCGGATGATGCGGGCGGCTCGCTTTGCCAGCCAATTAGGATTTGAAATTGCCCCCGATGTTTTACAGGCGATGAAGGATATGTCAGGAAGAATTTCAATTATCTCAGCTGAACGAATCCGCGATGAATTAACCAAATTGCTAATGTCTACTCGGCCTCGAATTGGAATAACGCTTTTGGTAGAAACTGGACTCGCTGAAATTGTTCTACCTGAAGTTCCGAAGTTGCGGCTAGAAATAGATGAGCACCACCACCATAAAGATGTCTATGAGCATTCAATTACAGTATTGGAGCAAGCGATCGCCCTTGAAGATCGATTGGGCGGACCCAATTTAGTAATTCGCTTGGCTGCGCTTTTGCACGATATTGGCAAGCCGAAGACCCGCAGTCTGATCGCCGGTGGTGGGGTTTCTTTTCACCATCACGAGATTGTTGGTGCGCGTTTAACAAAATCGCGCTTAAAAGCGCTGCACTTTGATGGAGCGACAATTGATCAGGTTGAAACTTTAGTTGCACTTCACCTGCGTTTTCACGGGTATGGCGATGGCGAATGGACAGATTCTGCCGTGCGCAGATACGTCCGTGATGCTGGCGATTTGTTAACCCATTTACATGTTCTAACCCGCGCAGATTGCACCACGCGTAATTTAAAGAAGGCCGAACGTTTAGCCAAGGTTTACGACAGCTTGGAAGCACGTATTGCGAAGCTAATGGAAGAAGAAGAGTTATCAAAAATTCGCCCTGATTTAGATGGTGCACAAGTAATGGAGTTATTGCAGATCAAACCTTCTGCGGCAGTTGGTAAGGCTTTAGATTTTCTCTTGGAGTTACGTTTAGAGAATGGTCCACTAGGTCAAGAGCGCGCGGCGAAGGAGTTACTTGATTGGTGGAGCAAAGAAAACTCGTCCCCGAAGTAAGCGCACTCCTGCAGCGAGATATAGCACCGCAACAATTAATGGAACCAAGAAAGTATCTCCAGAATTTGGAAGCAATAAGGCAGCAAAAACTGCCCCTGAGACAATTGCGCCGTTAACAACCACATCGTAAACAGAGAAAACTCGTCCTCGATAAATATCATCAATTTTAGATTGCACCAGCGCATCGTTAGTGACCTTTAAACTCTGACCGAATAAAGCGGTGACAAAACCGGCACAGGTCAATGTGAGCGGTGTGCGGGTAAAGACAATAAAAAGTGGGCCCAAAGCACTTGCAGACATTGCCAATCTCATCCAGCGGTGTCTTCCAAGTTTTCTTACACCGTAGGGTGCAATAACTGCGCCTACTACAAATCCACACGCTGCGATTGTAAGAACGAAACTTAACCCAGCTAGCCCTGCTTCATTATCTGCTGGATCGTGAAAGGTATTTCGCTCCAATAACAACGCTATTAAAGTTAGCGCAGTTATTCCACCGCGATGCACTGCAACGGCGGCGATACCACGCGCGGCATCTATATTTTTACGTAAGAATTTAACTCCTTCACGCATCTCAATCAAACCTTGTGAAAAACTAGCGCTCTTTATTTCGTGATCAAGTGGACCAATTTCTCGCTTCTTTAAAGTTGCGGCAAAGAGGGCGGCAAGTAGATAACCAATTGCACCAACCAAGATTATGTATCCATCGGCGTGATCTGCCGTTGTGACCTCATCTAATAATTGGCGTAAACCTAAGCCAATACCACCACCGAGGACCACCCAAACTGATCCACCGGTAACCGCTAATGCATTTGCGGTGATTAAAGATTTACTTTCAATCATTAAAGGTATGCCGGCAGAGAGTCCAGCAAGAATTAGCCGGTTGATACCAAATGCCACCAATACAAATATTGTTAACTCGACTCCAGTTTTACCTTGAAAAATTAAGAGAGCGACAACAATCAGCGTTAGCGCACGGGCTAGATTGGAATACGCAATCGCTCGCTGCCTGGATACTCGGTCCAGAATGGTCCCAACAAATGGACCAATTACTGAATACGGAAGTAAAACAACTGCAAAAGCCAAGGCTGCGCCTAAAGCGTTAGCTTGTCGCTCTGGAGAAAAGATGACGAAAGAAGCTAGCGCGCTTTGAAAAATCCCATCGGTCATTTGGCCAGTCCAGCGAACACGTAACAACCGCGAAAATTTGCGATCTGTTAAGAGTTGCCAAACATTCATAGTTAAAGGGTAGTCGGGCGAAGTACCCAAAAGTGGATTATCCTTCTCCTATTATGAAATCTAAGCGAGCGTTCATCGATTATTCACTCGATAAGCGCGCCACCTTATTAGCGTTATTTCGTGGGGTCGTGGATGCCTGTGATGCCGATCCATATTTGATTCGGGCGGCGAAATATCACGGTGAGAAAGCTCCACGAAAGTGTCCAGTTTGTAAGAAGGATTCTTTAGTTGAACTTCGTTACACATTCGGTGATCAATTAGGCCAGTTCTCAGGTCGCATTAAGACTGAAATTGAATTGCTGGAAATGGAGAAAGAGTTCGGCGAATTTGCGGTGTATATCGTAGAAGTCTGCCGTGATTGCTCATGGAACCATTTATGCGCTTCCTACCTATTAGGTGACGGATCAGAGAGAAAGCCACCCCGTCGAGTGCGCACCCTGGAAGATGATGATTGGGTTAAAGGGTAACCTTTAGAAATGATCCGCAGAAAGCTTATTCGCGCCGCTATTTTCTTAGCTGGCTTTGGCTTTATCGCAGGCTCTACTCTCTTTGCCTTTGCTTGGTTTAGCGTCTCCATCCCCGATCCGAATGCTTATGTAAATAGCCAATCCACAATCATTCAATATTCAAATGGAAATGAAATTGGTCGTATCGGTTCGCAGAATCGCCAAATTCTGCCACTTGCAAAAATTCCACTGGATTTACGCAATGCAGTGATGGCAGCTGAAGACCGTAGCTTTTATACCAATAAAGCATTTAGCGTTACTGGTATCGCCCGCGCGCTCTTAAATAATTTAAAGTCAGGCAATCTAAATGGCGAAGGCGGATCTACGATCACACAGCAATATGCCAAGACTGCCTTCTTATCTCCTAGCCGCACAATTCAGCGAAAAATTAAAGAACTTGTAATTTCATTAAAACTCGAGAATTCACTATCAAAAGATCAAATTCTAGAGAATTATCTCAACACAATTTATTTCGGGCGTGGTTCTTACGGAGTGCAAACTGCGTCACAACAATATTTTAATCGTAATGTCGATCAGTTGACTCTCTCTCAAATTGCGGTAGTCGCAAGTATTTTGCGTTCGCCGGGATATTACGACCCGTCACTTTCTAAAGAGAATGAAGAACGGCTAAAAAATAGATTTCAATATGTAATAAATGGAATGCTTGATAAAGAATGGATAACACCTGAGGATGCCGCGAAGGTAAAATTTCCAACGGTAATCCCGCGGACTAAATCCGGACAACTCAGTGGGCCAAAGGGACATATTGTTGCAGCGGTACAAAAAGAGATGGGGAAACTCGGATTTACCGAAGATCAACTTCTAGTGGGTGGACTTGTAATTAAAACAACTTTAGATCAACGGGCACAGCAAGCAGCAGTTGATGCGGTAACGAAGTTGTATCCAAAGAAAGCCCCCGATAATTTACATATTGGCTTAGCAGCGATTCGTCCGGGCACTGGAGAAATAATTGCGATGTATGGTGGCGCTGATTACTTAGCCCGCCAATTAAACGATGCCACACAGTCAATTGCGCTAGCTGGTTCTACTTTTAAGCCCTTTGCGATAATTGCCGCGCTCGAAGCAGGGATTCCACTAACATCAATGTGGAATGGCGATTCACCACAGATATTTGACGATCTTGGAAAACCATATGAGGTATCAAATTATGGTGATGAAGGTTGGGGGCAGATTGATTTACTGTCGGCGACAAAGCACTCGGTAAATACAGTATTTGTCCCACTTGGACAAATAGCGGGCTTAGATAAAGTTGTTGATGTTGCACGCCGCGCAGGAATACCTGAATCTGTGGCCATGGTGCCAGCGCCATCTGTTGTACTAGGTGTGGCTAGCCCGCATGTAATGGATGTGGCAAGTGCTTATGCAACATTTGCTGCACAAGGTATCTACTCCAAACCTTATTTAATTGAATCAGTAACAGGGCCAAATAAAGGCTTGCTTTATGAAGGACAGTCGCAAACCCAGGAAGTATTTTCTAAAGAGGTAATGGCAGATTTAACATATGCACTAAAATCGACTATAACTGGCGGAACTGGTGCTGCAGCACGCGCGCTCGGCCGACCAGCTGCGGGCAAGACCGGAACTAGCCAATCAAATGCATCTGCCTGGTTTAGCGCATACACACCACAACTTGCAGCATCCGTTGCGCTCTTTCGCGATAGCGCATCAGAATCATTAAATGGAATCGGCGGCCTAACTTCAGTTACGGGTGGAACATTCCCCGCGCGAATTTGGACAGCATTTATGAAGGGTGCGCTGAAGGGCGAACCGATAATGAGTTTTCCAGAGCCAGCAAATGTTGGAGGCCTAGAACCTATCGATATGACAACTGGTGGAATACAAGTAAGAAAACCAAAGTAAGTGTTGCAAGCAAAAACCAGGGCGATTATTGCTCTCGCACTCCTTGCTTCGCTAATTAGTTTTGCAAAATTTAACAGCTGCGAAAGTTCTGGCTGGGCAACACCTGATCAATATATCCATGCCTGTTACTCAGATATCCCAGCATTATTTGGCGAAAGAGGCCTATCAAAGGGCGATTGGGCTTATTCAAATGGGGCAGACTCTGTTGAATATCCAGTCGTAACCGGAACTGTCATGTGGGCACTTGCCCAAATCACACCAGATGGCGCAGATGCAGTAAATAAGTATTTCCATATAAATATAATTTTCATAGCACTTTTGCTGATACTGACCTCGCTAATAATCTATAAGTTGCGACCGGAGTTCGCTTACTTATATCCATTAGCGCCAGCGGGTATTGCATCGCTATATATAAATTGGGATCTTTGGGCGATCATTTCAATGATTGGCGCTATTTATTGGTTTGATCGAAAGAAATTGGATTTAAGCGCGCTAGCACTTGGAGTCTCGATCTCCACCAAATTTATGCCGATCTTTTTACTATTTCCAATTTTATTTATCTTTCTGCGCCGCAACCAGTTGCGCGAATCAATTAAATATATTGCGATCACTGTCTTGACTTTTGCCGCAATTAACTTGCCGGTTTACTTAACCACCCCTGAAGGCTGGCTCCGTTTTTATCAATTGAATTTATCGCGCGGCTCTGACTGGGGATCGCTCTGGTATACGCTCACTTCACTCGGCGTTAATTTGCCAAATTTAAATTACCTATCCATTTTATTATTGCTCACTGGATTTGCGGCAATAGCAATTTATATTTTTGAGCTACGCAATACACCATCACTTGCATCGTTAAGTTTTATAGTTTTAGCAACGGTAATGTGTGCTAGCAAGGTTTACTCACCGCGATATGTTTTATGGTTAATTCCACTTGCGGTCATCACCCTAATTGATAAACGCGACTTGCATGCCTTCTGGATCTGGCAAGGCGCAGAAGTTATTTATCACATCGCTATCTGGCAACACCTTGCTAGCGTCACTGGTGCAAAGTTTGGCTTGCCGCTTTACGGATATGCGCTGATTACCTTGCTGCGAATTGCCGCCACCATTTATTTGATCGCCACCTTCGTGCGGCGCGGGCTTGCCGGCGGCACCCAGGGTCCGCTTGCCCACAGATCCCTGCGTGAATTTCTCTTTGAAAGCGGCAACGCGTACCCTTAACCCTTCAGCG
>CAXNDN010000050.1:0-6167 GCA_964201295.1 Candidatus Planktophila sp. | reverse complement strand
ATCTTTCACCAAACGTTGTTCAGATGTGAAGGTGAGAAATTCTGACTCTTTAGCGCTCTTTGAAATTAACTTATCCATCAATACATCTTCGCCGCGAATCAACAAAGTTTCTTTACTAAAACGAAGCAAATCTTCGATCTTTTCTACATCGCGAGTTGGGATTTGATAAACCGCATTGGCTTCATCGAGTGTGAAGTGGCGACCGACCCAAAGTTCGCCATACTTGCGGTCAGTATAAAAAGCATCAGTTTCGCGGGTTGATCGCGGGTGGAGATAAAGATATGAATCGTGGCCACCAGCTTCATTTGGTTCCATCACCAGTACTGAATCTGGAACTGCATCGGATCCTTGCACGCCGCTGTAGTAAGCAAAGGCGCTGTGTGGACGGAAGGCATACTCGGTGTCATTTGATCGAGTTTTAAAGTTACCTGAAGGAATTACCAGGCGAATATTTGAAAATGCTGCAGATAGAACTTGGCGACGAGTGAATGCATAAGTAACAACCTCAAGTGGCTGCAAGCCTTCAAGATTTGAGGGCGCCCAACCGGTGCGCATAAATTCTGCATAACCCGCAGGCGGTGCAACATCGTAAGATCGCACATCGTTAACTTCGGGGGCTTCCACCTTCTCATTCATGTCGCTAAGAGTACATAATCATTATCGCAAGCGTGAGCCCCAAATTGATCCCAAATAGCGATTTAGGCTGTTTCACTCGATAGGTAACTACCTGTAAACTCACACCTGTACTTGGAGACGTCGCATAGCCCGGTCGAGTGCGCCTCACTGCTAACGAGGTAAGGTGTAAAAGCCTTCAGGAGTTCAAATCTCCTCGTCTCCGCTCCAGCTTCATATCTATTCCTCCTCTAAGAGTTTTCACATATTGTGTGGCTACGCTCCCGCAAATGAAGAGTAAATCAGTAATGCGCGTTGCGATCGCGGCTACGACCCTTTCCCTTTGTGGCAGTGCAATAGCGGCCGAAAAGCTAGTCTCATCGAAAATTGCTACGCGCGTAGAGCAGCAGTTACCAAGCGCTTCGGGAATTAGCGCATCTATTCCACTTTTTGATCTGCCAGGTAGCATAAATTCAGATTTTATTAAAGCGGTTAAAATCAATATTGCTGATTACACGCTAAAAGGAAACGGCACAAAAACCTCGCTGGCAATTTCTGCGAGAAATATAAGTAAATCTAAGCCCACACAAATTGGATCTCTAGATATCACAGCGACAATCCCGATAGCTAAATTATTAGAAGAATCTGGATTCGATGACGCAGAAATTGTTGATAACGCTTTGCAGATATCGGTAGGAGCTGGCGGAGTTGGAAAGGCCTTACTCGTTCCCGAGTATGCAAATGGTCAGATTTACTTCCAAATTAAAAGTATTTCGGTAATGGGTAGTCCGATCCCAGCATCGTCACTGCCTGTAGATATTCAAGATCAAATAAAGAGTCGGAGTGCAAAAGACTTTACAGTTCCTCAGGGACTCAAAGTTAAGTCAGTTTCAATAAACTCGAAAGGGCTTTCAGTAAAATTCCAAGGTAATGACATTCAGTTAGATAACCTCGCCTTATCGCTCTAGGAGGTAAAGGGTTAAAGCGATACGCGGCGTAAACCTTCTTTAATTGCAGCCTCTACTTGAGCGATCTTTTCATCAGAGACCTTAATATTTTCGGTTATAAGTTCGATTTCGCTCCAGTCCAATTTTGGATTGATCGGAGTTGGGCTCAGCGCCTTCACGCCTGCACCTAAAGCGTAATCAAGATATTTAATTCCATCTCCGTGTACATATTCTTCAAAGCCTTTAAAGACAACGAGCGCACAAGGAATTCCGTAACTCTGACAAGTGATTAAAACGTGCATCGCGCTAGTTACGACGCTGTCGTATTCGTTTAGTTTTTTGATAAAGGTGACAATGTCATCCGGATGAGAAAGTTGTACTGATAATTCGTCAAAATTATTTGGAAAAATTACCGGAGCTTGAAGGTGCGTGTAATGGCGCACTAGGGCGATTCTGCCATTAGTTGAACCGCGAGTTAAAGGCAGGATTCTTGATAAAACTATTCCTGGATCTCCAAAGTTCTCAATTTTTGGCCCGCCCGACTGGACCAGCAAATCCGCTGTGTGGGGTCCTCGTACAGAAACATAATCTGCCTTGGAGTTCAAGGCGTGCTTAAAGGAGCTGACACCGGTTCCAACTACAACGGAACTAGTCTTTATAAAGCGACCGACCGAGCCGAGACTTACTAGGTGTTTTTTATTTGTCCTGCTGGTCAAATTCTGAAAGATAATTTTGCTCGATGTGTAATGGCTAATGATAAAAGGCGTCAACCAATCGCCGAAGTTACCAGGGTAAGGATTTTCCCACCAAGATAAACGAATCTTGCTGGTACTTGGCTTTGACGAATAACTCAAGAAGGTAGAAGCCGCCGTTATCGCTGCCTTCTCATATCTATTTGGTAGCGCAGTGCTTTGCAACTCTGCGAGCGTGCTATCGAATTTTACTAAATCACCAGATTTTCCGGCAGCGAGCATCTCTCCTACCATTTTACTGCTGAGATTATTATGATTCTTGCCGGTTAGGTAGCCGGTTATTCCCGAGGCATCGACTAGAGATCTCGCTTTCACCGACAAGTCTTCAGGCAATTTTTCTTCTACCCGCTTGGCAAATTCAAGAATCTCTCGCTTTAATACAAACTTCTTTCTCTTATTTCCCTTGTGTTGTTGAACCTTATTCTTAAAATTATCAACTTGGCCACTTGAGCCAAAACGGAAAAATGCTTCATGGCCTTCTAGTGTTGCCGCGCCTTTATCAACTGCGCAATTAGAGGGAATAATCTGGAATGTCATAATTATCGCGTTCGCTCGCCAGGCCGCCTCAAAGAAGAAATCATCGGTTGCTTTAACTGTCGCAACTCTTTCAAATTCAGCAGCCGAGGCCACCATTTTTCTTGCTTGAGTGGTTGTGTTAATTCCCCAGAAGCAGGGCTCCCAAAAGCGACTTCGATGTTCATAACCGATACTTGCTGGAGTACTGAATCCGCGTTGGAATCCAATTATATCTGCAGTTGAGTTAAGAATAAAATCAGGCAGCGAGTAAATTTCACAGTCAACATCTATCCAGAAAACTTTCTTATCAGGATTAGAAGCACAAACTTCAGCGATAAATCCAACTTTCTTTCGGCAAATATCTGCCCAGTCATCACCCGGTTGCTTTGCGATCTCACGTAATTCGTAAGGAATACCGAGTGATTCAAGATTAGCTTTAAGTCTGGCGGCGTGGCCCTTGTAGTAGTCATCGCCTGTGTAAAAGGAGCAAACGATTGCGTTTGTTACGACTTGATTCGCCATATCTACCTTCTTGACCTAACTACCGCTTAAGTGACGCTTCAGCACGATAGATTACCGCTTATGACGGTAATTATTGTTCCACAATCGCCAATAGATATTGTGGTTTCTATAACCGTAGGACGTATTTCTGCAATTGTAACCTCTTCCAACTTGAGGAATAATTAAGAGATGCTGATCGTAGCCAAAGAGTTGATATATGCCGTCAAGGCTTTATTTACCACAAAAAGAGATCGATTTATCCTTCTAGGGTTAGTCCTAATCGCCGCAATGATTTCCGTTTCTGAACTCGCGGTTGCAAAGTTATTTACGAATATCATCGCCTTCGAAAAATCTATGAGTAAAACAAATCTAATAATTTTGGTTGTTGGATTTTTCCTATTTTTCGGGATTACTAAAGCGGGGCACTTTCTCCAGCGCATTTATAAAGTGAGATTCTTTGATAACGCATTTAAGGCTTCTAACGCTGAGGTCCCCACCGCAAAGGAGAACTGGCGTTGGTCTCTGGCCTTTGAGTTAACAAATATTCTTAGTACATGTACCCAACTGGGTGTCGTGATACTTTTCTTCGCATATTTGAGTTGGCAATTCGCAGTTATCAATATTCTTGTTGTGCTCGCAATTTTTCAAGTTTACGGAAAGTTATTTAGTAGCCAGCTTGATGCTCAACGCGGTTTTGTAATCGCAAGAAAGAATAAGGAGCAGATTACAAATGCTGTGCGAATTGGCACTCGAATAAAATCAGGGGAAATAGGCATACTCATATCTGGAATTGCGATGTTGATTCTCTTGGGCGTCTTAATTTATCTCAGCTATATTGGTGGAATTAACACCTCGAATACCATCGTCCTCTTCTTCGGTTTGAAAATGCAGAACTCTAATTTCTCCAATGTCTCAACTGCGTTGATGAGATTTGCTAGAGCGCGTACAAACAGCGAATAGGAATCAGATCTGATGCAAGAGAAACTTCTTACGATTGGATATTCCACTCTTGCCGATCGTTTAAATAATATAGCGCCGCCTAAAGTGGATCTGCCGCACGATGTATTCATCTCTATCCAAAATCCTCAAAAAGTAGAATTTGATTTGCCGACCAATTTCGATTTCCAATATATAAAATCAGAGGATCAAGGCGTTACAAAGAGTAGAAATCTGGTCTTAAAGCAGGTAAAAACCAAGTATTTATTATTTGCTGACGATGACATCGCATTTATCAGTAAAGGAATAGAGTCTGCGGTTTCTTACTTAGAAGCTAATCCGAATTGTGATCTAGTTCTTGCCCAAGTTATTGATGCTGATGGAGCGCTGCGTAAGGCTTATCCAACGAGAGAAGAGAAATTAACGAGATTTAACTCTGCCAAAGCGGGAACAATCGAAATGATCGTGCGAGTAGATAGCATAAGAAGTAAGAGAGTTACCTTCGACGAGAATTTCGGTGCAGGCGCAGAGAATTACTTGGGTGATGAATACATATTTATTACCGATCTGCTCAAGGCCGGCGGGTCTGCTACTTTCTTGCCAATTACGATTGCCAGCCACTCTGAAGATAGTTCAGGAAGTCGCTGGGGGTCAGAGCCAGATTTGCGGGCTCGTGCGATGGTATTCCAAAGAGTTTTTGGTTTTACTGCCCCACTAATTCGAACAGCTTTCGTTTTTAAGAATTTCCATAAATTTGCTGGAACAAAAAATTTGTACAAATTTATTTTTGGAAAGCTGTAATTTTGCATCGCATATGAATAGACTGAACTATGGCGTCTTATAAAGTAGCAATCGTTGGCGCAGGTCCAGCTGGATACTTTGCAGCTCAAGCCTTACAGAATTTGCAAAGCGAAGAATTGCAATTCACGATAGATATGATCGAGCGACTACCGACCCCTTGGGGATTGGTTCGCAGTGGTGTGGCACCGGATCACCCAAAGATTAAAACGGTATCGAAGGTATTTGAGAAAGTAGCGACAGCTGGAAATTTCCGTCTATTCGGTGGAGTAGAACTCGGTACCGATTTCTCAATCGAACAGCTGCAAGATATGTATGACGCTGTGGTGATTGCAACCGGTTCCGCCGTGGGCAAAAAACTTGGTATTCCCGGGGAAGATCTGCCGGGATCAATATCCGCGGCTGAATTTGTCCCTTGGTATAACGCCCACCCTGATTTCTATAGCGTAGAAGTGCCGCTAGATTGCGAAACCGCAATTGTCATCGGCGCAGGCAATGTTGCGATGGATGTGGCGCGTATGTTGGCCCTGGAACCAAGTGAATTAGATCCGACAGATACCGCAGATCATGCGATCGCTGCATTTAAAGGCTCAAAAATTCGCGAAGTATTAATTAGTGCACGGCGCGGTCCCGAACACGCCGCATTTACCTCACCTGAACTTCGCGAACTTCCCAAACTAGAACATACAAATGTTCTGATCACTAAATCAGATATTGAGGCAGCAATGGTTCGTGCTGGAGATGCAATTGAGAAAGATACTAAGAGCAATCTTGATGCCATGCTTTTAATATCTGAGAAAGACGCGACGAGCCACGAACGCACAATGAAATTTCAATTCTTAGCAACGCCAGTTGAAATAAAAGGCTCCAATAAAGTAGAAGAAGTTGTATTCCAAAAGACCGGAAGTGATGAGCGGTTCACAGTTAAATGTGGCTTAGTAATTACAGCTATTGGATACGAAGCAGCCAGCATCCCCGGGATACCTTACGAAAATGGCAAGGTTGTAAACACCGATGGCCGCGTTGAGGAAAATCTCTTTGTCGTTGGCTGGGCCAAGCGTGGCCCATCTGGTGTAATCGGTACCAATAAATCAGATGCATCAGA